>NZ_CP029550.1:4415833-4740000 GCF_003173715.1 Methylobacterium durans | reverse complement strand
GCCCGTGTCGGCCAGAAGAACACCATCACCCGGCGATGGGCACGCCGCGGCACACGGCCGGCAGCTCCGAAGGATCAGCGTACCGAATCCGCCTACATCTTCGGAGCGCTCTGCCCTGCACTCGCTAAGGGCGCCGGTCTCGTCATGCCACGCTGCACCACCGAGGCGATGAACCATCATCTCTCCGAGATCGCCCAGCATGTCACACCGGGCGCTCACGCCGTCCTGCTGCTCGATCAAGCAGGCTGGCATCTCACCAAGAAGCTTGTCGTGCCGGGCAATCTCACCCTCATGCCGCTGCCGGCGCGCTCGCCTGAGCTGAACCCGGTCGAGGCCATCTGGCAGTTTCTACGCCAAAACTGGCTCGGCAACCGGATCTTCGGCTCCTACGACGACATCGTCGATCACTGCTGCCATGCCTGGAACAGGCTCATTGATGAGCCCTGGCACATCGTCTCCATCGGCCGACGCACCTGGGCTCATGAGTGCTGATCAGTGAGACTTGGTATCAGAGGTAAGCTCTGGGCGCTGCGCTGCTACCTACCTCACTCTCAGATCAAGCGGACGTTGTCGCGAAAGCCGTACGCTGAGCGACGCGGCCGAGGATCGCTGCTGCGATCTTCTGATCTCCAGTGTTGATATGGATAGGCTTTGGGAGCGGCAACGGCCCCGAAGTGGCGGGATAGGCGTGGCTCATGACCGTGATCAGCACGCCAGACCAGAAAGCCGACTCTGAGCAAGTCGATCTCAGCGCGTGCGAGCGCGAGCCCATCCATGTGCCCGGCTGCATCCAGAGCCACGGAGCGCTCCTCGTACTTGAGCCGACCCGGCTGACCATCAAGAACGTTGCGGGCGATACCGGCACGCTCTTGGGCCACGCCCCGGAGACTCTGCTCGGTCGTTCCCTGGCCCAGCTATTTGGACCGGCGCGTGTGAAGCACCTGCGGCCTCTCCTCGCGCAGGACGATCTCGCGACGCCGCTGCACGCGCTCGATCCTGACCTTCGCCTCGGCACGGTGCCGGTGGATGCCAGCGTGCACAGGTCACGCCTGATCAAGGTAGCAACAGGGCGGAGGTGTGCGGATCGAAGTGTGTTGGTGGTCGAGTTCGAGGCGGCTGACCTACCCGATCTGCGCACGCGCGATCCGCTCACGACCGTTCAGCAGATGCTGCTCGCGGTGCAGCCTGCCCCGGATCAGAAAGCCTTCTGTCAGGCTGCAACCGAGCAGATTCGCCGGGCGACCGGCTATGATCGGGTCATGATCTACCGCTTCCTGCCTGAGGGTGAGGGATCGGTCATCGCCGAGAGCCACAGAGAGGGTGTGGCGTCCTACCTCGGCCTTCGCTATCCGGCCTCTGACATTCCGAGGCAGGCTCGCGATCTCTATCTGCGGAACTGGCTGCGCATCATCGCTGATGTGCGCTCCGTGCCGGCCCCTCTGCTTGGCCCAGCAAAGGGCGGCCGAGATGCGATGCCTGCTGTGCTCGACATGAGCCAGTGCACGCTGCGCGCGGCCTCGCCGATCCATCTGGAGTACCTGCGGAATATGGGCGTGGCCGCTACGATGACGATTTCCATCATCGTGGGTGGCCGCCTCTGGGGGTTGATCGCGTGCCATCACACAGTTCCGAAACGCATCCCGCGCCATCTGCGTGCGGTCTGCGAGTTGTTCGGCCACATGTTCTCGTTCCAGCTAGAGGCGCGCGAGCATGTCGAGGCCCTGGAGATCCGCCATAGGCTGCGCCGTGCGCGAGAGACGCTGGTGCAGCGCATCTCGGAGGAAGGCGATCTCGCCAGAGGATTGATCCAGCAGGCGAGCAGCCTCCTCGGCTACGTGAACGCGGGCGGTGTGGCCCTGTTGGTCGAAGACGCATTCTTCGCGATCGGACGCAGGCCGGGTGAGGACCAAGTTCGCGCGCTCGTCAGGTGGTTGGCGAGCAGTCAGTCATCAGGTGAAGCCGTGTTTGCGACGGCTTCGCTGGCGAGCCAGTGGGAGCCTGCCCGTGACTTCGCCCAGGACGCCAGTGGCCTGCTGGTGCTCGCCGTCGCGCGCACCCCGCCAATCTACATCCTCTGGTTCCGTCCCGAGGTACTGGAGACGGTCCGCTGGGGCGGCAATCCTGATAAGCCCGTCGAGATCGGCTCTGGCGGCTACCGCGTGTATCCGCGCAAGTCGTTCGAGGCGTACAGTCAGTCGGTTCGGTTGCACGCGGAGCCCTGGACGGAGACCGAGATCGAGGCCGTGCAGTTGCTCCGGTTGTCACTGCTGGAGATCATCCTCAAGCGCATGGAGCAGGTCGCGCGCGAGCGTAATGCCGCCCAGGCTCGCCACGAGGTGATGCTGGCTGAGTTGAACCACCGGGTGAAGAACACGCTTGCGACTGTTCAGGCGCTGGCACGCCACTCCAGAGGCAGCGCGACCGCACTCGACGCCTATGTGCACAGCTTCGAGCAGCGCATTCAGGCCATGGCTGCCTCACACAACCTGTTGAGTGATGCTGCTTGGCAGAAGGTGGAATTGCGTTCCCTCATCGTTGAGCAGTTGAGCCCATACGCCAAGGAGGGTGACAGCCTCTGGCTTGAGGGCGACCGAATGAGCCTGCTGCCCAGGATGGGCGCATCCCTTGGTATGGTGTTCCACGAGTTGGCGACGAACTCAGCCAAGTACGGCGCGCTCTCGGTGCCGGGTGGGCGCGTGCGCATCCGGTGGAGTGTCACAGGCCATGCGCCCTCCCGTGTGCTGAGCTTGTTCTGGCGCGAGGTGGGTGGTCCGACAGTGAAGCCCCCAAGGCGCGAAGGCTTTGGCTCCTTCGTGACGCAGCGTCTGATCGAGTACGAGATGCAGGGCACCAGCGAAGTCATCTACAAGCCGGACGGTGTGTGCTTCTACATGGACGTACCCGAGACGGCACTGGTGCTCGGCACAGTCCTCAACGGAGCATCGGGCAAATCGGCGACGCAGGCAGACGAGACCACAGGCGCGCCACGAATTCTGCTGGTCGAGGATGATGCCCTGCTCGCGCACGTGCTGGAGGAGGCGGTCCGCGCCCTTGGCTGGACGCCCGTGGGACCGGTGGCGCGAATTGAGGCCGCCATGGTGCTGACGCTGATCGAGGCCGGATCACTCGATGGGGCGGTGCTCGACATCAACGTTGATGATGAGAAGGTATGGCCAGTTGCGGAGATTTTGCAGAATCAAGGCGTGCCGTTCCTGTTTGCGACCGCCTACGACCGCAGCCGAGATGTCCTGCCTGCGCGCTTCGCGAATGTGCCGATCCTGAGCAAGCCGTTCGTGGAGCAGCAACTCATGGACACGCTAATGTCGCTGGTGGCGGGCAGAGACCCCCAGCATAACGGACACAGCAGATTCGATGCATAGCCGCACCTGAAGACGTTGCTTGACTGAGCGGCATGAGCGGTGAGATACGCCGCCGAACGGTCAAGAATAGCAGAAGAGAAAATGTCAGAACCTACTCCGGGCAGCGCGCCCGAATTTATCGGACTCGCCGCCGACATCGTGTCGGCCTTTGTCTCCAACAATCCTGTTTCTGTGGCCGAGCTTCCAGCGCTCATCAGCAACGTTCATCGGGCGCTAAACGGCCTCGCGAGCGGCACGTCTCAGGCTCCTGTGGAGGAGGTCGAGAAGCCGACGCCCTCGCAGATCAAGAAGTCGATCACACCGGACGCGCTCATCAGCTTCGTCGATGGAAGGCCCTATAAGACGCTCAAGCGCCACCTCGCTGGGCATGGCCTCGACCCATACAGCTATCGTCAGCGCTATGGTTTGCCCAACGACTACCCGATGGTGGCAGCCAGCTACGCCGCCCAGCGTTCCGAACTCGCCAAGGCGATTGGCCTCGGGCGTGCGGGTGCGCAGGCAGAGCGGACCAGCGGACGCGGCCGGAAGGTTGCGTAACGTGCCTGCACCTTATAGGCGTCCCCAGAGATGAGCAGGGTATCTGGCGAGGCCAGCGAGATGCCCGCTCGCTGGAGAGCCGCATACAGGCAGGACTAGACTGCTATCGGTGCAACCTCGTTGTGGCCGAGCCAGTACGCATTCACCTGCTCAATCAAGCTGTGCAGCGCGTGCGGTTGGCTCGGCTTCACCAGAAACGAGTTCGCGCCAAGGTCATAGGCTTGCTTCAGGTCGGTCTGGTCGCGTGACGAGGTCAGGATCACGACGGGGATGCGACGCAGTGCTGGCTGCGCCTTGACCCAGGTCAGAACCTCTAAGCCAGACCGACGTGGCAGCTTAAGATCTAGCAGGATCACGACCGGCCGCATTGAGGGATCGGCCGATGACGCCACCTCGCTCAGCAACGCCACAGCCTCATCACCATCGCAGGCGAAGCGAAGTGGGACGCTCGATCCGAGTTTCTTGAAGGCGCGGGTTAGAAGATGCCGGTCATCTGGATCGTCCTCGACGACCACGATCACATCTTCAAGCGGTGCGCTCATCCCCACCCCCCTCCTCGGCGGCCCGAAGCTCAATCCAGAACCGGCTGCCGCGACCAAGTTCCGATTCGACACCGCAGGAGCCCCCCATGCGCGTCGTCGCCCGCCGGGCGATAGCTAACCCTATGCCGGTTCCAGGGTAGGCTTCGATCCCATGCAGGCGCTGGAACGGGTCAAAGATGCGCTTCTGGTGCTCTGCCGCGATCCCAATGCCGTGATCTTCGACCCAAAGGCGGACACGCCCCGCATGCCGATCCGCGTGGATTAGCAGTTCGGGCTTCTCACCCGGCCCAACGAACTTCACTCCGTTTGCAATCAGGTTGCTTAGAACCTGCCGCAAGACCGAGCGGTTCGACTGCACCTCCGGAAGGGGACGCTCAACCCGAACATCTGCGGCCGTGTCCGCCAACATCGGCGCGAGGTCTGTCAGCACCTGATCTACGGCCGCTTCGAGAGATTCAGGTCTGACGCTGACTTCCTCCTTGGCCAGTCGGCTGTAAGCGAGGATGTCTTGGATTAGATCCTCCATGCGCGACGCGGCGGCGACGATGCGCTTGGTATAGTGATGTCCCTCTGGACCAAGGCCATCACCGAAATCCTCGATGAGCGCATCCGCGTAGCCTTGCATCGAGCGAAGTGGCGCTCTCAGGTCATGAGAAATGGAGTAGGCGAATGCGTCGAGTTCACGGTTAACCTCGACGAGCGCTTGCGTCCGTTCCTCAATCCGGCGCTCCAAATCGGCGTTCAGGCTGGTGAGCGCGTCCTGCGCTTCGCGCATCTCCGTGATGTCCTCGGCGATGCCAACTACGTACTCAAACTGACCAGTCTCATCGTGCACCGGCCAACCTCGGTCGCGTACCCACCTGAGTGATCCGTCCGGCCGCATGATCCGGTAGTTCTCGTCGTAGGTGCCCTTCATCGCCCTTTCGGCGTAACTGGCGCTTACCCGTTCACGATCGTCCGAGACGATGGCTTCCAGCCAGAGGCGGGGGTCCTGGTAGAGCGCTGACCGTGCCTGACCCCAGATGTGCTCGAATGCGGGATTGATGTAGAGCAGCGTGCTGCTGCGTGGGTCCGAGACCCAGAAGGCTTCCTCGATGTTTTCCGCGAGATTGCGGAAGCGTTCCTCAGCCTCGAACAGGCGTGTCTGCGCGCGTTTGCCGACAAGCGTGACAACGCCCAGAACCGCGCTGCTGAGTGCAAGACCACCGCTCAAGAGGGCGACCGCTGTGGCCCAGGCGGCATCCGTCTGCTCGCGCTTCGACTGTGCCGATAGGGCCTCGGTCCCTGTATCCCGGATGGTGCGAATCGTACTGTCGATCTGCTCCATCAACTGCTGGCCGACATCGGTCCGAACGACCTCAAGCGCAGCGTTTTGGCTACGCGCGCCCAGGCCAATCGTGTTGGCCAACTCGTCGAGCTTGTTCTCGATCAGCGAGCGGAGGTTCGCCAAACGCGCGACCTGCTCCGGCCTCCTGACCACTTGCTCGGCAGCCTTAAGGTCAGCCCAGACGCGCGGCACAGCCTCCTGATAGGTGGTGAGATAACGCTGTTCGCCAGTCAGTAGGAAGCCGCGCTGCCCCGTCTCGGCGGCTCGGATCGCCTCATGAAGCTCGGCCACGAGCGTCAGGACCGAGTTGATGCGGGCCACCTCCATACGGCTGGTGTTCAGCCGAGAGAGGTTCAGAACGAGTGCGCCCGTACTCACGACAGTGAGCAGGAGGGCAATCGTTAGAGCGATCAACCCGAAAGCGGAGAGACCACCCCGCTTGTGATGCCTGATGCGGTCCACGTTATATACGACGCCTTGCCACCAGATTCCCTCCCGGCTTCGAAACGCAGAAGCGCGGATCAAACGCCGGAAGCCCGCTGTTAGCACCGCGACCTGATGCCCTTCCATCTGGAGCGCACATGCGAGTGATTGTTGCCGACGACGATCCGGACACGCGTGCCCTGAACATCCGAGCCCTCTCACAGGAAATCGCCGGATTTGACGTGGTGGAGGTCGCGAGCCAAGCCAGCCTTGAGCAGGCGCTCGCTTCGCCTCCCGACCTTCTGGTGACGGATTACGACCTCCGCTGGATCGATGGCTTCGCGTTGTTCAACGCGGTCAAGGCGGCTCACCCCAATTGCCCCGCTATCATGGTCACGGGGACCGGCAACGAGGATCTTGCGGTCCGTGCCATGAAGGCCGGCTTCGACGACTACGTAGTGAAGGGGCGCAATCAGCTAAAGCGTCTGGCTCTCACCGCGCGCATCGTTGTCGAGCGGGGGCAGGCTCGACGGGCTCTGGCCGAGAACCGCGATCTGGTACTGGCCGAACTCTACCATCGCCTGCACAACAACCTCCAGATTGTTATCAGCCTGATACGGCAGACGGAGAAGGCGCTTCAGAGTGGTCCAGACCGGCAGCAGCTTGCCGACCTGCGTCAGCGCATTCAGTCGCTCAGTCGCCTACAGGAGCAGTTCTACCGCTCGCCGGACTTCCGTCGCGTCGATTTCGGTGCCTTCATCGGCGAGTTGGCCTCCAGCCTCGTGGCATTGGCACGCGTGCCCGTCAGCCTTGAGACAGAACTGGAAGCCTTGGAGTTGCCGGTTGACGTAGCTGTGCCATTTGGGTTGCTGGCCAACGAGATCATTACCAACGCGGTCCAGCATGCTTTTTCCGAGGTGGAAGGCGGGGAACTCAGGGTGCAGTTGCAGCGCGAGCAGAGCCGAATTGTACTCACGGTAGAGGATAACGGCCGGGGCTTTGAGCGCGATCTCCGATCGACACCCATTGGAATGGGCTTACACCTTGTTGAGCGATTGGCGCAGCAGATCGGCGGAGAGGTGATGGTTGAGGACAAGCATCCCGGTACCCGGTGCCGTGTAGGAGTTGCCCTTTGAGCCAGAACCTGCGGGTGCTGATCGTCGAGGACGAGTATTTGGTGGCCAGCTACCTGACTGACCTCGTGGAAGAAGCTGGCCATGAGGTGATCGCCGCAGTTGAGACCGGCGAGAGCGCGCAGGAGCGCCTGATGGATGGAGGGATCGACCTTGCGATCTTAGACATTAAGCTCCAGGGCATTTTGACGGGGATCGACGTGGCCAGAATCGCGCGAGCGCGCTTAATCCCGCACGTGTTCGTATCGGGTTCTGGAGACCCGACGACCCGCACTGCCGCCGAGGCAACAGGACCCGTCGCCTTCATTCAAAAGCCATTGGACCAGCGGCAACTCGACGCTGTGTTCACTAAACTGCTGCGCGAAGCCGTTAATCCTCAGGAGAGCAGTTCCCTCGCATCAAGGTAGGTAGGTTCGGGCCAGCCCGACCTTGTTATTTCAGCCCATCTCCAGCGGGATGTCGAGCAGACAGACGACTCCTGCCGGCTCGTAGCTCATCCGGACTTCGCCCTGGAGTTCGCTGGCAAGGCCGCGTTCGATCATGCGCGTTCCGAAGCCTCTGCGCGTCGGCGGGGTGACAGGCGGGCCACCTCGCTCCTCCCAACGTAGTGCTAGGCGAAGGCGCGTTTCGACGGACCGATCGCCCTGCTCGGTAATCTTCCATGTCACTGACACGGTACCAGTGGCATTCGAGAGCGCTCCGTACTTGATCGCGTTGGTCGCAAGCTCGTGCAGCACCATCGCCAACGCCAATGCAATGCGAGATGAAACCCGGATCGCGTTGCCCTGCCAGCGACAGCGCTCGCCGTCCCCACCATGTAGCCGCAGCGCATCAGCGACGATCTGGGCAAGGTCCGCACCCTGCCAGTCCTCGGCTGTCAGCACATCGTGCGCCTGAGCCAGTGCGATCAGTCGCGCCGTGATCGCTTCGCGTGCCTCGGCCAGTGAGCCTGCTGTCCGCAGAGACTGGCTGGTGAATGCCTGGACGGTAGCGAGTGTGTTCTTCACTCGGTGGTTGAGTTCGTGCACCAGAAGCACCTGACGCTCGGCTGCCTGCTTCGCCTCCGTGCGGTCCCGCAGGATCTTGAGAAAGCCAACGAGCCCGCCCTCATCATCGCGCAGTGGCATCATCAGGCCGTTAGCCCAGAAGCGAGAGCCGTCCTTCTTCAGGTGCCAGCGGTCGTCCTCGCCACGGCCTTCCGTGACGGCCAAGCGCATCTCGGTTTCCGCAATCGCGGTTCGGTCGTCCTCAGGCGTGAAGATCAGGTTGGCTGGAGCGCCGACCGCCTCCTCCTCGCTCCAGCCCATCAGGTTCTGAGCGCCTGAGTTCCACCCTGTGATGCGTCCGGTCAGGTCGGTGGTGAAGATGGCGTAGTCGCTGGCGCTCTCTACCGCGAGGCGATAGCGCGCTTCGCTGGCCGCGAGAGTCGCGCAGTTCGCGGTAAGTTTGGCGTTCGCCTGCTGCAACTCGGCCGAGCGTGCCTGCTTAAGGGCCAGAGCAGAGCGCAGATCTGCCACTTCGTGCTCGTAGCCTGCGCTGGCCGCCGGTACATCGACGGTTGTGCGCCGCACAGCCTCATCGAGCGAGCGACGCAGGCGGCCAATCTCGGCCTCAAGCTCGGCTTCACGTTCGCTCGGCTGCTGAGCGGGTGGAGACAGGTCGTGCAAAATCATCTCCGGAGCGCAGGCAAGCGCGGTGAGTAGGGAGCTTGGTAGGTTGCGCGCAGTAAGCCGGATTCGAGCCTGGAATGTGACGCATTGGATGCGAGGATTCGGAGGCATGCGCCCTAAAGGCCGTGAGAAGCAAGAAGTTAAGCCATCTGGGCGATTCATCACTCCTCAGCAACGGACAAGTTGCGAAGCGCGTTCATCCTCGGGCGTGAGCACAGCCGCTCACGATGTTGCAGAGCCATGGCCACTGACGGATCTCACGACCACTTCCTTGTTCTGCTCTCGGTCGTGATCGCGGCGGCAGCCTCCTACACGGCTCTCGATCTCGCCAGCCGCGTGCGTGCCGCTACAGGTTGGGTGCGGCACGCATGGCTTGGAACGGCCGCTGTCGCGATGGGCGGCGGCATCTGGTCGATGCACTTCGTCGCCATGCTCGCGTTCAGCATGCCGGGCATGGAGGTCAGCTACGACCCAACCCTTACCGTGCTCTCGCTTTTGCTCGCAGTCGGCGTCACCGGGGCTGCGTTCGCTGTCGTGAGTAGAAGTGACGCGAGCACCATCATGCTCGGGTGGAGCGGCCTCTTCATGGGGCTGGGCATCGCGGGTATGCACTACGTTGGCATGGCCGCGATGCGGATGCGGGCCGACCTGCGCTACGAGAGCATCTGGGTCGCAGTTGCGATTTTAATCGCCATCGGAGCCTCCACGACCGCCCTCTGGCTTGCCTTTCGTTACGCCAGAGCAGGGTCCCGGATCGTCGCGGCGCTCGTCATGGGCGTGGCCGTGGCTGGCATGCACTACGCGGCCATGCAGGGCTCAGCGTTCCATGCTCACGCAGGAATGGCTGAAGCTCAGACCGATGCCAACCTTGATCAGATCAAGCTGGCGCTTGCCGTCGCGACCACGACCTTTGTGATCCTCTTTCTGGCATCCGTGGCTGCCATGTTCGACCGGCGGTTTGCCGTTCTGGCCGAGCGCGAAGCCGAAGCGCTCCGCCAGAGTGAGGAGCGCTACCGGACGCTCTACAGCAGGACGCCTCTTCCCCTTCATTCGCTCGACAGCGACGGACAGATCGAGCAGGTCAGCGAGGCGTGGCTCGACCTCCTCGGCTACACCCGAAAGGAGGTCATCGGCCGCCCGCTGATCAACTTCATGACAGAAGCTTCTGCTCGGCAGCGGATGCAGGAGGACTGGCCTCGGCTGATCCGGGAGGGCACGCTGAAGCAAGCCGAGTACCGGTTTGTCACGAAGGCGGGCGAGATCCTTGAGGTCGTGGTCTCCGGGCGAGCCGAGTACGACCACGACGGCGCATTCACAGGTGCTCTGGGCGGGGTTGTCGATGTGACCGCGCGCAAGCGAGCCGAAGAAGCGCTGCGTCAGGCGCAGAAGATGGAGGCGGTGGGTCAGCTAACCGGGGGCGTGGCGCACGACTTCAATAACCTACTGGCTGTCGTGATCGGGAACCTCGACCTGCTGCGCAAGCGAGTTCCTGACGACCCTCGCCTTCGCCGCCTGCTGGACAATGCTGCGCAGGGTGCTCAGCGCGGCGCGGCCCTGACGCAGCGCATGCTGGCTTTCGCGCGTCGCCAGGATCTCAAGCCCGAGGCTGTGGACATCGCTTCTCTGGTGCAGGGCATGGCGGACCTGCTCCAGCGCGCTGCTGGGCCAGCGGTGCACATTGAGGAGCAGTTCCCCTCCAAGCTTCGTGCGGTTCAGGTAGACGCGAATCAACTGGAACTCGCGCTCATCAACTTGGCGGTGAATGCACGGGACGCGATGCCGAATGGCGGTACGATTACCTTGGCGGCGCGAGAGGAGCATGCTGATCCTGAGACTATGGATGCACTCCGACCCGGCGACTACGTGTGCTTGTCCGTGAGCGACACGGGCGAGGGCATGGACACGGCGACGCTGGCACGCGCACGTGAGCCCTTCTTCACGACCAAGGGCGTCGGTAAGGGCACCGGATTAGGGCTCTCGATGGTGCACGGACTGGCCGAGCAGTCGGGTGGCCGATTGGTGCTGTCGAGTGAGAAGGGCAAAGGCACAACGGCAGAGATCTGGCTGCCGCTGGCTGAGGAAGGTGCTTCCACAGCACGTCCGGCTGACGCTACGGAATCAGAAGCCACTGCTTCGGCCTACAAGTCGCTGCGAGTTCTCGTAGTGGACGATGACGCGCTGGTGCTCGCAAACACGGCCGAGATGCTGGAAGACCTTGGCCACACGGTCGTTCAGGCAGCCTCAGGCCGGGAGGCTCTGAACGCACTGCGCCATAGACGCGATGTTGATCTGATCATCACCGATCATGCTATGCCGGAGATGACCGGTGTGCAGCTTGCGGCTGCGATCCGGGCTGATCGGCCTGATCTGCCGATCATCCTGGCGTCCGGCTACACAGACCTGCCGGAGGGCACGGGATCCGGACTCCCCCGCCTGAATAAGCCGTTCAGTCAGACGGCGCTGAAGCGAGCCGTGGGTGAGCAGGCGCAGGCCATAGAAGAGCAGTCACAGGTCATCCCGTTCCCAGCGCGTCAGGGATGAGCAGCACGGCACTCGAACGTGTCTTGGTGCTACGCGCTGCCTGCGGAGGATTAGTGACGCGTAAACATCCGCGTCAAGCAGCCGTGGCTATGTGGGACGGGAGGGCTCCATCAGCAGGCTTAAGGAGCGCAGCGATCGCCATCTGCTCCTCCCGGAAGAACTCGTGCATGGAGCTATAGAACCGGTGCATGGAGCGGCACGCCTCATAGATCGAGTCGTCCGCCTCACCTTGTGAGAGCTTGAGGTAGTCGCTCGCCTTGTGCTCAGCGATCTGAGCACCAGCAATGCACTCAGCCAGAGCCTTCTGGATCTGAGGCGGAAGATTCTCACTCACCTGAGTGGCCGCTGGCATGGGGCGCGTCTCCCTGTAAGGCGGCGTCTGATCAGGCCGTCTTTGAAGCGTTGTGTGAGACACCCTCATTGGTTGGGATGTCTGCTTGGGGTCAGATGGTCTCAGCGCTGCGGCACGATATCGGCCAACGTTTGTGACGAGGCCGCATGCGTTCACGCTGTCAGCGCATCTGGTATACCAGATATGCTCGCCGCTATAACCTTTGTTGTTGGCAGGTGCCGCTTCCTGCTCGCGCCAGCGTCAATGTACGAGGTCGTGCAATGCCGGCGGGTAGACTTTCGCCGACGATCGAGGGCTTCTCACTCCCGCCTGCTAGAAGCGGAGCGATGGTAAGGCCAAGCTGAAAGATCGCGCGCAATTATATCTTCTGAAGCACTGCGCTGTGTTTCTGCAACCATATTCGAATTCAGTATGCACCCGCCGGAACGGCCACGCTGCCGGTGAGTTGCATGGTCAAGCTTCAGCTTGGCCGTTCACAGGTGCCCATGATCAGCCCAGACCAGAACCAGCGATCCTGCCTGACCGCAGCCCTGCGCGCCCACCTCGGCAATCAGCTTCGAGCCTGCTACGGCACTCTCCTGACGGAGCAGCAGCCGCAGCGGCTTCTCGATCTTATCAAGCAGCTTGAGAGTGCTCTGAGCACTCTGAGGGAACCAACCTCGGCAGCGTTTCGTGATGGCTTGCTGGCGGCGGTTCCGCGCTTGCACACCTATGCCATGTCCCTGACCGGGAACGCCGCGCGAGCCGATGATCTCGTGCAGGAGGCGCTGCTCAAAGCTTGGTCGAACCAGCACAGTTTCGTGCCCGGCTCCAACCTCAACGCGTGGCTGTTCACGATCTTACGCAACCAGTTCTACACGGAGTGCCGCAAGGGCAAGCGCGAGGTGGAGGACGCAGACGGCGCTGCGGCCGAGCGGCTGATCGAGGTGCCGGACCAAGAGGATCGGATCGAGTTGCAAGATGTCTGGAGCAAGGTGGCGAAATTGCCTGCACTCCAGCGCGAGGCTCTGCTCCTCGTCAGCGTCCATGACATGACCTATGAGGCTGCCGCCGAGGTGATCGGATGTCAGGTTGGCACTGTGAAGAGCCGGGTCAGTCGTGGTCGCGCCCTGCTGTCGGACCTGCTCGGCTTCGCGGGTGGCCGCCTGAGTAGGGCTGCGGCCTGATGCGTGTACGCCGCCCTACGCGGATTGTGGCCCTGAGGACGATGGGCGGCATCTGGTGAACACAGCGACGATCGCGCAGAAGACCCTATGCGGCGCGCGGGCGCGGCGGCCTCTTGCGGCCGACGAGGCGCGAATTGCGATAGCGCTTGTCGTGCGTCACCTCGCGCGTGACCCAGGCGGCAGCGTCACAGGCTGGTCCTCCCGCTGGAGTTCCACCTCGGCCAGGATCAGCCCTGCGAGTGCGCCGTCGAACACGTCCACCTCCCACATCAGACCGGCATGCTCGATCCCGTAGCGCCTCTTCTCCAGGCAGCGGTCGGGTGAGATCAGGCTCAGGAGGAAGTCGGCTGTCTCGGGCGAAATCTCCCGCTCGAACTCTGCCCGTGACGAGCCCTGCTTTTTGCCCTTCCATGTGAGAAAGCCGCGCTCACCCGCGCGGCGCACCCGAAGCGTATTTCTGCCATCAGTGTGCAGATAGCCCTGACGGATGTGCACGCCCGCCCGGCAGTGAGTCAGCACCTCAGGGGTAACGAGAAACCTGCGCTCGATCTCAATCTGCACAGGGCATCCGATCCGTTCGAAGCCGCAGCCTGAAGCGTGATGGCTCCTGCTGCGCCTCAGAGCTACGCTCCCGCTCCGCAACGGTCCAGCATCGGCTCATGTACAGCCGGTACTCCCGGTTGAATGCTTGTGGGCGAACTCGCCTGCCGCCGTGCGGTTGGCATGACGTTCGGGATATGGCGTCGCGATGGCAGGGGTGAAGAAGAAGTGGCGCAAAGCACGGCGGCAGGTAGCGGCTCTGCCCTACCGGTTCGACATGCAGGGCGAACTTGAGGTTCTGCTGATCACCTCGCGCGAGACGCGGCGCTGGGTCCTGCCGAAGGGCTGGCCGATGCCCGGCCGCAAGCCACATCGAGCGGCCGAGCGAGAGGCATACGAGGAAGCTGGGCTGAAGGGGCGGATTAGCAAGGCTGTGTTCGGCACCTACGAGTACGACAAGCGCCTCGACAACGGCATGGTGGTGTCCTGCGAGGTTAGTGTGTTCCCACTGCACGTGACGGGGCAGCGCAGCCGCTGGCCCGAGTGGGGTCAGCGGGAGCTATGCTGGTGCACGCCCCACGAGGCGGCAGACCTCGTGCAGGAGGGCGACCTCAAGCTCCTGCTGCACGCCTTCATTCCGGATGAAGTTCCGGCCTTGTCGTGACGGAGTGCAGGCTCTGTGATGGCTGCGCAACCACATCCACCCAGGCAAGGAACTGGTTTGTCATTGGTCAGCGGCGTTCGTCACGAACCTCACTGTGGGCCATCTTCTCGCCCGTGCATCCAATCTGGGTCGCCCGGCGTTGAGCCGTCACGAAGATGGACTTGCACCCCATCATCCGACCCTCCGTTCGTTCGTGCCTCGGCGCGAGCCTGCGGCTCCACAGGAACCCACGAACCCCATGCCCGACGACAGTAGTCGGTCGACCCTGCCGCCACTGGCTGACTGCGTGATCCGCGCCTGATCGTTCGATCCGGCTCGCCCGCGACCGGCCTTGGCGGCTGGTCAGACAAGGTGAGCCATGACCCTCCCAAACACCTTTTCGCGCGCGGCAGCGCCTGTGCGCCGCGACCGCAGCGCCGCTGCCATCCTCATCATGATGGTGCTGGTTTTCGCGCCGGTTCTCGGCATGCACGTCGTTGCCGTGGCCTTTAGCTCTGACGCCGCATCTGTCACGAAGTCCTGGGCCGCCGATGGCGTCGCAACGCTCCTGAGGCTCGGTCACGGCTCACCGGGCTAATGGCGGGATCAGTTCCTGCCGCACCTACGCGGCGACTTCACCCATCGTTTTGGTTGCCTGCGAGCGAACAAAGCAGCGGTCGAAGGCGTCGGGATCGTAGATGCGTCCGTGCATATCGCTGACCTGCACGCCCCGCGCCTGCTCGCTCTCCAAGGATCTGGCACGCTCCAGTGCGGTTTCGGGAGACCGGGCCTGATAGGCGATGTGACCGTCCTGCGTGCTCGCGCTGATGATGAACTGCAACAGCTTCCCTCCGTGGCGATAAAGCCGAGCTTAACGAACAGAAGCGTGGAAGGCGAGGTTGAGCCCGGTAGGGTGAGGATGCGCACCGCGTCCCTCCCCGAACCGCGTCAGGTTCACAGCAGATGCACGACCACGGGCGATGAACGCCACGGGCATGCCCCTTGGAGGCTTCATGAAGAAGTTGGCTCTGTCGGCTGTTGCAGCCGCGTTTGCGGGCTCCCTGCTTGTCGCTCCGGCCGCTGAGGCTCGCCCCGGCTACCGAGGCGGATACGGCTATCACGGCGGCTACGGCTATCGGGGTGGCTACCGCCACTACGGCCACCGTCGCGGCTCCGGTGTAGGTGGTGCACTCGCAGCAGGTGCGGCGCTTGGCATCATCGGCGGCGCTATCGCTGCCAGTCAGGCTCCCCGCTACTACGCTCCGGCTCCGGCCTACGGCTACGATCCCTACTACGGCTACTGACCGCCGTCGTAGTTCGATGCGAAAAGGGGTGCCTTCCGGCACCCCTTTTTCGTTGCTGCTCAGTCTGCCTTGAGCACACACCCAATGATGCGGTTCGGCACTATGCAACCATGCCGAGCGCAACCACGCATCCGATCAGAGTTACGAAAGAAAAACTGAAGCCTAAGCTTGCTTGAAGCAGCGACGGGCCTGACGGGAGCGCATTCCTATACTCAGCATTAGTGCTCATTTATCGTCCCCAGCGTTTGAATTTGGCTTGCAACGCAGGCACAAGCTGAGCGGTTCCATCGGGAGGCGTGCACGATTGCTTGGCTGCTGCGCTTCTCGTCCTCAGCGCAATCACGCGATTGTCTCAAGCAACGGGGTTGGAGCATCCCCAGCCCTGGGATGTTGATAGTCCGCTCGCCCTTAGGTCGGCATCAGCGGGCCGGGGAGCGCCTGCTCTGCCTCTTCCAGAAGGCGCGCCTCGTGCTCGCGCAGCATGACGATGAGCCAGATCAAACCAGCCGCTGCCAGGACCAGTAGGCATACGCCCACGGGGCCGGTCACCGCCTCGATGCGCGAACCGAAGAAGTAAGCGCCACACGCAAACACGGTCGCCCAGACGAGCCCGCCAGTGGCGTTGAACAAGAGGAAGCGTGGCCATGCCATCCGGTTCGCGCCGGCCAGGAGTGCTGCCAACACGCGCAGTACGGCGACGAACCGGCCCAGGAACACGACCTTGCCGCCATGGCGCATGAACAAGTAGCGCCCGAGCTTGATCTTCTCGGGCGTGATGCCGATGCGCGGCCCATGACGGATGAGCGTTCGCTGCCCCACGCTGCGGCCGATCCAGAAGCCGACGCTGTCGCCAATCACCGCCCCTGCCACGGCTGCGGCAATGACCGCGCCTAGGGAGAGATTGCCGGTTGCTCCGGCGTAGAGGGAGGCGCTGACGAGACACGTCTCACCAGGGAGTGGCAGGCCCATGCTCTCCAGGCCGATCACCAGGGCCACGATCCAGAGCCTGAAGTAGCCCCCTAAATGACCGGACACGGGCTCACGCTTGTGGAAGTGTGTGCCTATGACCGATCCTATGGTGAGTTTTAACGATCCGCCCCGCGCCGAGCGCGTCGAGGTGATCACCTCCGTCCAGCGCCGGCGGCACTGGACCACGCAGGAGAAGGTGCGCCTCGTCGAGGAGACGTATCTGCCCGGCCAGTCTGTCTCGCTCGTCGCCCGCCGCCACGGGCTGAACGCCAACCAGCTGTTCACGTGGCGTCGGCTGATGGCGCGCGGCGCCCTCACGGCCGCCGGGGCCGGCGAGGAGGTGGTGCCAGCCTCCGAGCTTCGCGCTGCCCTGCAGCAGATCCGCGAGCTACAGCGGCTCCTGGGCAAGAAGACGCTGGAAACCGAGATCTTGCGCGAGGCGATGGAGCGGGTCGCCGCCCCCAAAAAGTTGCCGCTGCGCATGACCTCGTGGCTGGGGGACGGCCGGTGAGCGCGGTGGCTTCGGCTTTGGGCTTATCGCGCCCGCACCTCGCCTCCTCCCGGCAGACGGCCCCCGCCCGGAAGCCCATAGCGCGACGCGGTCGTCCGCCTGCACCCGACGCCGAGCTGCTCGGCGCGATCCAGGCGCTCATCGCGGATCTGCCGACCTACGGCTATCGGCGCGTCCACGCCCTCTTGCGCCGGCAGGCCGAGCGGGACGGCCGGCCTGCGCCGAACGTGAAGCGCGTCTACCGAGTCATGAAGGCGCACGACCTCCTGCTTCAGCGACACGCGGGCGGAGCCGAGACGCGCCGTCATGAGGGCAAGGTGGCGGTGGCCGTCCGCAACACGCGCTGGTGCTCGGACGGGCTAGAGATCGCGGCGGAGAACGGTGAGAGGGTGCGGGTCGCCTTCGCGCTCGACTGCTGTGACCGGGAGGCGATGAGCTACGTGGCAACCACGGCGGGCATCACGGGCGAGGACGTCCGCGACCTGATGGTGGCGGCCGTCGAGCATCGCTTCGGGCCAGTCAACCAGCTGCCGAGCCTGATCGAGTGGCTGACCGACAACGGCAGCTGCTACTTGGCCCGCGACACGCGCCGCTTCGCTCGCGACCTCGGATTGGTGCCGAAAACGACGCCGCTGGAGAGCCCTCAGAGTAATGGCATGGCCGAGGCGTTCGTGCGGACCTTGAAGCGCGACTACGTGCGCGTCTCGATCCTGCCGGATGCTGAAAGCGTGCTGCGCCAGCTTCCCGTTTGGCTGGCGCACTACAACGACCTTCACCCTCATCGCGCGCTGGGCTACCGCTCGCCGCGCGAGTTCATCGCCCGATCAACCCAGGAGACCGTGTCCGGTCTTTAGGGGGCAACAACAGAGCCCGTGCGTGGCGATCAGCGCGGACAGGTCACCGAGAACGAACTCCAGCATGGACTCAACCGGCTTGCTGCTGCGGATGTTCGGCCAGCCTAAGGGTGGTTGAGCCCAGCCCTGAGGCACCTTCCGAACGCACGTCAGCGTTCACTGCCTCGTATAACTCAACGGTAGCTCTCGCTGCTCCGGCTCATGCGGCGAGCCACATCTCTGCTTGCGTGAGACTGCCCGAAGATCAGCCATGCGATGGCAAAGCCAAGCGCACCTGCGGCGAACAAACCGCCGAGCGTCGCACCGTCCATGTTGCCGAAGGCTTGGCTGCCCTGTCTGTAATAGCGCTGACCCTGATCGGAGGCGCTGTCCCACATGTCTGACGCCTGATCGGCCACTCCACGCACCGCGCTCTGCGCCTGATCGGCGAAGCTCTCACTCCGTTGTTGATCCTGGCCCCTGCCGGATTGCTTGGCTCCTGAAGAGCCTTGCGACGAGGGGTTCTGCGCTTGTGTCTCAGCCATGACCTTCTCCTCAGTTTCGCTGTCCCGGATTTTCGTTGGCGGTGCCGCTTACACCGCCTCCAGCATCAAAGCCGGGGTGTTCCGCGACGGCGCATGAAGTACCAGACCGCCGCTGCAATCAGGGCGGCCAGGATGATCAGCCAGAGCCAGTTCGTTCCGCCAGCCGCGTGTGTGGTGGCTGGTGCAGTAGGCTGAGCGGGGGCAGGTGTGGTTGGTGCTGTGGTCACCTGCGCAAGGGCTTGGCTTGCGATCACGAGCCACAGAAATGCGCTTGCCTGTGCCGTTTTCAGCATTGTTGCCTCCCATGTGGGAGCACGTAACGAACCGCTGGAACAACACGTTCCGCGAGAACTCCTTCCTACGGCAAAGGTTTGACTTGCGGCATCCCAACTCGTCGGTTGCCGCTTCTCCAGGCAGCCGGCGCAAGGTGAACAGAGAGCCGCTTGCCGTGTCACGGCCGGTTCATCTGGGAACGCCCAATCTTCCTGTGTTGGTGCAAACCAATCGCTGCTCAGCGGCACATACCGGCGCAATCGAGCAGATGTGTTCTGCATCCGAAAGGGAGTTCACTATGCGCATCAGTTGCCTTGCACTCAGCGCCCTGCTGGCTACTTCGCTGTCCGGCGCTGCGCTGGCCCAGGCTGGCGCTGCTGGATCTGCGGAAAAGAACCTCAACAATCCGGGTAGCGTGAAGAGCAACACCGAGAAGGGCATGCCCGCGAAGGACGGTGTTGCGACCGGCGCTGCGAAGAGCACGAGCCCGAATACCGCGAAGACGGCTCCCGCTTCCGGCTCGAAATCGGGTGCAACCTCGACCGGTGCACACTGACCGCATCCAGTCTGCCTGAGATGATGAAGGCCGGGCCATCTGCCCGGCCTTTGCCGATCAAACAGGCGATCTGCGGTCGCAGGCTCGTGGCGCGGCCACGGGTCAGTGGCTCGCGCCTGCGGCGGGCCGGAGGCCAAGAAAGGGAAGTGATGAGGGCCGCAACGGAACGTAGCCATTGGCGTTGAAGCTCGACAGTATGGAGTTCCAGGCCCATGACCCTTCTCACCATCCTGCTTGCAGGCAACGTTGCTATCGCTGGCACATTTTCCCTGGTCGCAGCTCTGAACGGACTGACGAGCTTGTGAAAGCCAACTTCCTTCGGCCGCACTTCGTAAGTAGCCGTCCCCTCGCTTTTCTCGCGGCCCGGCTGTCGGCATCGCTGGTCTGCTCTGTGCCCTGGTGGGCGCCTCGCAGCCCCACGCTCTCCGACGCCTTCTCCTCGACCTGCCGCACCGATCTGTCTTCATACCGCCCGGATCTCGATCCTTTCGGGGATCGTCGTCTTGATCATACCGGCCTGACTGGGCTCGTCTTGATCCTACCAGCGTGATGGTCCTCTGCGATCGTGGGCGCGGCCGTTCAGGAGGACGTCGGCAGGACGATTGGCTGAGTGGGCTGGGTCTCAGCCGGGCTGCGTTCCGCGTCCGTTATCGCCTAAGGAGCCACTTCCCTCACGCTTCATCGAGTACGGAGAGTCGCATGGACACGTGAGAGATCTAACGCTTCTCCGATTAGCCGAGAGTAGACGATCGAACCGTAGGGTGCGGGAGAAAAGCTGCTATCTCGGTCAGCGCACCTTCGCGCCCAGAGCCTCTGAGAAGGGCAGCGTCATCAGGTGCCGGTCCTTCGCGTTGGTGATCACGTACTTGAACTGAGAAGGATCAAGCCCCTCTCTCACCAACTCCGCCGCCACCCCTGGGACCGAGTGATAGGCCGCGAGGTAAGCAGCCTCGACGCTATCCAGCTCAAGGCCGATCTCGTCCTGTCGCAGCTTCGAGAGGGCATGCAGGTGGAAGTAGAACAGCGGCATGATGCAACTCGCCTCCGTCCTGCTACCAACTACGAGGACAGCAGGATGGATCAATGCTGACCATCACCGAAGAATACGGATGGCGTGAGAGGCGACAATCTCGCGACCCTCTGCACGGACTTCCGGGCCGAGCATCCTGAGGACGATTACGCGATCGTCTCGAACAGGGTAGCGATGCTTCCCAGCACCATGACCCACATGGCGGCCAGGGGGACCAGCGACCTGATCGGGCTCAACGATGTACTGGCCGTGCCACAGGCACCGGAAGCAACTGGACGTCTCTCCCTCCTGAGCCGTCCCGCTCATCCTTCGCGGCCCGGCTGTCGGCATCGCTGGCTTGCTCTGAGCCCCGGGAGGGGCACCTCGCAGCCCCACGCTCGCCGACCCTTCTCCTCGACCTCCTGCGCCGATCTGTCTTCATACCGCCCGATAATGGCCGGATCTCGATCCTCTCGGAGATCGTCGTTCTGATCGTACCGCCTGACTGTCCTCGCCTGATCGTACCAGTGTGACTGTCTGCCTCGATCGTGCGCCGGATCGGTTCGGGAGAACCGTGGCGGGGACGTTCAGGAGGACGTGGAGAGGACGGTTGGCTGAGGGGGTTGGATCTCGGCCGGGCCGCGTTCCGCGCCCGTTCTCGTCCGGGAGCCGTTTTTCTCACGGCTCATCTAATACGGGAAGCTGCGCGGACACGTGAGAAATCCAACTGGCTTACAGGACATCAAGGTCATGATGGAGGTGAGATCTGGATCTCCTCTCTCCCTCTCCCAACACCAGTCCGATCTGTGTTCGCGCTCTTGCCCTCAACGGAATCTCGGAGAGCCGATGGGGTGCGATTGGCGGCCCGAGGACCATAGGGCCAGCCGAGAGCATCCCATCGTGAGTGGGTAGGCGCTGATGCGCCTACCCCTCAACGATCATCGGGAGCCATGAGAGCAGGGCATCACACCAGCGCCTACGATGGATGGAAACCGATGCCCTGAACAGAGAACGAGGGAACGGCCCACGTCCGAGCACTGTGCCGACTCGTTCGCCGCACCCGGCTGTCAGCACTAGAGGCATCCGATACCCTAACTTCCTCACCTAATTGAGGTTTCTGCCTAAGACACACTCAGGCTGCCCTACAGGATCGATCTTCAAAACCAGCGGTACGCCAACAGCGTACGGTGGGTTCGATTCCCATCCGCTTCCGCCAGGATTGCCGCGCGCCGGGCCGCGGCGCTCACTCCCCGCAGCCGTTCCGCCGCTCCTCGCGGACGATGTCGGCGACCTTCGCCCGGTCGCGGGCGGAGAGCGGCACGTCCCGGATGTCATCGTAGCGGCAATTCGCGTTGCCGAAGGCCCGGATGCCCCGCGCCGTCCGGAAGCAGTAGCCCGCCTCGGCGTAGACGGCATTGCGCTCGCCCCAGAGCTCGTCGCAGGGAAAGGCCGCCTGCGCCTGGCCGGCGAGCGGCAAGGACGCGCACACGAGAGCAGCGCGGACGAGAGCGAGAAGACGCAAGGCAGGGCTCCGGACGGTGCGCCGGGACTGTGTCACATCCGCGCGCGGGCGCCTATGGCCGCGCTTGGGCAGGCGGCGTTCACGGGCCGCGCCTCGTCCTCGGCGTCTCTCCCACGCGATTCCCCCGGACCGATCTCACGAATCGACCCGCAGCCCGGCGGGGCCCGTCTCGACGCGGCCGACGATCGCGGCGAGCGGGTAGCCCGCCGCCCGGATGCGGTCCCGGATCGCCGCGGCGCGCCCCGCCGCGCAGGAGACGAGGAGCCCGCCGGAGGTCTGCGGGTCGGTGAGGAGATGACGCCGCCAATCCGGGAAGGATTCGGGCAGGGCGACATCCGCCCCGAAGGCGGCCCAGTTCCGGTGCGATGCGCCGGTCACGAAGCCGTCCCTGGCGAGCGCCGCAGCATGGGTCAGGAGCGGCACCGCGCCGGCCTCGATCGCCAGCCGCAGCCCGGATGCGCGAGCGATCTCCAGCCCGTGCCCGAGGAGGCCGAAGCCGGTGACGTCCGTCATGGCGTGCACGTCCGCGTCGGTCGCGAGGTCAGGGCCGACCCTGTTGAGGAGCGTCGTTGTCGCCACGAACTCGGCGTAGCCGTCCCCGGGCAGGCCGTCGCGCTTGATCGCCGCGGAGTAGATCCCGACGCCGATGCCCTTCGTCAGGATGAGCGCGTCGCCTGCCCGAGCGTCGCCGTTGCGGCGCACGTGCTCGCGTCGCGCGGTGCCGATTACGGCGAGCCCGTAGATCGGCTCCGGCGTGTCGATCGAGTGGCCGCCCGCGACCGGGATGCCGGCCTCGGCGCAGAGGCCAGCGCCGCCTCTCAGGATCTCGGCCACGGTCTCGGGCGCGATCCTGCCGACCGGCATGCCGAGGATGGCGAGCGCCAGGATCGGACGGCCCCCCATCGCATAGACGTCGGAGATCGCATTCGTTGCGGCGATGCGGCCGAAATCGCGCGGGTCGTCCACCATCGGCGTGAAGAAGTCTGTGGTGGCGATGAGGCAGGTGCCGTCGTCCAGGGCCCAGACGGCAGCATCGTCCGCGGTCTCGTTGCCGACGAGGAGACGCTCGAACGGTCCGGCCGCGGGCTGGCTCGCCAGGAGCCCGCGCAGGATGCCGGGGTCGAGCTTGCAGCCGCAGCCGCCCCCGTGGGCGAGGCTCGTGAGGCGGGGCGTCGGCGTGTCCATGATTCCTCCGCTGGGTCCGTCACTCCCTGCCTAGCAGCGACGGCCGCCCGAGGCGAAAGACCGGTTCCGGGCTTTGCCGCCGGCCCCGCGCCCGCACCGCCTCAATACGCCTCGGTCAGGTAGGCGGCGATGGCCTTGCCGGCCGCCTCGTCGATCGGGGCGTGGTAGACCTTGATCATCTTGGTCACCTCGGATTCCCAGAACGCCCGGCCCTTCTTCGGCGGCTGCATCGCGATGTAATCGACCGAGTGGCAGCTCAGGCAGTTGGTCTGCGCCGCCTCGAAGCCGGTCTCGTGGCCGGAGGGCGCCGGACGCAGCTGCGCCGTCGCCTCCGGGAGGTCGTAGGTCTTCGGGCCGGCCAGGGCCGCACCGGCGGCGAGAACCAGGAAGGCGGCGATCAGGATGCGCGTCATCGTCCCCTCCCCTCAGGCCGCCCGCACGCGGGTGGTCTCGACCACGTTGCGCAGGTACCCGGCCGGGTTCCAGCGCGGCTCCAGGGGCTGCATCGCCCCGTCGTTCCCGGTCGCCCGGACCCGGATCGCGTGAGCGCCGGGCGGCAGGTCGGCCTGCAGCATCCAGGGCCGGAACGCGTAGCGCCCAAGATCCGGCCCGAGCTTCGCCTCGCTCCAGGTGCGGCCGTCGTCGAGGGAGACGGCGACCGCCCGGATGCCCGAGCCGCCGTCGAAGGCGATGCCGCGCAACGGCGTCGGACCCGCCTTCACAGTGGCGCCGTCCGCGAGGTTCGTCAGGAAGGATCGGATCGTGAAACGGTTGATCGGCACGGTGCCGGCGGCCGGCTTGCCGGGCTCGGTGCAGGCGCAGTCGTTGTCCGGGATGCGGTAGGCCGTCTTCATCCAGAAGCCCTCGTAGGGCTTGTCGAGCACGGTGACGCCGTTGAGGTGCTTGACCCAGTAGGTCCCGTAATAGCCCGGCACGACGAGGCGCAGCGGATACCCGTTCAGCCAGGGCAGGTCCTCGCCGTTCATCGACCACGCGAGCATCACCTCGCCGTCGCGGGCGTGATCGAGTTGGAGGGTCTTGGCGAAATCCGGCGTCTCCGGGACGACCGGTCCGTCGAGCCCCTCGAACAGCACCTGCACGGCGCCCGCCTTCACGCCGGCCTTGTCGAGCACGGCTCTCAGCGGCACGCCCGCCCAGCGGGCGCAGCCCATGGCGCCGTTGGCGAGTTGCCCGCCCGCCATGCGCGGCTCGAAGAAGCCGCGGGAATTGCCCGAGCACTGGTTGACCGCGACGATCTCGGCGCCCGGCATCGCCTTGAGCTCGGCGAGCGACAGGGAAACGGGGCGCTCGACCAGGCCCTTTACCTCGAGACGGAACGCGTCCGGATCGATCGCGGTCGGGATGTCGGCGAGGTGATAGCGGACGAAGAAGGCATCGTTCGGCGTGATGGCGCCCTCGTCGAAGACCGAGAAGGGCGTCTCCAGTTGCGGCGGCCGGGCGGTCATCTGCAGGAGCGGGCGCTTGCCCGGATAGGCGACGAGC
This sequence comes from Methylobacterium durans, assembly GCF_003173715.1. Classification (NCBI taxonomy): domain Bacteria; kingdom Pseudomonadati; phylum Pseudomonadota; class Alphaproteobacteria; order Hyphomicrobiales; family Methylobacteriaceae; genus Methylobacterium; species Methylobacterium durans. The sequence continues at coordinate 4,715,536 of NZ_CP029550.1, read as the reverse complement.
GGGCGCTCGCCGTTGCCGAAGGGCAGCGTGACGGTCTCCGCCAACACCCGCAGCGGCGCGAGGGCCGGGCCGCTCGCGAGCGCGAATAATCCGGCCCGCCTGATCAGCTCACGCCTGTGCAGCATCCCCGTCCCTCCCGTCTGCGCCCGATCCGGCGGGGTCGATGCCCGCGGGCCGGCCGAATTGTCGTGGACGGGTCAAGACGCGGGAGGGCGGTACCTTATTCTCGCGCGCGGAAAACTTTTCCGCGGAGGTGCCCGGCGGGATCAGCCCAGGCAGGGCCGGTCGGCCATTCCGGCGGCCTGATCCATCGCGAGGCGGAGACGGTCGGGGTCCGGCGCACGCAGTGCCTGCTCGATCGCCGCGGCGACGAGGGCGAAGCGCTGGGCCTCCATCCCGTCGGAGAGAGCGACGTAGCGGCGCCCGCCCGCCTCCCAGCTGACGAGGCGCAAGATCGCGTGTCCGCCCTCGCCCGCGACTACGTCCGCCGCCATGCCCGCTGGCGGGCCCATCCAGAGCGCGAGCCGGCAGCCGTGCGGTCCCTCGTAGCCGGCGAGCTGGCTGCCCGCTCCCGCCGCCGACAGGTAGGTGAGCGTGAAGCCGGCGGCACGGAGGTCCGGCGCCGCCGCCTCCGACCCCGTGGGCGCGCGGCTTCCTCTGACCGGTCGGGCCTCTGCCCAGGCGGTGAAGGCTCGCACGGCCGGGTCGCCCGGCGCGGCGGCCTCCTGCCGCAGCCAGAGCCCTCCGCCGAGGATCACCGCCAGGGCGGCGGCGGCCCAGCCGAGGCGGCCCCCGAGGCCGGAGGCGCGCGCGGCGGGGAGCGGCGCCCGGGCTGCCGACCTGGCGCTGTCCGGCGCGGCCGCCCGCACCGACCGCTTCAGCCGGGACAGGGTCGCGACCTGCGCCGCCACGTCCGGATCCCGCCGGGCCGCCTCGGCGACTCCTCGCCGTGCCCGCGCATCGAGCTCCCCGTCGACATAGGCGTTAAGCGTCTCCCAGCGCATCATTCCTCCCCGGCGGTTTCGTCGAGGCCCGCGATCTGCGCCAGCATCCGGCGCCGGGCCCGGTGCAGCCGGCTCATCACCGTTCCGACCGGGATCCCGAGCGCCTCCGCGGTCTCCCGGTAGCTCAGCCCCTCCACATCGACGCAGGCCACCACGCGGCGGCAGGGCGCGTCGAGGCGCTCAAAGGCTTGGCGGACCGCGATCGCGTCGATCAGGCGGTCGTCGGTCGCGGCCGGCACGGGGCAGGCCTCCACCTGCCCGCTCGGCTCCCGCACGGCGGCCCGGCGGATGCGGTCGATCCAGGCGTGCCGGACCACGCGGAACAGGTAGGCCAGCGCCGCCCGCTCCTCCGTCGGCGCGGCCCGTGCGGAGAGCGCCTGGAGCGCACTCTGCTGCATCAGGTCGCGGGCCGCCTCGGGCTCGCGGGTGAGCTTCAGGGCGTAGCCGAACAGGCGCGGCCAAGCCGCGATCAGGTGCTGGCCGATGGTTCGCATCGGGTGCGCGGACCTCCCGTGGGCGACCCTAGCACGGCGGGCGGGTGACGGCGCGCGTCTGGGGGAAAGTGATTAAATGAAAGGCCCGCCATTGATTCAAAAGGGTTTTTAATTTTCCTGAAAGCGATTGATACGCTGGATGGAAGCGAATGCATGCTGAAAGACTGCTGCTTGGAAGCGAAAAAATGGCCAACCAGGATTTTAGCGCCTCAACACCTCAGGCTCCCTCTTGGGAATAGGGGTCCGTGACGGCGACGGCGGTGGCCGCCCCGATGGATTGCAGCCTTGCGCAGTGAGGCACGGAACCCGAGCGAGCTCTACCTAGGACGCTCTACCCGACCTTTGCGGTTGGACGGCCTTCAAAAAATTCCTCAGTGCCTCCGTACGCTTGTAGATGCGACCTCCTGCCAAAACCGGATCGAAGGCCGGCTTGTATCCGCGCCTCCGCAGCAGATGGTACACCGCCAAAAAATGAAGATCGAGCATTTGCCCGATTGTGACCGCAGAGATGTATTGACGCTGGAAGGTCTCAATGCCGTTGGGTGTCACACGGCTCGACCTCCGGGCAGGACCGGACGTCCTCAGTGCCCCCTCTCGGACCAAGAAATGATACGTCCGTGGGCCGATGCCGAGAAGCTTGCAAACCTGATCCCGTGTCGGCGACTGAGCAGGTCGACGCTGAACCATCAACCGCTCGACGTCCGCCCTATTGAGGAGAATGCCTGCCAGGCCGACGCTCCCGTCCCCGACGCCCGCAGCCAGCACGGTGCGGCGGACGAGCGACCGAAGGAGCCGCTCAAGACCCAGGAAGCCGTACCCGTCCGTCAACTGCGCCGCGCTGACGACGTCGATCAGATCGGTCGGGCCCGCATCCGATAGCGCCGGTGCAGAACCGGCTACGTCAAAAAGCAAGTATTCGATCTCAATCCGGCTAAACCGATGGCTGCTCTTGTCGTGCGCGTTGTCGCTCGTCGTCAGGTATCCGGCGGATCGCAGCGTCAACACGCTGGTCGTCGCGATGCCCAGCAACCGTGCGGCCTCCGTCAACGAAAGGGCGTCGTCGTACATCTCCTTGATCTTCGGCAACAGCGACCGAGCGATCTTTACCCTGGTGTGATTCACTTTCCCCGGACCCACGATGCCGAGATCGCAGAGGATCGGGTAGAGCTCGCCGGCCCAGGGCTTGAGTCCACAGGCCTCGTTGACGTAGGTCAAGTTGACCCAGCGCGACGCTTCCGCCGGGCGCCCGAAGACCACCGTTTTCGGACCTGCGGGAACGTTGGCCAGGAAGTGTCGCTCGTACTCATCACGCAGCGGCTGGACACTGGGAAATTCCCACCCGCCGAGCGTGTGGCCGAACCGGCGGTACGCCCGGCTCGATCCATCTTCCTGGCGAGCCGAGCTTCCAAGGTGGTCCTTGGCGAGTCGGTAAAGGACGTCGAGGAAACGATGATAAGCCCGAGGCCAGCGGCGGAGAATGTGGAAGCTATCCATTTTCGCCGCGAGCTTGGCTTCTCGGGAGGCGCTGCGCTTCTTGATTGTCCGACTCGACGTTTGCGGCTGGGGTTCCAGGGGAGCTTCGGTCGTGTTGCGCCTCTCGGATCTGAGCCTGTTGTCCTGGATCTGCCATCCCAAGGAAAACATCAGTGCCGTGGCTTGCCCGAGCGGGAGCGCGTCGAGCACGGGGATGGCGCGGTGAGGCATCCCAAGGAGCCGCGCGAGAATGTAGGCGTCCGCACGCGCTTCCAGCGCATCGACCAGCTCCGGTTCGACACAGGACAGGTCCGCACCGCATGCGCAGAACCGCACGTCAGCCGGCAGGAGCGTGAGGCGCTGCCCGCAGGACCGGCACCGGTCCACCAGCCAAGCCGAGTGCCTCGGGCAAACATCGATGGCCCGTAGGTCCCACCAGAAACGCCGGTGGCAGCAGGCCGTCGGTTCGGCCGTGTGGTCATGCAACCGCAGGTCGTCCCGCAGGCAGGCAACACAGACGCGGCGTTCGTCGTGCACGAACCAGTCGTTGTTGTGGAACTTCTCTCCTCGGAAATGCCGCGCGTGCCAGTCTGGCGCGGGGGTCCAGGACAGGACGCGGCCCGGTTCGAAGCCGGCCAACTCCGCGATGGCCGATGCGGCGCCACCGCTCGTCACGTCCCAGTAGGGTACACCCACGTCACCGGCAAAGGTGCGAAGGTCCGTGCGGCGGTGCCGTACAGCCAGCCTTGCCAACAAGCCGTATGCGGGCTCCTCCTCGCGGAAGCGGACTCGGAGCGCCAACGAGCTCAACCCGGTTTCCTCTTGGCTCTAACCGGCCGGAGGCATGGCATGCGCCGGCGCGGGGACGGCTCCCATCCTGCGGGGCGTAGCTGAAGAACCGGTTTCACCCGAAACTGCGCATTCGCGCTCACCTCCCGTTCCCCAGCTGCCCGCGGTGTCCCTCTTGTGACGGGCTGTCCATTCCATGCGTGCGACCCTTGAAACCGGCGCGCCCGGTCGACGCCGTCGTGAGGTTGCCCCCTTCAGGTCCGGCGGTTGCCGGCGGGATTGATTCGCGCCGTGCACGGCACCCGTTCCCCGGGCGAGAAGGCGCAACCGATCTGCGCAGCACGCCCAAACCAAGCGACGCTTCATCCTTCGCGGCCGACAGCCATGCGGCGCCATGACTCGTTGCAGCCTCGGTTACCCGGATTCGGGAAACTTCCGGTTCTCCCGCCTCTCTTGGCGAAATCCCGCCGATTGCTGCGCCGCGTCAGCCATATACAGTTCGGCCTACCCGCCATGATGTGCCTTGACAACTTAGAGCGGCCGAAACAATTTACGGTGAGGCTGTTTTCCGTAGAAGTCGATTTGCTCTTCGAGCAATCTGATGATCCTTGAGAGTTTTCTTCGGGGGGGCAAGTCGTGTCTTATATTCACGCAAGTAGTCCTAAAAGAGGAGTTGTCGTTTTTGAGTCTGACGATGGGACCGAAACAATTCGAGAGGGTGGAAGCCGCTCTTGGCGGAACAACAATCCTGGAAATATCGAGGATGGACGCTTCACGAGGCGAAGCGGGTCCATCGGAACCGACGGTCGGTTTGCAATTTTTCCAGACGAGACGACCGGCCTGCGCTCGATCTCCCGGTTACTACTCACAGCCCCTTACAAGAAGCTCACGCTCAAGCAGGCCATATTCAGATACGCTCCATCCAATGAAAACGACGCTGAGGCCTACGCTCAAGATGTGTCGCACCGGACCGGCATCGGTCTCGGTGACATCGTGGGGGAGCTCGCGGATGATCAGCGCGACCGAATCGCCGAGGCGATACAGATCCACGAGGGGTGGCACGCGGGCCGGGAATACCCGAAGCCGCACGAACTCCTGACGGAACTGGGCGAGGACGTGGGCCAATCAGCCTCGGCGCCGCTCTCGGAGGAGCCGATAACGCTCGCGGAGCAACTCGGCAGCATCATCTCCACAATGTCCGACAAGCTTGCCGCTGCCGCTGCGGCGCGGGACGGACGTCAAGTACCGCTATTTTTCCCAGATGGTATCGAGCTGATCCAAGTCAGCCTGCAGGGTAGTTTTGGCGATCCGAAAATGCCGTCACTGACGGCCAGTGTGACAATCAGCGGCCTCAAGCGCTTTCCCGGTCCGCAATCCGAGCCGGCTCAGCCAGAACCGAAGGCATCCCACTTTCGTTCGGACACGGATTTGCTTCCCGTCGAGGCTGTCGAATTCGAGGAGGATTTCAGCGCGCTGGAAAGCGTTGACCTCCCGAGCCTGATGGCTCCGGGTTCCCCCAAGGGCGTTCCTGCGGACGATCCATTCCCATTCGCACGGAGCGATACGCCAGTCGGCAACAGGCATTGGCCGCTGAGGACGAAGCATCCGTTGCGAAACGTCGTATCCTACACAACCCAAAGGAATCAGATTGTCGGGAGCGCGGGACGCATGTTCCTCGGCGCGCGACCGAAGGGCCGCTACCACGTAGCCATTGATCTATATGCTTATGAGAACGACGAAGTCCTTGCCTGCGAGGACGGGACAATCGTCGCCTTTTATCCTTTCTATCCCTCGAAGGCTGGAGAGATGACGTATGCTCTCTTGATCGAGCATGCCGCTTTCGTGATCAACTACGGCGAGGTCAAAGGCACTTCCTCCCATACCTATGGATGGAAGGTCGGGGACCGTATCAGGTCGGGTCAACCAATCGCACGCGTGAGCTCTACGGCGATGACCCATTTCGAGACTTACGTTCGAGGAACAGTTCGCAACGAGCAATGGTACCGAGGCCGTCCCCACCCGCCTCATTTGTTGAACCCGACGGCCTATCTCCTGGAGACTTTGTCCGCCTGACGTGTTGGCAGGCCGGGGCCGCATGTCTGTTTGACGCGCGATGAATTTCGCCGAGGGCGCGGCCGCATCCTGCAAGGGCCTTCCGGGTGCCGGAAGGGGCCACGTCACGACGTCCGCCCTGGCTGGACTCGTCGCTGCGCATCCTCGCGAAGGTAGAAGATCTGGCGGCAGGTCGGTGGGCCAGCCGCGATGGCAACCCCACGCTCGGCCATGATCCGGGATGCGCGCCTCGGTGAGGTGCCGAGGAGACGCGCCGCTTCGCTCGCCGGCATGTACCGGCGCGCGAATGCATCGACATCGCAGCGCCGCAACGAGCGTGGACCAGCCCGACCCTGACCGAGAAGGCCGATCCGCCGCAGCGAGCGTGCCGCCTCATGATGGATCCCGAGCTGCCCGGCGGCCTCCTCCACCGTGAGGCCGTCTCCCTTCCGAAGGCGGCGGAGGTCGGCCGGCCTGACCATGACCGTCGCCAGGGACAGTCGTCCTGGCGAAACGCCGGTCGCCCGGAGGGTCCCGGCCTGCAGCCCGGCACAGGCCACCTCGATGGGAACACCGACGGAGCGGCATGCGCTGGCCAGCATGGCCGACCCGCTCGGCGTGGAGCGGCGAATTGGGGCGCCGACGACCAGCGTCCGCAGGAAGCGCTCGGCGGCCGCAACCTCGAAGCGGCCCTCCGGTTCCGCCCCGCCGGTCCCGATGCCTGCGGACGCGATCAAGCCGGTATCCACGATGCGCCCTGCCTGCGCCTTCCCGACACCGAGGATCATGCGCAGGCCCTTCGCGTCGGTGGTTCGACCCAGGGTCTCGCGCAAGTGGGTAAGCCGCGCCCCGTCGATGGGGAAGGCAACGCTCCGGCGGATGCCGCCGGACAACATGCCGTGTCTCAGCAGGAGACCTCGTGCGCGGCGGTGCCCCATGCCCAGGCTCGATGTCGCCGCCGTGAGGTCCACCAGCGGTGTTCCCGGCGCCCAACCGAGCGCCCGCTCCCGCCCCGAGATCACGCCATTCGCCACGGCATGCTCGCGGAGGGCACGCTTCAGCATCCGGCCGAACCCGTTGTCCGGCAAGCCCCCGATCCAGAGTTCGTAGACCCAGCCATAAGACCCGATCAGCCCGGGCCGGCCGCCGCGTGACCGGCCGTCGGCGAGGATCCGATCCAAGGCTTGCCGCAATCCGTTTTGCCAGTCGGCGATCAGCTCCATGCCGGCGTTCCGGTACGCCGACGCCTCGCTCGCGCTGGGGCGGGGCTTGCGGGAGCTCCATCGACCCTGCGCGGCGATGCCGAGGCGTTCGAGGGCTCGTACGGCCTCTTGATAGGTCAGTGGATCGACCAGGCACGCCTGCGCGCGGCTTCCAAGCAGGCGCTCCGTGAGGTAGCGGTCGGCTGGCCCTGGCGGGCGACCGCCGAGCTCGGGGGCCGAAGAGAGCGAGGCTCCGCATCGGCATCGGTCAACCGGGCCCGCCCAGCCCGGGTTGCGGCCGCAGGCCCGGCACGACCGCGCAAGCGGAACGCCATGCGCCACGCAGCCCGAGACCGACCTGACATCCCACCAGTACCGGTGATGGGCGAGCCGCTCCGGCGGCAAGCCTCGGTCGAGCGCGAGGCGCGCGTCGTCCGCCAGGCAGTGCGGGCACCAGCGCCGGCTCGTGACGGACCAGTCGCCGAGCGCGATGAACTCTCCATTCAGCTCGACCGTGCGCCTTGCGGCGTCGATGAGGGGCGAGCGGAGGCCGAGCGCGAGCGGGTCGAACCCCGCCAGGCAAGCGACTTCCCCAGCCGAGCCCCCGCGCAGGATGGCGCGAAAGGCCAGGCCGCAATCCGCCGCAAAGCCGGCCGTGTCGCCCGAGCGCCGGTGGCGTGCCGCCAGGCGCATCATCGCCCCGTGCGCGGGTTCATCCGTCATCTCGGGCACGCGAAGCCCGAGCGGCACGCGCCTCACGCCGACCTCCCGAATGTGCTCGGTGGCGGGGTCTCCACCGTCCTGTGCGCCGTCACCCGCGATTGGTCCCCCATCCGGGCGCCCGCCATCTTGCGCCAGAGCGCGCGGAACGCCTCGCCCTGGGCGAGGTAGGGGTTGTCATCCGCCGATGCGTCGAGCTCCGCGTCGGCCACGTCGGCAGGGTTGGGGGAGCCCCCGCCGAAAGGCTCTGCCGGCGCGCCTGCGGCTTCGCCGAGGAAGGGCGCATCGAAGTCCAGGAGGACGGTGGGCTTCTTCCTCAGCACCAGGTCGGCGTAGATCCGGGCCAGGAGCCTGAGGTCGACCCGCGCCTTGCCCTCGCTCAAGGCGGCCTCCAATGCCAGGCTCAGCTGGCCGGAGATGATCCCGATATGGCCGCCCGTGGCGCAGTAGATCCGGGCGGCAAAGTCGAACTCGGTGAAATTGGACGGCTCCGGGAGCGCAAGGTGGCGCTCGAAGAAGGCCAGGATCCCGAGATACTTCTTGCGTCCCAGGCGGTCGCTCCAGTTGTAGGGCTCAAGATGAAACGGGGGCCGGAAGCGGCGGCGCAGCTGCCGGAGCTTCGTCGTCTCGGGTAGGTCGCCGAGGTGCGGAAGGCCCGCAAGCACGATCTGTGTCGCGAACGGGTTCAGCAATTGCTTCAGGAACTCCGCCGCATCCTCCAGATCGTTGTCGTTCTTTTGGTCGACGAGGTGGTGTGCCTCGTCGATCATGAGCACCTCGACGCACATCTCCTCGCACAACATCCTGATCTCGCTGAGGATGCGCGCGGTGTTCCAGCCGTCCCGCAAGCGGTAGCCAGGCTCCAGGGCGTCGAAGATCGCGCCGGCGAGCTGGCGCGGGGTGGTTCGCTTGGGGGCCTCCACGAAGAGGACCGGGCGGATGTTCCCGTCCGGCGTCACCCGCATCGGGTTCTCATCCCGCAGGGTCTCCAGGATGAAGCTCTTGCCGGCGCCGGGCTCGCCGAGGATCAGGAGGGCGCGCGCCTTGAGGGGCTTCACGCCCTTCGGGCGCCAGCGCCGCCGCAACGTCCCGACCGCGCGCTGCCCCTTCTTGAACATCTCGTGGGGCACCACGGCATGCTCGAAGGTCTTAACCCGCTCGCTGACCTCCGCGTCCGTCAACGTCATGTGTGGCTCCATTCGTCCATGAGGGCATCGAGGTCTTCGGTCAGGCTCTGGTGGAGGGAGCTGGCCGAGGGTAGGGGTGCGGGCGGGGCCGCGGTGGCGGGGGTCGCCCGAGCCGGAGGCACGGTCTCGACGGCACCGGGCTCGGTCTGGACGGCGACGCTGGCCGGCTCCGGCGGCCGCGTGTCCGGGGGCCGACGGGCGTGAAGTATTCCCCGTTCGCGCGCCGGTACCGGGCGACTTGCGCCGCGGTCGTCAGGGACTTGCCGTTTCCGAGGATGCGGTCGCTCTCCTCCTCGGCCCGTTGCTTGGCCAGGAGGATGTCCTGCTCCGTCACGAAGCGCCCGCTTCCGGCCCTGCGCGCTCCCTGCAGATGCAGGCCGGCCGCAAAGATCGAGACGCCGCGGGCGATGGCCTGGTTGGTGCAGTCGACCGGGATGTGCTCGCCCGTATCCTCGTCCAGCACCCAGATCCTCCAAAGATCGAACGGATCGAACCGGACCTGGTAGAGCTTCTGCAGCCCTCCCCGCCGCTCGCGCAAAGCCGTCAGCCTCCCCGAGTGGTAGTTCAGGCCTTCCAGGCTGATCCCGGTGTTGCCGATCGGCCTGTCCCTGACCTGCCCGATGAGTTCGATGACCTGGGAGTGCGAGGGAACGGCGCGGACACCCCCCTGCCGCGCCACGAGGTCGTTCCAGACGTCGAGGGGCCGCGCCTCCAGCGTCCTGTGCTTGGCGACGTGGTAGTCGTCGACGATATAGCCGAGCAGGTCCCGGCGCAGCTGGGTCAGCGTCGTTTCGGCCCGCTTGATCGCGTTGTAATCACCGCGCGCCACCGCGCTGTGGAATGTCTTGCCCTCGCGGTGGCCGTAGACCTGCGCGTTGAACCGGCCGAACAGCCTTTCGAGCTTGCCCTTCAGCCACGGCGCCATCACGGGCAGCGGTCGGAGGCGGAAGTTCATCGCCTTTTCACTGCGTCGCAGGCTCTTCGAGCGGAACTCCTTCCCGTTGTCGACGAACACGAGACCGGGGATGCCCTCGCAGGGCCAGGGATTGCTCAGGCCCTCGATGCCGCGCAGGTCCTTCGGCCAGAATGCGTGCCCCATGCAGCGCTGAAGCGACGCGTAGCTGGGTAACTCAAAGGACAGGTGGCACCCGATCAGCATCCTTGACGCGCGGTCGAGGGCCGCCGTGAACCAGGGCCTTCCGATGGCACGTCCGGTCTCCTCGTCCACGACGATGAGGTCTACCAACGAGTGGTCGAACTCGACTTCCGCCATGACCTTGGCGAGAGCGTCCGTCTTCCGGAAAACGTTGAAGGCGAGGTAGGCCGGCCGGCCCCCCTCTCGCACCTTCATCTCCTCTCGCGCGTCTAGCAGGCTGTTCTTGAAGGTGCGGAAGGCGGGGTAGGTCGGGTAGGGGCGCTGCCCGCCCTTCTTCCGCGGCTTGTCGGCGTCGAGGCCCTTGCCTTTGCAATGTTCCTCGAACTTGCCGTACGCATAGGTCAGCGGCGGCCGACGACGGTCCTTGACCAGGTAATACTTTTCGATATGCGCCCGCATCTCCACGTAGATCCAGTGGGCATACCGCTGCTTGCGGTCGCCCCGCCCACGGAAATTCGGTAGCAGGACGCGAATGTCGCGGTCGTGCGTGATCCAGGTCCGGTACCAGAGCTCGACCGTGCGCGGCTTCGGAACGACGAGGGGCTGCCCCTTCTTCGGCCGTTTCAGCTCGGTGGCGGCCTTGCGCTGCCGCTGGCGCCGCCGCTCCGCGAGCGCCGCCGCGTAGGCGATGTCCTCCTCGCGCCATTCACGCTCGAAAGCCTCGAAAACGTGCGGCGCCGCCCACGCGTAGCTTTCCTCCAGCGTCTCCCCGGCCCCGTGCCAGTCGTCCACCTCGCGCACGTACTCGACCCGGCGCAGGGCAATGGCCTTGTGGTCCTCGGGAAAGGCCTCGAACGCCTTGGACAGGCAATAGGCAATGTGCTCGTCGGCTTCGGGGTCGGCGGCGTGGAGCTCGACGGCATGATCGAGACGCAGGTCGTGGATGTGGTCATCCGACCACGTGACCGCGTCTTGATCCCCGAGCTGCACGAGCCAGCCCTTCCGCTTCCGCTTGAGAACCTTCCAGAGTTCCGGGCGGCTTCCCTCGCGTTGCACGTGCAGATGCGCGCCGGGATGGAGCTCGATTTGGACGGCGCTCATGCGGTCCTCCTGCCGACGAGACGGCTTCGCAGGGCGAGGGGTTGGTCGATTTCGATCCGCACCTCGTCGAGGGCCACGAGCCCAAGCAGCGTTCCGAAGGCGTCCGGGCCGAGGCCGGCCGAGCGCAGAAGCTCGCCAGCGGTCGCAGGATGGATGCCCGTCCGAATGGCTCGGCGCAGGGCCGCGAGCGCCGGCTCATCCCAGACCGGTCCGGCGTGGCAAAGGATCTCGCGCGCATTCTCAAGGCGCGGGGATCGCCGGATCTCCGCCTCGGTCCAGGTCTCGAACGTCGCTCCCCGCCGCTCGCATTCGGCCTCGATGGCCACCCGGCGGCCGCCCAGCGAAGCGTCCTTGAGCAGGCGACGCAGGGGTTTGACCTCGCGGTACGTGCGAGCGCCGGCCGTGGTGAGGATCAGGAAGTCGGGGACGTAGCGGCGCGCTCGCCCGCCCTGCCGCCAGCGGAACACTTCAGGCTGCGCCCAGAATCCCTCCACCGCGGGGTCGACGCAGAGGATGGTGATCAGGTCCGCTTCCAACAGGCTCTCGTACGGAACGTCGGCCTGCATCCTGTGGGACCAGAGGCGGTGCACGAAGGACCACCGGCTCCGACCCTCCGCACCCGTTCGGACCGGTGCCCACCCAGGTGCCATTCCCGGGGGCGCGCGGCCTGGCTGGGCGTCGGGACTGAACGAGGCCGCGCGCGCGTACGTCAACTCTGAATCTCCGTGGTTTCATGTCCGCTCAGAGGCGGCACTGTGGCGGTACCGCGGGAAGCTAAGTCGAGGCCGGTTAACCTCGCGTCAGGCTCCCCCGGGGGTATTCGGCGTTGCTTGTGCGGCAATGCCCGGACGGTCCCGAGCCGGCAGCCAGGCCGCTTCGGTGCCGCCGGAACCGTCATCCCCCGAGACGGCACGGATGGTTCGTGCACCCGCACGAGCGCCTCCCGCCACGTACACCGGCGGGCGCGCTCGCCGGCACCTCGGAGCCTCTCGGGTCTGACTCTGCTCCAGGCGCCCGGTCAGCCCTTCCGGTCGGGCAGGAGGTCTGGCGCGGCCGCGGTGACGACGCCGGCCGGCAGTCGCGCCGCCGCGGTGGCGAGCAGAGCTTGTCGGAGCCCTGACGGCGCGGGGATGGGCCGGGCATCGGCGCACCACGCTTGCTGGGAACGTGACTTTAGCCTTGGCTGGCCGGGGCCCGTTTCGTCGCCCAGGATCTCGCCCGGCTTCGGCGCCGCCGCCAACTGGCGGGTCGCGCCCGCGCGTCTAGCCGGATCCGTGACCGGACCGGCCGAGGCGTCATCCGGCAACCAGCCGGCGCTTGCGCCGGCCTCCTGCCGCGATGAACGGCGACCGTGCGCGCTCTGGCTTGCCGGTTCACCGGCACTGAAATGGCAGGGCACCCGCTGCCACGCGCCATCGAGCAGCGCCCACACCGCGCCGAGGTCTGTCGGATCGAGCTTGACAGATATCCGGGTGCACCCGGCTGCTCGCGCAGCGGCCAAGGCGGAAGAAGCGTATTGAAGACCGCCGACGCGCAGGCCCTGCATCGTGAGGCGCCGATCCAAGCGGGCATGCGGCGTGGGCGCGCCTGCGTCGCCGAGGCTCGACGCCGCGTTGTCAGGGTTGACCGCGGGCTCAGCCCCGTCGCGTGCCCCGGGGGGCAGAACCAAGCCAGGCCCCTGCGTGTTCGGGCCCTCCCCCGTCGGTTTCTTCACTCGCCTGGGCCTCGGTTTCCGCCCGCGCTTCTCCAGGGCGGGGTGGAAAGGCAGATCGGGCTGCGCGGGGCGCGTATCCGCGGCCGGCTCCGCGGGTCCGTCGGGTTGCTGTTCGGATTGCCGATGCGTCATCGTCGTACTCCGCTTCGGACCCTGAGCGGCCAACGGGGGCAGGCTCATCGGGTCGGGGGCGGACCGATGGGGTACGTGAGACGGGGCTTGCGGCCGCGAATCAAGCGTGCGATCGATATCCCAGGAGCGCACGGAACCCCGTGGCCAGTCATGCTGGCCATCGTTCGGTCCGGGATCCCCAGGGCGCTGTTCGAATGCGGTTTGGCCCTGGGGAAGGTTGAGCTCTAGCGACACACGCGGTCCTGCAAGACCGCGTGTGTCAGCCTGCTCGCGGCGGTCCGCGCGAGCGCGTGCCTCCTGCCGAATCGATCATGCGCACACGTCCTCCGAAGTGCCGTCCAGGCCTGCGGTGATAGAGATTCCCGTTCGGGATCGATCCGTCAATAAAAATCTTCAGACCACGAAGTATGTCCGTGACGTGTCGGCGTCTCGGGAGGCCGACGTCACGCGATGTTCGTGTTCCTGTTCCGGCTTCGGTCGGGCTTCTTCGTGCTAAAACTGCGTTCGAAGGATTGAAATGCTAATCCTTTGCTTTGCGGTCCGATTGAGATCTTTCAAGCGTCCCATCGGGACAGCAGCATAAGGATTGTGTCGGCAATCCTTGGTTTGCGTCTCCATCTCGCCGCGCCCTGCGATGATCCGGCCCCACAACCCCCGGCCAGCCCAAGGACGTTCGCCCTGTTCGCGGTTCGGGGATGCTCGACCCGCCTGACGGCTGCTTCGGAGCCATCCCTCGGGGGCACGCCAGGCGTGCGCTCCGGCTTCGTCCGCCGATTGCCCTGGCGCCTTGTTCGCGGCGGCCCCCACAGGGACGCCGCCAGACAACAGACAACGGGCCGGGGTCCACGAGCGGGAGCGCGGGAGAGCGATGTTTCGACGCGGCAAGAGGCGAATTATATCACCGCCGCCGGTGCGGGCTCAACGACGAAGCCGAACTTCCTTCCGCGATGGTTAACCGTCGTCCGCTTGCGCGTTGGCCATCGTGTTCGGCCCCAGGGCGCTCCGGCCCCGTCCGCCATCCATCGCAGCGCTACTGGCCCAGATCGGATCGAAGGCGTCCCCGCCGAAACACGACCTTGCTGCAGGCCATCGGTGGCTTTGCCATGGCGCGCCCGCCGGTTTCGTCGGAACATCGGCCTCTCGGCGAAGCGGCGCTGGCCGTGTGCCACGGTGGCGCGAGAAACCGTCCATGGGAGGTCTGCGTGAAGAACATCGTCGTCTGCTGCGACGGCACCGCCAATGAATTCGCCGCCGACCGGACGAACGTCGTCAAGCTGTTCTCGGCGTTGACGCATGACCCGAGCGAGCAGGTCGCCTACTACCATCCCGGCCTCGGTACGATGGAGCCGGCCGGAGCCCTCACGCGTCCGGTGCGCTGGGCCACGCGCCTCCTGGGCAAGGCGGTCGGCTACGGCTTGGCCGCGGATATCCGCGACGCCTACGTCTACATCATGGAACAGTACGAGCCGGGCGACCGCGTGTTCCTGTTCGGCTTCAGCCGGGGGCCTACACGGTCCGCGCGGTCGCGGCGCTGCTGCGTCTCTACGGGCTCATCCCGAAGGGCAACGCGGCCCTCGTGCCGTATGCGGTGCGGATGCTGACCGGCGTGGATTCCGACAGGGGAAGCGCCGGGCGCGACGCCTACTTCCGCCTGGCCGCCGACTTCAAGGCCTGCTTCGGCGCGCCGCGTGCCTGCAGGCCCTACTTCCTGGGGGTGTGGGATACCGTGAGCTCGGTCGGCTGGATCGGCAATCCCCTGCGGCTGCCGCACACCGCGGCCAACCCCGACATCCACCACGTCCGGCATGCCATCGCCATCGACGAGCGGCGGGCCTTCTTCCGCACCAACCTGTTCCGTGAGGTCACCCCGGATCCCGGCGAGCCCGCGCAGGATCTCAGGCAGGTCTGGTTTCCCGGCGTGCATTGCGATGTCGGCGGCGGCTACCCGGAGGACGGGAGCGAGCTCTCGCAGGTGGCCCTGCGATGGATGGCGGCGGAAGCCATCGCCCTCGGCCTGCGCGTCGACCCGGTGCGCCTGTCGGCGTTGACGGCCGCGACCGCTGTGCCGGTCGCGGGGACCGGCGCGATGCATGAATCGCTGACCTGGCGCTGGTGGCCGGCCGAGTTCCTGCCGAAGCGGCACTTCGATGGATCGCGCCGGACCTGGGAGCGCCGGATGAACCTCTTCCGGCGACGGACGCTCCCGCGCGGCGCTCTCGTGCACGAGAGGGCGAAGCGGATGGGAGGGGGCTACCTTGCCAGGCTGCCCGCCGACGTGACGTTCGTCGCCTCCCGCGGTGATCCCGGCGACCGCGCGCCCACCGTCGGCGCATGAGCCCCTGACGGGGCGACGCCTGGGTTCAGGTCTCGGCCTTGGAGTTCGGGATGGGCCGCACGGATGCGGGGACGCGCGTTGACCCTGGGCAAAGGGGTCGGCCCACTCCGGCTCACGGCGCCGTCGGGATGCTGGCGGCGATCTTGTCGACCCAGACCTCGCCCGAGGCGACGCGCCGGTCGCCGCCGACCGGCAGGACCGTCAGGTTGTCCGGACGATCCATCCGGATCTTCCTGGCGAGTTCCTCCCGCTCGCGCGCGAGGTCGACGCCGCCCGGGCCCCCGGGAGCGTAGGGACAGACGAAGACGGGCTTCCCGGCCTCCTCCGTCACCGCGCGGAACATGCCGTTGATGTGGCCGTCGTCTCCGTTGAAGCCGTAGCCGAGGACGACGACCGCGTCGCTGGCCCGCATCGCGTCGTAGAAGTCGACGTAGCGCCGCGACATCTCGACGGAGGTCAGCGGCTTGATCCCGCTCTGGGTGAACATGAAGGGGACCAGGAAGCGGCCCGCCCTGTCGAGCGCCCCTGCGTCCTGCGCCACGATCATGTTGCGGTAGGGGTCGTAGAAGTCGCGGACGCTGCCGTTCAGGAATCGTGCGCGCACGTCGCCACGGCCCCCGCCCGCCATGACGCTGTCGAAGAGGGCGGTGTAGTTGGCCGTGCCGACCTGGACATCCCGGATCCGGCCCTCGGTCAGCGAGGCCAGGACGTCGTGGTAGTACCCGGCAGAGCCGTCGAGGCCGCCGAGCGCCCTCGCTTCGAGCTCGGCGATGTAGGTGCGGACCGAGAGCAGGAAGGTGCTGATCTTGCAGAACTTCGCCCATTCGCGGGGCGCGTAGAGGTAGCGGAAGTTGCCGTCGACGAGCCCCTGGTAGTCGAGGCACTGGGCCATGATCGTCTCGATCACGTGGAAGGCGAGGCTCTCGAACGCGACCTCGATGGCTGCGGCCAGGGACACCGGTGCGCGGGTTTCCTCCAGCACCAGGCGGTACGCCGCGAGGCCGGCCTGGCCGTATTCCAGCCGGAAGATGCCGGCGAGGTCGTCGAAGACGGGGATGTCGGGGGCCTTCTGGAAGATCTGGTCGTTGAGCGAGGACACGAGCTGCTGGCCGAGCGAGCCGACGTAGAGCTCAAGCGTGCCCCGCAGCAGGTTGCGCAGGCCCGTGGCCTGCGGTCGCTTGCCCAGGACGTCCAGCGCCGCGGAGAAGTAGGCCGACCGGAACAACTCGGACCCGTTGGCGCCGAGGCTCGGGTTCAGCTCGATCTCCTGGGCGTAGGTCTCGGCGCCGACCGGCCGCCCGAACGTCCGCTCGAACAGGTCGCTGAACTCGCGCTCGTCGACGCCGGCCCCCCGCAGGACCTCGCGGCAGAGCTCGTCGTAACGGTTGAGCCCGTCCCGCACGAGGGTGCGCCGGTATTCAAGGCTCGCCTCGAACAGGCTCGCCCGGTCGGTGCTGCCGAAGACGGCCACGCGCTTGGTCTCGTACCCCGGCGGGAGCCAGTCGGTCGCGTAGACCGTCCGCGGATTGATGCCCGCGCGCATCCTCTGGAACTGGGCCCGCTCGTCGTCCATGCTGCGGCGGAAGATGTCGAGCGCGAAGCGGCCGCCGGCCGGCATGCCGTAGCCGACCTCGGCCCCGGCCCCGAAGAAGAAACTCAGTTTCGCCGCCATCCCGCACCCTGCCCTGTCACGTCGGCCCGCTCCCGGCGTCCGACCGCGGCCCGTCCGTATTCCTCCCTGCGCATAACCATGCGGCGAGCGCCGAGGCCAGCGCCAAGGCTCCGCGCGGGCGCCGTGGCCTGACGGCCCCGCTTTGCGCCAGCGCCATGCCCGCGCGGGTCCGGCGAGAGCCCTCGCCGGGACGCGGCCGCGGAGCGCCATCGCCCGGCGCGACGGCGCTGCATCCGGCCCGCCTTCCATCGGGCGTGCATAACCCTGGGACGGCCTGGAGCGACGGCGCCTCCGCGGGTACCGTCACGGCCGGCCCACGCTTGACGCTTTCGAGCGTGCGCAAGGATTGACGGCACGATCCTATCGAGCCGTGGCAGTCTGGCGCGCCGCCAACGCTCCGGCGCCGCGGCAAGGCGGGCTTGGGCGCGAGGCCGCGGGATCCGGGCCGGCACGGGGGAGCACATGGCGCGCACACCGGCCGAGGGCGGCGACGACGCCTTCCATCGCTTGGTCCTCGCCACGTTCGGGCACCAGCGCTACACGCAGGACAGCCCGATCCTCCCGAACGTCTGGATCTCGTTCCTCCGCAGGCCGGAGGCGCCCGTCGACCTCATCCTCACGCCCACGTCGGGGTCCCGGCCGGGCGAGATCGCGCGGAACCTGCGCGAGCGCCTGCAGCGCCTGGACGGGCGTGCCGCGGCGCGGGCCCACGTCGCCTACATCAACGGGACCGTCTGCGCGCGCCTGACCTTCGAGGAGTTGCTTCGCGTCGTGATCCCGATGACGACTTGGTGGCTGCGCGTGTCCGCCCGCCCTGGCGCCGTCGAGCTCCTCTACGCCGACCTGTTCGAGCGCACCGAGGACGACGACGACGTCGCGGCCGTGATCTCCCGCACCGGGCAGTGGGAGTTCTTCCGGTTCGCGGCGCTCAGCGCGATGGTGTCCCTTCGCCGGGATTCCGACCTGACGCCCAAGGAGCTGGCACGGGTGAGGGACGGTCTGGCCGGGGGCGGGCCGGGCCGGAGGCGGCAACCCACGCTCCGTGACGTGAGGCCGGCGATCCAGCGCTTCCGCGACCTGGCGCAGGGGTTCCTCGGCTTCGCGAGCCCCGATCCGGTCACGGGACAGCGCGCGGAGATCTGGACGGTCAACCGCAACCGCGAGGCGTCGGTGTCCGTCGCGCTCTCGCGGAAGACGGTGAAGGCCGACGCCGCGCATTGCCTGTTCAACCTCGACACGAGCGGCATCCGCTGGGGCATCGTCGACAGCGGCGTGGACGCCACCCACCCGGCCTTTTTCGACCGGGCCAAGCTGAGGGCGTCCCAGCCCGGCGGCGGCCCGCCCGCCGCCCGGCAGCCCTGGGCGGACCTGACCCGGGTGGCGGCCACGTACGACTTCACCTTCCTGCGCCGGCTGATCTCGACCGGACGGATGCCCACGGGCCGGGCCGGCGGCTGGCCCGACCGGGCGCAGGCCCGCGCCATCAACGGCCGGTTCCAGCGCGAGATCGAGATCCTCCGGCGCCGCTACGACGAGGGCGGCGACCTGGACTGGTCGGTGATCGAGCCGCTCATCCGGGTGCCGCACGGGCCGGACTATCGGGCCCCGCGCTCGAACCATGGCACCCACGTCGCCGGCATCCTCGCCGGCGACTGGCCGCGGGACGAGAACCCGGAAGGCGACGTCGACCTGCGCGGCATCTGCCCCGCCCTGGAAATCTACGACCTGCGGGTGTTCGCGGACGACGGCAGCGGCGGGGACGAGTTCACGATCCAGTCCGCGCTCGAATTCGTGACCTACCTGAACCGGAACCGCCAGGTGCCGGTGATCCACGGGGTGAACCTCAGCCTCTCCATCCCGCACGAGGTCGAGAGCTTCGCCTGCGGCCGGACGCCGATCTGCGACGAATGCAACCGGCTCGCCGGGCAGGGCGTCGTCGTGGTCGCGGCGGCCGGCAATCGCGGCTGGGTCGATGGCCTGGCCGAGAACCAGTTCGGGGACTTCCGCTCGATCACGGTCACGGATCCCGGCAACGCCAGCGAGGTCATCACCGTCGGGTCCACCCATCGCGTCGAACCGCACACCTACGGGGTCAGCTACTTCTCAAGCCGGGGTCCTACCGGCGATGGCCGTATGAAGCCAGACGTCGTGGCCCCCGGCGAGAAGATCCTCGGTCCCACGCCAGGTGGCGGTCTGCGCCGCCTCGACGGCACCAGCATGGCGGCGCCGCACGTCAGCGGGGCCGCCGCCCTGCTGATGGCCCGCCACCGCGAGTTGATCGGCGACCCCCGTCGCGTGAAGGATGTCCTGTGCCGGACGGCAACCGACCTTGGCCGTGAGCGCTACTTCCAGGGCAACGGGCTCGTCGACGTGCTGCGGGCGATCCAATCGATCTGATGAGGCCATCATGGTGACCTTCGAGGCGCTGAACGCGGAGCACGGCGACTGCCTCCTGATCCACTTCACGGATGCGGAGGGCGCCCGGCGGCTCTGGCTGGTCGACGGGGGGCCCTCCCCCGTGTTCCGGGACCGGCTCTCGAAGCGCATCGACCAGTTGCGCGGTGGCGCGCCGCTGCGCCTCGACCTCGCGATGGTCAGTCACATCGACGACGACCACATCAACGGCCTACTGGCGCTCCTGCGCCAGCAAGTCCGGCTCGTGAAGGACGAGAGGAAGGCAGGCACCGTCGACATCCGGGAGTTCTGGTTCAACGGCTTCGAGCAGATCGTCGGGACACCGGCCGTAGCTGCGGGCGCCGGCCCGGCCGGCCGCGGCCAGGATTACGCGGTCGAGCTTGGCCTGGCCGGCGAGTTCCAGACCGGCGTCACGGCGAGCGTCGGGCAGGGCAACGACCTGCTCGCGGACCTGAAGGCCCTGAGGATCCCCGTCAACGCGCACTTCGACCGGCTCGTCGTCGCACCCCGCCGCCTGCCGGGCGTCGGCGGGGCCGCGGTCACGGTCCTGGGGCCGCTCCAAAACAGGCTCGATGCCCTGCGGAGGAAGTGGGCGGCCGCGGCGCGGAAACCGAAGAAGGCCAGGAAGGCCGAGCTCGCCGACCTGTTCCGCACCGACCTCGACACCTCGGTCCCGAACCTCTCCAGCATCGTCGCCCTGGTCGAGGTCGGCGGAAAGCGCATCCTGCTGACCGGCGACGCCCGGGGCGACGACATCGTGGCCGGCTGGAAGGCGGCCTTTCCGGACCGGCAGGAGCCTTGCCCCGTCGACCTCCTGAAGATGCCGCACCACGGCAGCGACCGCGGCATCACGGAAGCCTTCCTCAAGCTGTTCCCGGCCACCCACTACGTCATCTCGGCTAACGGGCGCGACGGGAACCCGGAGCCCGCGGTGCTGGAGCAGATCGTGGTGACCCAGGAAGGGCGCGCCTTCACGATCCACTTGACGAACGACCTCCCGCACGTCCGACAGAAGATCGAGGAGCTCCAGCGGCGACCGGGCTCCCGGTTCCTGTACCGGGTGCGTGACACTACCGAGCCCGAGGCGCTGTCCCTGCAGATCACGCTCTGAGCCCTGTGGCGTAGGGAGCACCGCCCACAGGATGGCCGCCGAGCCTACAGACCCAGACCCGCGCGTGATGCCGCGTGATGGAGCGGCCCCGTGGTCCGAGATCGCGACCCGCTCCTAGCCGCCGAGATCTGACACTTGGTGACCGCACTGCGGCAGGGCCGTGGAGATGCCGTCGCGTGTCAGTGTCCGCCTCGCCCGTCCTTCCTTCCGGGGGAAAACGGGCGCCGTGCCTAGGGCTTCCTCCGCCAGGGTCAGGCAGGCCTTGTCAAGACATGCCGAGGCGCCTGTCGAAGCCTCAGCGCCGGCAGCGAGCGCTTCCAAGGCGCAGAGGAGATGCTCGGCCGCGCCGAGTTCCCCCTGACGGCACGCCTCCCGGAAGGCGGCGAGGATCAGGGCGTCGATGGCTTCCGCCTTATCTCGACGCGGTCGCGAACTCACGGGCGCCCGCCCTCGGCCGGCGGAACCTCGGATCGGAACAGACGGAGTGCGACGACGGCGAGCGCCAGTTCCGCAGCCGCGAACACGGCCAGGACGGGGCCGAAGTCGAAGCGAAGCATCGACCCGAACAGCAGGCTTCCCAGGCCGAACCCGGTGAACAGGAGGCAAACGTTCAGGCCCATCGCTTGGCCCGGCCGCTGACCGCCGAGCGCGGTGACGATGCCCGCGAACAACGGTTGCGTCATGTCGTAGCCGAGGGACAGGACCGTCACCGCCACCACCGCGAGCAGCAGGGGCGCGTCGAGGATCAGGGCTGCCGCCGCGACGGCGCCCAGGAAGAGGCCGAGCGGCAGGAGCCGCCCGCGACCGCGTCGGTCCGCCACCCGGCCGATGACCGGGCCGAGCAGGAAACCGGGGATGCCGTAGCCCAGGAGAGCAAGGCCGACGCCGACGGGCCCGAGACCGTAGCGCCGCTCGAAATACAGCCCCAGCCAGGTGAACACGCCGGAGTGGAAGATCGAATTGAGGAAGACGTAGACATACGTGCGGCGACCGCGGGGAGAGACCAAGAGGTCCCGATAACCGCGGAACAGCGTGCCCAGGTTGGCCCCGGCCGCCGTCGCGCCCGGAACGATCCCGCGTGACCGCCTAAGGACGAACAGGATCGCCGCACCTGCCGCCGCCACAGCCAGGAAGAGGCCCCGCCATCCGATGGATGGTTCGAGCAGCGCCCCGAAGGTGGACCCAAAGGCCATGCCGCCGGCCATGGCCCCGAAAAGCCATCCCAGCGGGCGCCCGCGTCGCTCGTACGGAAAGAGCCTGCCGACGAGGACGAGACCGAGCGGCACGACCCCGCTGGCCCCGAGCCCGGTCAGCAGACGCCAGAGCGCGAGTTGCTCCACGGACCCTGCCGTGGCGGTGAGGGCCGTCAGCACGGCGAAGCCGGTCATCGATCCGGCCATGACGCGCCAGATGCCGAGGCGGTCCGCCAGGAGCCCGTAGACCAACGTCGCCACGCCGTACGGAATCAAGTACGCGGGAACGATCAGTCCGACCCGCTCCGGCGAGGCGCCGAACGCCTCCCCGAGTTGTGGAAGGATCGGGGCGACCATGAAAGCCTGGAAGAAGATGGCGAAGGTAGCGGCCGCAACCGCCCGGAGCAGGCGCTCCCGATGCACGTCCGAGACGTCGGGCGAGACCGGGGTCATGGCCGGACCGCACCGGTCTCGAACCCGGCGCTGTCGAGGGCCGACCTGATCTGTCCGGGTTCGATCCGGGACGCCTCGAACGTCACCGTGACGCGCTTGTGCCAGGTGCTGGGCTTCGCCTGATGGACGCCGGGTACACCCAGGACGGCGTCGCGGACCTTTTCGGCGCACCCGTCGCAGATCATACCGGGCACGGTGAAGGTGACCTTGGACAGGGAGGCCTTCGGCCTGTCGCTCATTGCACCGTTTCTCCGGGTTCAAAGCAGGTCCGCGTAGACCTGGGCGTAGTAGGCGCTGACCAGCAGGAGGGCCGCGCCGCTGACGATTTGCAGGGTCCGTCCCCAAAGGCCGAGGCGAGCCAGGCGCGTGACGGCCCCGGCCGCCATCCCTGCGGCAAGGAACGGGAGACCCCGGCCGAGACCGAACAGCAGGGCGAGCAGGATGCCCCGACCCGGATCCCCGTCCGATGCAGCGACCGTGAGCAGGAGCAGCAGCGGGGCCACCGAGGTGCCGATGCTGAAGATCAGCCCGTAGACGAAGGCCCCGAAGAGGCCGGGCCGGCGCCATGCGGTGAGGTTGCCGAGGCGCATGCGGGGCCAGCAGAACGCCGTCACCGCCGCGCAAAGCGACAGGATCGCCATGGCGAGCGCCCAGCCCCTGCCGAAGGCCTCGGTCGCCAGGGCGCCGAGATGGCCAGCGACGGCTCCGAGAACGGTGAGGCTCAGGACGATTCCCGCAAAGAACGCGCTCGCGACGTGAAGCCCCATTCGGCGAGAGCCCGCCTCGGAGGCGCTGGCGACGCTGGCGATGCCGAGCCCCACCGGCAGGGTGCAGGGGCAGACCGCACTGGCCAGGATGCCCGCGAGGAAAGTGACCCACAGGGTGGCCGGGCCGCTTGTGCCGGACGCCAGCGGCTGGATCACGCTTTCGAGGGTCATCGCTCAAGAACCGGAGTGCCAGCCTTGTAGCCAAGACCGTCGATGGCCGTTTTCACCCGACTGAGAAGGAGGGCACGCCCGGACGCGTAGGTGACGCGGAGCGAGCGCCGAACGAAGTCGATCTCCGCGTCCGAGACGCCGTCGACCTTCCTGACGGTTCGCTTGATCGACGCGGCGCAGGACAGGCAGGCCATGCCCTCGATTGGAATCGTCGCGACCTTCAGCTCGGAGGCCCGGCGCGACAGGGCCGGCGGATCCTCCACCGCCCATGGTCGACCGACCGAACCGAAAGTGGCGGCGACGGCAAGCACGGCGACGGCACCCTGGCGTAGAGGGTCTGTCATGGGAGTACTCCTGTCAGGTCGGGTTGGGGTGCGCTGTCCGGGGCGGATGGCCGACGGTCATGATCGCACCCAGGAAGAGGCCGGGCTGTCCCCAGAGCGAGTTGAGGAAGATCGCGGTGACGCTGACCGCCATGGCGACCATGGCCCAGATCGGGTTGACCAGCCCGGTCGCGGCGAGCGGGATGCCGAGGCCATTGAAGGCGAAGGCAAGCCAGACGTTCTGGAGCATCTTGGCGTAGCTGCGGTGGCTGATCCGGCGCGCGAGCGGCAGCGCGGCGAGGCGGTTCGACAGGATGATGATGTCGGCGGCCTCGATGGCGATGTCGGTGCCGCCGCCCATCGCGATGCCGACGTCCGCCTGCATCAAGGCCGGGGCATCGTTGATGCCGTCGCCGACCATCGCGACCTTGCCCGCGGCCTGAAGCCGTCGCACGATCTCGGCCTTGCCGTCGGGAAGGACGCCGGCGTGGACCTCGTCGATGCCAGCCTCGCCGGCGATCCGGCATGCGGTTCGCTCGTTGTCCCCGGTGAGCAGGACCGTCCGCAGCCCTTCCCTGCGCAAGGCCGCGACAACCGGCACGGCATCCGCCCGCAGCTTGTCGTCGAGGGCGAGCAAGCCCAGCAGGCGGCCGTCACGGCCGGAGAGGATGACGGTGCGCCCGGCCTCCTCCAGGGTCAGGATGCGCGCTGAAGCGGGCGCGAGATCGATGCCGTGGCCGGCGAGGAAGGCCGGGCTGCCGACCACGACCTCGCTATCCGCGATCCGGGCCACGACCCCTTTGCCCGGAATGGCCTCGAACGCTGCCACCTCCGGGGGCACGGCACCGCGCGCGAAGGCCGCTTTGACCACGGCTTGGGCCAGCGGGTGCTCGGAGAAGGCCTCGGCTGCGGCGGCGAGGGCGACAAGCGCGGCCTCGGTCCCCGAATACACCTCGATCTCGCGGACCACGGGCCGCCCCTCGGTCAGGGTCCCGGTCTTGTCGAGCACGATGGTGTCGACGAGGCGATAGCCCTGGAAGGCCTCGCCGGTCCGCATCAGGATACCGTGCTCGGCCGCCTCCCCGGCGCCCCGCACGATGGAGAGCGGGGCCGAGATGCCGACGGCGCAGGGATAGCCCATGACCAGGACGCTGAGGCCCGCGAACACGGCCCGCTCGATGTCGGCCTCACCGCCGAGAAGCCAGGATCCGGCGAGCCAACCCGTGAAGGCGAGCGCGGCCACCACAAGCACGGTGGGCGTGTAGACCTGCAGCACGCGGTCGACGAGGTGGAGGAGGCCTGGCTTCAAGGCGCGGGCGTCTTCGACCTCGCGGATCACCTTCTGCAGGAAGCTGCCGGCGCCGACGGCCGTCACCCGCACGAGCAGGCTGCCGGTGCCGTTGATCGAGCCGCCGATGACGACGTCGCCTTCCGTGCGCTCGACCGGGATGGGCTCACCGGTCACCAGCGCTTGGTCGACGGCGGAGCGGCCGGACACGACCGTCCCGTCGACGGGCACGCGCTCCCCGGGGCGAATGCGGACGAGGTCGCCGACCGCCACCGCTTCGAGCGGAAGGTCCTGCTCCTGCCCGTCCCGGACCACGCGGGCGGTTTCGGGCTGGAGGTCGAGCAAGCGCTTCACGGCCTGCGAGCTGCGCGTCTTGACGATGAGCGACAGCCACTCGGAGAAGATGTGGTAGGTCACGACCATCACCGTGACGGCGAAGAACGGGGCGGTCGGATAGCCCGGACGGTTCAGTACAAGCCCGATGACGCCGCCGGCCATGCCCGCGAAGGCGCCGATCTCCAGCAACGCGTGCTGGTTGAGGATGCCGCGGCGCAAGGCCTGGATGGCCATGTGCAGGATGTGCCGTCCGACCCCGAAGACGAGGGCCACGGCCAACGCCGCGACGAGCCAGGGGGCGGACGTCGCCAAGTAGCCATGGAGGTTCAGGTAGAGGAGACCCAGCGCCAACACGGTCAGGCCACCGGTGCTGGCAACAGCGGCCAAGACGCTCGTTTTTTTCAGGACGAGGAACACCATGGCGCCGAGGCTGAGGCAGACCAGGGCGGGCAGGTAGCCGATCCAGCCGAGCGAGGGATCCGCGATGATGGGAATGGAAGCGACGCTGAGGGCAACCGCGATGACGAAGCGGCGGCTCTCCCGCACGAGGTCCCGCTCCTCTTCCTCGAACGGCCGGACCTTGCGCGGGTCGGAGATCGTGTAGCCGATGTCGCGCAGGATCCCGAGCAGAGCCGCCGGACGGGCGATTGCGGGATCGTACTCCACGAGCGCCTGCTCGTGGGTCAGGCTGACGGCGACCTTGTCGACGCCGGGTTGGCTGCCCAGCGCCTTCTCGATGGTCCCGGTGCAGAGCGAGCAGTGGAGGCCGCCGATCCGGGCGCGGATGCGGGCGCGGTCGGGCCGGCTTGCCGGCTCCTCGCTCCAAAGGGGAAGGTTCGCGTCGAGCGCTGGTGCCGAAGCCACTGCCCTGTCTCCTTGCGGTGTCGGTGAACGGGATCAGGCCGGGTCGCGGGCGACCACGTGGAAGCCGCGCCTCTCGACGGCGGCGACGAGGCGGTCCCCGCTCGTAACTTGCGGGTCAAAGAGGACGCGGGCGCGCGCTTCCTCGAAGGAGACGTCGACGCCGCGCACACCGGCCTGTGTATCCAGGAGCGAACCGACGGAGGCGGCGCAGGAAGCGCACCGCAAGCCCTCGATCCTCAGGGTGATGGTCTTCATCGTGGCTTCCCCTTCCTCGGTTCGTCGCACCGACAGGTGCCTGGCCCGCGCGGCGCGTCCTCCAGGGCTTCCAGGATGGTGCAGTCCTCAAGTCCGCCGCGTCCGGGGCAGGAAGCGACCACGGCCTCCAGGGCTGCGCGCACGCGGAGGAGTTCGGAGATCTTCTCGTCGACCTCCGCGATCTTGTGCTGGGCCTGGGCTCGCACCTCGGCGCAATCGGCGGCCGGGTTGGCGCGCAGGGCGAGGAGTTCCTGCGTCTCCTTCAGGGAAAACCCGATCCTCTGGGCCTGCCGGATGAAGCGGATGCGGGTGACCAGCTCAGGCGAGTAGGTCCGATACCCGGTTCCTTTGATGGGCTGCTCGATCAGGCCTTCGCGCTCGTAGAAGCGGATGGTCTCGACGCCCACGCCGGCGTCCTGCGCCGCCTGTCCTATGGTTTGATCTCTCATCCCGGATCTCGACATCACCAGCTCCCAACGACCCTAGCGGCCGTACCATGGTACGGAGTCAAGCCGCCTTCGAAGCCGCGTGTGAGGCGCCGCGCCGCGTTGGACCGTCGGCCGCCGCCGAGTCCGCGCCACCGCCGCCGACACCTCACGGAGGCGGCGCCATGCAAGAGCGGCGAGGCCGACCGTATGCGGCGCTTGGCCCCGACCCGTGGTGGCCGTCGGGAGCGGTGTGCAGACGGCCGGCAGGACGGGTGAGGACGCCATGCCGACAGATCCCCGTGGGCCGTGATCGCCGCCGCGGGCAGCAGGTTGCGGGCAGCGCGACCTGCGGCCCGCTAAAACTCAAGCTGGACCTCGGAGAGCGCGCATCATTCGGGCGATGACGTGCCACCGGCGTGGAACCCGTCGGGTCGATCTAGCGCACGCCGTGCGACGGATCCGGTTCCTGCCAGTCCAGGTGCGCGATGGCAGGAGCGTCGGGTTTGATCCGCGTCGCGCTGGACCGGCTTCCGCGCGCGGCGCGAGGGATCGGGCTGCTTTCCTCGTCTCCCGCTCAGCTCAACCGACCGAGGCCTGCTCAATCGACCCCGTCGGCTTTATGCCGCCGCGCCGGGCAGTCAGGAGGCGACGGACTGGCGTTCCGTGCGCAGCACCAGGACCCGACGCAGGCGGCCACCGGCTTCGAACTCGATCTCGTCCTCCTCCGCGCTCCCGAGCAGTTTCGCCCCCAACGGGGAGGTCACGGGGAGAAATCCGTTCGTGGCGTCGTCGCGCCCTAGGCTGAGCGTGAACGCCGCGGTCTTGTTGTCGTCCAGGTAACGGACCACCACCCGGTCACCGGCACCGATCCCGGCCGGTGCCGCCGCGGTCTTCCCCGTCGCAGGTTCGCCCTTGATGGCGTCGCCGCGCGGCTCACCCACGCTGCCTGGGGCGGTCAGATGCGTCGTGTGGACCCAAGCGCCCTGGACGGCGCCCCCGGGCGCGATGCCGGACCGTTCGAGGGTCT
This sequence comes from Methylobacterium durans, assembly GCF_003173715.1. Classification (NCBI taxonomy): domain Bacteria; kingdom Pseudomonadati; phylum Pseudomonadota; class Alphaproteobacteria; order Hyphomicrobiales; family Methylobacteriaceae; genus Methylobacterium; species Methylobacterium durans. The sequence goes on along the minus strand of NZ_CP029550.1, from coordinate 4,687,934 downwards.
CGAACAGATCCAGCATGCAGTTGTCGGGATCGAGGGCGAAGCTCGACGCCCAGCACCGCCAGAAGCGCCAGCCGACGCGCTCCAGGACGCGCTGACGGCGCATGTCGTCCGCCCAGCGCTCCGGCCCATGATACCTGTCGCCGTCGCACTCGACCGCGAGCCGGCGCCCGTCTGCGCCCTCGACCACCAGATCGATCCGATACCCGAGCGCACCGACCTGCGGCGTCACCCGATATCCGCGCTCGACGAGGCGACGGAGGACGTCGCGCTCGAAATCCGAGTCGCACAGGGACTCCAAGTCCCCGGACCGGGCCGCAACGCCGGCCATGGGCTCGCGGAAGTGCCGGATGACACGCGCCTTCAGGTCGTCGGGCTTGAGCTCGTCCTCCCGGACCGAGCGCACCAGCACGAGCCGGTCGCGGGCCCGCGAGAGAGCCACGTTGAACCGTTGTTCGAACTGCGTCGCGGTCTGGGCCTGCTTGCTGCCCGGGTCGGCGATCATGGACAGGAAGACCACGTCGCGCTCGTTGCCCTGGAAGGTGGCGCTGTCGCCGCAGGCGATGCGGTGGCGCAGCATGACGTCCTCGCCGAGCTCGTCGAGGAGCATGCGGTTGATCAGGGCGGCCTGCTTGGCGCCGATGAGCGAGACGACGCCGATGGTCCGCCAACGGTCCTGGGCCGCCACGCGCGAGAGCGTCGGGTCGTCGACGAGCTTGCGGATCTCCCCGACGATGACCTCGGCCTCCCGCGGGTTCTGCTTGTCCCCCTGGCGGCGGCCGTCCGGCACGTAGATGTCGACGAGGGGCGGGTCGAGGCGTTCGTGCACGGTCGGCACCCGGAGGGGCACCAACGGTTCCGGATAGAACTGCATCGAGAACCGGATGATCGGCTCGACGCAGCGGAAGTGCTCCCGCAGCATGACGAGCTTGTCGGGAAACATCACCTTGGCGAGGTCGTAGAGCGAGGAGCCCGGCAGGAGAAGGGTCTTGAAGGGCTGGCCCTTCAGGAAGCCGTGTTCGAGCCGGTCGATCTTGGCGTTCTCGATGAAGGCCGCGCTCGGGCTGACCTGCTTGTCGTCCCCGACCACCAGGATCTTCCTGCCCCGAAGGAGGGCCGGCAACTCGCGAATATCCGACTGGGAAGCCTCGTCCATGATCACGAGGTCGAAGGAGCCGAGCTCGCCGGGCAGTTGCTCGGCCACCCGCCAGGCCGGCATGATCCAGCAGGGGATGGCCGCGTAGCAATCGGCCATGGCAAGGCGTGCGTCGCGGCGGTGCCGGGCAGCACCCTTTCCGGTGCCCTTGCCTGTCCTGCGCAGGGCGGTGGCGAACATCATCAGGGCCGAGCGAACGGGCCCCGTCATCGAGCGGCCGAGTTCGTAGAAGGTCCGCTCGCGGACGAGCTGCTCGAAGGTCTTCCTGACCTCGGCGTCGAGGCGAACGCGCTCGTCGGCGAGCACCCTCAGCCGACCCCGGTCGTCGATCCGCTTCAGGTAGGCGGCAATCGCGGCCCAGTCCCAGGCCTCGCGCCAGTCCGGCGGCAGGAGCGGATCGACGTCGCCGCGAGCCGGCTCGGCCCGAAGCCGGCCGGCCCAGATCGGCGCGCCGCCCTCACGGACGGCGCTGGTGACGGCTTGCACGGTCTCGAACGCGGCTCTGTGGTCGTGCAGGTCGGCGACCTGCCGGCGCAGGGCAGCCCAGAGGTGCGCGATTTGCTCCCCGTCGACCCGGTCCCGTCCGACCGCCTCGGACAGGAAGTCGCGGGCGAGCTTGCCGATCTTGCCCGCGGCGTCCGGGAACAGGGTCTCCAGACGGCCGATCTCGGCCCTTGAGGCTGCGAGCTGGGCCCCGGCCGCCGCGTTGCGGAACGCCTCCTCGAAGGAGACGAGACGGACAGGGTCGAACCAGAGGTCCCGGGGCGAGCCGCTTCCCGGGACGAGCCGAGCGAACGCCTCCGCAAGGACCTGCATCGCGCCGTCGGCCTCCACGAGCACGGCGTCGAGGGTGGCGACGAGTTGGGCGAGATCGCGCGCGGAGGCCGCCGGCGGCGCCCCGATCTCGTCACCGAGGGCGCGCCAGCGGATCCCGAGCGAACCGACCACCCCACGCCACGCCAGATGGTCGCGGACGTGGGCCCATTCGCTCGCCCCGGCCGGGGGACGGCCCTGCACCCGTATGGCGTCGACGAGGGGACGAAACGACTTCTCCCGGAAGGCGAAGAGGCCGAAGACCGATTCCCCCGCGGCCAGTTTGCGGACGATGTCGCCGACCTCCGCGGAAGCCGGCGCCAATGCCTCAGGAAGCTCGACCGGAAGAGCCAGGTAACGCTCTCGCTCGCGCGTCACGGGACGGGCGTCGTCGGCGAACTGCCGCGCGAGGCCGACGAGACCGCCCGACCCGTTTGGGGTGACGGCCTGGTCGGCCAGCGCCTTCAGCCATGGCGCCTCACGGACGAGACCTGCCACCCGGCGCAGGGTCTCCAGCGCGGCCGCGGCCCGGAGTGCCAGGGCGACCTCGTCCGGCGAGCCGATCCGCACCCGAACGGACGGATCGCGCGCGGCCGCCGCGGCGAACCGTTCGGAACGGATCAGGTCATCGTGCAGTCGCGCGACCGTGTCGCCGTCCGGCAGGTCGTCCACGGTGGGCAGGAGGCAGTCGATCTGTTCGAGGCGCGGCCCGAGGGCGAGGCGTGCCGCCCGCAGGGCGTCGACGCGCTCGTCCCGAGGCGCGGCTTCGACGGAGACGGCGTCCGGGCGGTCCTCGAACCAGCCGTGCCTCTGGGCCGAGAGGCTGATCGTCCGGGCGAGCTCGGCGGGACGCTCGTTCCCGAAGGCGGGCGAGAGCTGTCGCAGGGCGAATTGCGCGATCTCGGCATCGATGGACGCCAGACGCTCACGAAGGCCCACCACCGAGGCTTCCAGATCGCGGATCAGCCGTGCCTGCTCGGATGGCCTGATGCTCTCGACGACCGATTGCAGCAGGCGCACCGCCGTTTCGAGTTGCCGGAAACCCTCGCGCTCGGTCGCCGTGATGCTGATGGCCAGGTCGCGGATGCCGTCCGGCAATTGGTCGCGCAGCACGGCCAGGGCCGGCTCGCCGTGCGAGACGACGAGGACGCGGCGCCCGGTGGCCATGGAGTGGCAGATGATGTTGGAGATCGTGTGGGTCTTGCCGGTGCCCGGCGGCCCCTGCACCACGATGCCGTCGGCGGCTTCGAGGCGCCTGACGATCTCGATCTGCTCGTCGTTGAAGGGCTTCGGGAAGAACAGGTCGCCGGCTTCGGACGACCCTTCCGGCTCCGGCGCATCGCCGGAGGTGCCGCCGACGCGGTCGCTCAAGGGTCTCCAGACATCCTCCGACGACGCCTCGGTGGGTCCCATGACCAGCGTCCGCGCCGGACCCGTAAGCCCCTGCTCCTGCGCGATGCGCTCGACGGACCGCTTCAGGTTCTCGATGTCCGTCAGCAGGAAGCTGTCCGACCGGCGGCGGGCGAAGAGCACCCAGCGGTCGGACACGGAGAGGTTCCCATCCGCGGCCGGCAAGGGTTGATCCGGAGCCGGCGCCAGACGGTCCGGCAGGTAGACGCCCTCGGCGTCCAGCCGTGCCTGGCAGACCCTCAGGACGGGCTCGAAACTCTCGCGCCGGTAGGGCGAGACGCCCTCCTCCGGGTCGAGGATGGTCATTGCGCGCCGGGCCGCGTCCTGGGCGAGCGTCACGCCCTCGACGCCCAGTTCCTCGAAGGCCCGCAGGTTCACCGTCGCGCCGACCGCCCGCGGCCGCACCCGGATCACCGCCCCGCCGACGTCGTCGATCTCGATCTCGACCAGGCGTTCGACCAGCGGCAGGTCGATCTCACGCTCCTCCTTGCGCCAGCGCGCCAGGCCGATGCCCCAGACGAGCTCGAACGGACGCTCCCCGCCGCCGAGTTCGGCGAGCTGCGCGATTTCGAACAGCCGCTGGTAGAGGCTCAGCGACCTGCGAACCGGGCGCTCCGCGACGGACCAGGGCAGCCACGCGCCCGCGATCCAGGCCTCCGCGGCCGCCCGCAGGTCGGGTCGGTCCTCAAGCCGGAGGCGCACATCCCAAAGCCGGACTGCGTCGACCTGCGGTGCGAGCGCCTCGGCGCAGTCCACGGCGCGCGCCGTTCCCTCCGCGACGAGCGTGTCCTTCTCGCCCTCCGGCACGGTTCGGATCAGGAAGTCCCGCAGCTTCGGCCGGCGCTCCGGATCGGGGGTGATCTCCAGCCATTCCGCCGCAGCCTCGGGCGGCGCGGGCGGATCGCCGCGCCGAAGCCGCTCAACAGCGAGCCAGATCGGGCCGTCCTCGTCGACCAGGTCGTGCCTGACGCCCGGCAGGGCGTGCAACTCATGCTGGTGAAGGACGAAGGCCTGCCCTGTCGGAAGCCGGTGCTCCCCGAGCCGCATGGCAACCCTCTCGTCGAGCCTGACGACTTGCTCGACGTAGCCGAGAAGGGCGTGGAGCCGCCCGGCGGCGGGATCTGCTACGGTCTCTAGCTTGGTCATTGCCCAGGAGCGCTACTCCGACCGTGGCGCCTGGGCGAAGCTTTCGCACGGGACAGTCCGACAGGCTCTCATGCGGCGTCAAGCTCCCGTCGTCGAAAACTCCAGGGTCCCCAGGCGTCGGGCAAGCGGAGACGGGCTGGGCGCGGGTGGGCGGACCAGATCCTACGGCACGGCCAGGGAAGTGCTGGGCGGCGGCTGCTCACACCCAAGAGATTTCAGGCCTCACGGACTCAGAGAAGATCGACCCGAAGATGGCCCTGCCGACCTCCAGCGCCTCGTCCAGGGCCAAAGCGGCACCATCTCGGCGTTCCGACCGTCCGGTGAGCCAGCGCCGGCGGTGCTCGTGCGAGCAGAAGAACGTGGTCGTCCGGCAGCACGAGCCGGCGGCTCCCCTCGTAAGCGAAGTCGTACCAGACGACGGTTTCGTTCGGGGTCGCGTTCCGCACCTCGCGGCCTCCGGACGTCGTGGCTGTCCGGCTCCTCTCGCCGCCCCGGCCGGAGGTAGAAGGGGCAGGCCCGACCATGAACCGTCGCAAGGGGACATCCTTCGCCGGTTCACGATTTCGGGACTGTCGGGCCGGCGGCTTGGAGCGAGCGCCGGCACCTTCCCCCGGGATCAGCCGCGCTTGTCCTGGGGCTGCTGGCCGGAGCCGCCCTGGTTCTGCCGATCCATCATGGTCTGCATCATCTTGTTGCAGTTCTCCATCATCTTCGACATCTCCTGCATCATCGGCATCGAGCCGCCCTGCATCATGCCGTGGTCCATCATGCCTTTCTCCGGGGAGAGGGAAGGCGACGGGGCAGGCTCGGCCGAGGCCGCGGCGATACCGGCCAGCAAGGCGCCGCCCAATGCGGCCGTGGTCGCGAACTTCGAGATCGTTGCCATGAGGTCTCCTGTCGTCCGTTCGGTGTCAGGGTGGTCCGCCTCCGCGCTACGCGCGCGCGAAGACCTTGGTGTCGCCGTCGCCGATCTCGTAGACCGTGAACGGCTCCGTCTTCTCGCCATCCATGCCGGGTGAGCCCGCCGGCATGCCGGGCAAGGAGATGCCCTTGATGGCTGGCCGCTCGGCCAGGAGTCGCTTGACCTGTGCCACCGGTACGTGTCCCTCGACGACGTATCCCTCGATGAGCAGGGTGTGGCAGCCTTGGAGCGCTTCCGGCACGCCGTGCTCGCGCTTGAGCGCGGGCAGCGTGGAGGTGGGCCGGACAGTAACCGGAATGCCGCTGCGCCGGAGCACCTTGGCGTAGGCATCGCAGCACTGGCACTGCGGGGTCTTGTAAAGGATGGCGGGGCCGGCGCCTTGTGAGACCCCGACCCCGGGCAGGGCAGCCGCGAGGAACCCCACGAGAACCGTACGTCGCCTCATCCTCTCACGCCCTCCGGCCTCGATCCCACTCACGGGGCCGTGGTGATCGACTGGACCGTGTAGTTGCCTTTGGATCCGCTCAGCGTGAACTGGACCTTCGCGCCCGGCTTGACCTTCGAGAGATCGACGGATGTGGCTGCCGGGAACTCCATGTGCATGGCGGGCCAACCGATGGCCGGGATCGGCTCGTGGTCGAAGGTCACCTTGTGCTGTCCGGGATCCACGGCCGCGACCGTGCCCTTCGCGCTGGCGGTCTGGTTCTTCGCGCCGGCCGCGTTCCCGCTCATGCCCGGCATGTCGTCCATGCCGGAGGGTTTGCCGGCCTGCGCGTGCGCGGCCCCGCCGAGAAGCAGGCTCGTCGCGGCGGCCGCGGCAAGCGTCCTCATGCGGGTTGACTGACCAAGATCGAACATCGGCATCCCTTCTCTCGTCGCTTCGTCCTGCGGCCCGCGCGCAGCGGAACAGGGCTGGCCCGAGCCTCGCTCGACGGGCAGGCCGACCCTGCAGGCCATCGTGGAAAACTTCGGCACCGGATGGAGAAAGGTTACAGATCGACGTGGCGGCGCTGAAGGAAACGCCGACGCCGCGAGCGAAGCCGCCCCGGTCACACCGCCCACCGGCGATGACCCGGATCGGCGCGCCACGGGGCCGTGGACCGGCATCGATGGTCCTTGGCGCCCAGGTTTGTGCGCGCCCGCATGGTGCCGGCGCTATGGCGGCCCGGATGTAGCCGGGCCGCAATCGCAGAGATTCTGCGGCGAGAAGGAGAGGGTTTCGCCGGCGGCGTCCCGCGGCAGGGCCATCCCGCGCAGGCGGTTGTGGATGGCCGTCGCGGCGATGGCGGCCTGGCCCATCGCGACGCTGATCTGATCGAGGCTGCGCACGACGTCGCCGGCGGCGAACAGGCCGTCGGTCGAACTTCTCTGGTGCTCGTCCGTCACCACGCAACCCTTGCCGTCCAGCTGCGTGCCGAGTCCGCGCACGAGCTCCGACCGGGCATCGCTGCCGAGGGCCGAGTAGAGGACATCGAAGGAGCGGCAATCGCCGTCGCGCAGGGCGAGGGCGCGGATCCTGTCGTTCTCGATGACCACCTGTTCCACGCTCCCCTCGACGACCTCGATCCCGGCGGACGTGACCCGATCCCGCTCGTCAGCCGACAGCGTCAAGGGGCGGCCCAGCGACAGCAGGGTGATGTTCGAACTGTAGGTGCGGAGGAACAGGGCCTCGTGAAGCCCACTGCTGCCATGCCCGATGACCCCGACGCTTTCGCCCAGAACCTCGTAGCCGTCGCAGATCCCGCAATGGCGTACCAAACCCCGCCGGATCGCGTCCGGCAGGCCCGGGAAATCCGGCTCGCGGTCGACGATGCCGGTCGCCAACAGAACCGTGCGGGTGGCGATCCGCTGCCCATCGACCGTCGCGACGAACACGCCATCTTCCCGACGGGAGAGCTGGGTCACGGAACCCGCGACGACGTGGGCGCCGTATCGGCGGGCCTGTTCCGCCATCCGGTGCAGCAAGATCGGCCCGCGAATGCCATCCGGGAAACCGGCGTGGTTGTGGGACGTCGGGATCAGGGCCGCCCGGCTCCGACCGGCGTCCACCACTTGGAAGCGGCGACGGAACCGGGCCAGGTAGATGGCCGCGGTCAGACCCGCCGGGCCTCCGCCGACGACCAGGCAATCCAGGAGCTTGTCCGGCATGGTTCCGCGTTCCTCGCGACGGTGGGGCTGGTCGACGCCCGCGATGTTCGGCGTCGCGGTTCGGGCTCGGGACGTCACTCCGCAGCGGGTCTGACGAGCCGAGGCGGCACGTGGTCTCGGCCGGCTTCTGCCGAGCCCGGCTGGCTCCGGCTCCGATGCGGGAGCCCCCGCGCCTTGACCAAGCCGTAGATGGCCGGGATGACCACGAGGGTGAGGACGGTCGAGGAGACCATTCCGCCGATCATCGGTACCGCGATGCGTTGCATGACCTCGGAGCCCGAGCCCGTGCTCCACAGGATCGGCACGAGGCCGGCCATGATGGCCACCACCGTCATCATCTTGGGCCGCACGCGCTCGACCGCGCCCACCATGATGGCCCGGTAGAGATCCGCGCGGGTGGGGTCGCGCCCTGCGGCGACAGCCTCGGCCCGCTGCTCGTCCCAGGCATGGTCGAGGTAGATCAGCATGATCACCCCGGTCTCGGCCGCCACGCCCGCCAGGGCGATGAAGCCGACGGCCACCGCGACCGACATGTTGAAGCCCATCCACCACATCAGCCAGACCCCACCGACCACGGAGAACGGCAGCGACAGCATGACGATGAGCGTCTCGGTCAGGCGGCGGAAGTTGAGGTAGAGCAGCAGGAAGATGATCAGCAGGGTCACGGGCACCACGATCTTCAGGCGGGCCTCGGCCCGCTCCAGGTACTCGAACTGGCCGCTCCACTGCAGCGTGGTCCCCTGCGGGAGCTTGACCTCGCTGGCCACGGCCGCCCGTGCCTCGTTCACGTAGCCGCCGAGGTCGCGCCCCGTGATGTCGACGAAGATGTAGACCGCGAGCTGCCCGTTCTCGGTGCGGATCGAGGTCGGGCCGCGGGTGAGCTGGACCTTGGCCACCTCGCCGAGCGGGACGGTGCCGCCATTCGGCATCGGCACCTGCACCTCCCTTGCGATGGATTGGGGGTCCGAGCGGAAGGCGCGCGGGTAGCGCACGTTCACGGTGTAGCGCTCGCGGCCCTCGACCGTGTTCGTGACGCTGTCGCCGCCGAGCGCCATGGCGATGACGTCCTGGACGTCGCCGACCATGAGGCCGTAGCGCCCGAGCGCCTCCCGGTCCGGCGTGATGTCGAGGAAATAGCCGCCGATCACCCGCTCGGCATAGGCGCTCGACGTGCCGGGCACGGCCCGCACGACCGCCTCGACCTCGCGGGAGACCTTCTCCATCTCGGCCAGGTCCTTGCCGTAGACCTTGATGCCGACCGGGGTGCGGATGCCGGTGGCCAGCATGTCGATGCGGGCGCGGATCGGCTGCGTCCAGGCATTCGAGACGCCCGGGAACTGCAGGGCCTTGTCCATCTCGGCCTTGAGGCTCGCCAGCGTCACGCCGGGGCGCCACTCGGCCTTCGGCTTCAGGCTGATGATGGTCTCGAACATCTCGGTCGGCGCCGGGTCGGTCGCCGTCGCGGCCCGCCCCGCCTTGCCGTAGACTGTCGCGACCTCGGAGAAGGACTTGATGATCCGGTCCTGGGTCGCGAGCAGCTCGCCCGCCTTCGTCACCGATATGCCCGGCAGGGTCGTCGGCATGTACATCAGGGTGCCCTCGTTGAGCTCCGGCATGAACTCGGAGCCGAGCTGGCGCGCCGGCCAGATCGTCAGGGCGAGGACCGCCGCGGCGGCGAGGATGGTCAGGACCTTGGCCCTGAGCACACGCTTGATCACCGGCCGATAAATCCAGATCAGGAAGCGGTTGAGGGGGTTCCTGTGCTCGGGGACGATCCGGCCGCGCACGAACAGCACCATCAGGGCCGGCACCAGCGTCACCGACAGCGCGGCGGCGGCGGCCATGGCGAAGGTCTTGGTGAAGGCGAGCGGCCCGAACAACCGTCCCTCCTGGCTCTCCAGGGTGAAGATGGGGAGGAAGGAGACCGTGATCACGAGCAGGCTGAAGAACAGCGAGGGGCCGACCTCGGCCGCCGCTTCCACCAGAATCTCCACGCGCGGCTTGCCCGGCGGGGCGCGCTCCAGGTGCTTGTGCGCGTTCTCGATCATGACGATGGCCGCGTCGATCATGGCGCCGACCGCGATGGCGATGCCACCCAGGCTCATGATGTTGGCACCGATCCCGAGAAGGTGCATGCCCCCGAGCGCCATCAGGATGCCGACCGGCAGCATCAGGATGGCGACGAGCGCGCTGCGCAGGTGCAGCAGGAACACCACGCAGACGAGCGCCACGATGACGCTTTCCTCGATGAGCGTGTGCTTCAGGGTCTCGATGGCCGACTCGATCAGCTGGGAGCGGTCGTAGACGGGCACGATCTCGGTGCCCTTGGGCAGGCTTTTCGCCATCTCGGCGAGGCGTGCCTTGGCGCCCTCGATGACGTTGAGGGCGTTGGCGCCGAAGCGCTGCAGGATGATGCCGCCGGCGACCTCGCCCTCACCGTTCATCTCGGTGATGCCGCGGCGCTCGTCGGGGCCGAGCTCGACCCGGGCGACGTCGCGCACCCGCAATGGGGTGCCGGCCTCCGTCTTCAGGACGATGTTCTCAATGTCGGCGACACTCTTCAGGTAGCCGCGCCCGCGCACCATGAACTCGAACTCCGAGAGCTCGACCGTGCGGCCGCCCACATCCGCGTTGCTGGCCCGGATCGCGTCCCGGAGCTTGTTCAGGGACACGCCCTGCGCCCGCAGGCGGTTCGGGTCGACGACGACGTTGTACTGCTTCACGAAGCCGCCGACCCCCGCGACCTCGGCCACGCCCTCGGCCCGCGAGGCGCCGAAGCGCACCACCCAGTCCTGAAGCGAGCGCAGCTCGGCCAGCGTCTGCTGTTTGGCCAGGATGACGTACTGGTAGACCCAGCCCACGCCCGTCGCGTCGGGCCCGAGCGTCGGCGTGACGCCCGCCGGCAGGCGCTTGGCGGCCGCATTGAGGTATTCGAGCACGCGCGAGCGGGCCCAGTACGGGTCGGTGCCGTCCTCGAAGATGACGTAGACGAACGAGACGCCGAAGAACGAGAAGCCCCGCACCACCTTCGACTTCGGGACCGTCAGCATCGCGGTGGTCAGGGGGTAGGTGACCTGGTCCTCGATCACCTGGGGCGCCTGGCCCGGATACTCGGTGTAGACGATGGTCTGGACGTCCGAGAGGTCCGGGATGGCGTCGAGCGGCAGGGTGCGCACGCTGTAGAGGCCGGCCGCCACCACGAACACGGTGCCGATCATGACCAGAACGAGGTTGCGGGCGGACCAGCCGATGAGGCGGGCGATCATGGTGCCTTCTCCTCGCCGGCGGCCGGCGCGGCCGCCATGCCCTGCAGGGCGGCCTTGAGGTTGCTTTCGGCGTCGATGAGGAAGTTGGCGGAGGTCACGACCTGCTCGCCGGCCTGCACGCCCTCACGGATCTCGGTATAACCGTTGCCCCGGGCGCCGACCTGGACCGCTCGCGGCTCGAAGCGGCCCTCGCCCTTGTCGACGAGCACGACTTGGCGCGCGCCGGTGTCGATGACGGCGTCGTCGGGCACCGCGACGACGGGCTTCGCCGACCCGGTCCCGATCTCGACGTCCGCGTACATGTCGGGCAGCAGCACCCCGTCGGGGTTCGGCAGCTCGATGCGAACGCGGGTGGTACGGGTTTCCTTCGCCACCTGCGGGTAGATGAGTCCGATCTTGCCGGTGAAGGCGCGACCGGGGAGCGAACGCACGCGCACGGTCGCGGCCTGACCGATCCTCACGCTGCCGAGCTCGTGCTCCGGCACGTCGGCGAGCACCCACATCACCGAGATGTCGCCGATCCGGAACAGGGTTTCGCCGGCCGACGCCTTCATGCCCTCGACCGCCCCGCGTTCGAGGACGACGCCGTCCCGGGGGGACGACCAGGTGATGGCCATGGGCACCCTCCGGGTGCGCTCCATCTCGGCGATGGCCTCGGCCGGCACGTTCAGGTTCTGCAGGCGCCGGCGTGATCCGTCGAAGCCGGGATTGGCGATGAGCTGCGCCGCCGCGGCGTTGATCTCGGGCGAATAGACCTGGACCAGCGGCTGGTCCTTCCGGACACGGTCACCGGTCGTGACGTTCTCGACATGGTCGACGAAGGCGTCGGAGCGGGTGGCCACCACGGTGACCCGGCGCTCGTCCAGCGTGACGGTGCCCGGCACCCGCACGGGGCGGCTCACGACGCGCCGCTCGACGGCCTCCGACCGCACACCGGTGCGCTGGATCTTGCCGGGGGAGATCCTGACCGTGTTGCCGTCCTCGGCCTCGCCTTCGTAGACGGGGATGTAGTCCATCCCCATCGAGTCCTTCTTCGCCACCGGTGAGGTGTCCGGCAGGCCCATGGGATTGCGATAGTAGAGAACCTTCTTGCCCCCGGCCTGCGCCATGCCGGTCTGGCCGCCACCGGCCGGCTCCGCCGGCTTCGGCTCGAAATCCACGTCCTCGCCGACGCGCACGGGCCGGTAGTCGCGGCCATCGGGCGTTTTGGCCGGGGCGAGCGCGTAGAGCGCCTTGTCGGGATCACGATAGTAGAGGACGGGGGCGTCCGGTGGCGACCCCGCCTCGTCCCGGACGAGCAGCGTGGAGACCGAGACCGGCAGCCAGGCCGGCAGGGGCCAACGGGCCTCGCCGGCCCTCAAGCCAAGGGCGAGGGCGCCCACGAGCGCAGCCGGCACGGCCACGAGCCCGATGAACCCAGAGACGAAGCTTCGGCGGGTGCCCCGGCGCCCGTGCGCCTCGCCGACCTCGAACGGTGTCATGTGGTCCATCACGGCACCGCCTTGAGCGCGAGCTTGGTCTGCACGGTGCCGGTTTGGCCCTGCACCTTGGCGGCCAGCGAGAGCTGCCAGTCGCCGGCCATCGTGAGATTGGTCTTGAACCGATAAAGGCCGGGCTCGGTCGCGGGCTGCGGCTCCAGTTCCGTCGTCATGGTGGGCATGCCCGAGGGCGCCATGTCGAGGCGGTGAGCGAACACGACCGCGTCGGGAGTGGGCTTGCCCGTCGGCTTGTGCACGAGGCGCACCGCCAGAACCGCCTCGCCCTGCTTGGCCCGGGCGTCGGTCAGCTCGAAGGCATAGTCCTTGAGCGCGACCGGTGTGCCGGCGCCGGTGGGAGGCGACCCTGGAGCCGGCAGCCAGCCGGCGAGCGAGGCGGGCACGTGCTCGGTGATCGAACTCGGAATCGTCCAGGTCCCGCGCCCCCAGCCGTAGCCGACGCCGGCGGCAGCCGCGAGCATCGTGGCCAGGAGGGGGATGGCCAGGATCCATCTTGTCCGGCCACCGCCGTCCGGGGCGGCCTCGAACTCCTCGAAGTCATGGAACGGCGTGTTCTGATGCATCATGGAACCGCTTGCAGGACGAGCCTGCCCTGGATCGGGGCCGAAACCCCGGGGACCTTGGCCGCGAGCGTGAGTGCCCAGGCGCCCGCCATCGAAAGGTCGGTCTCGAAACGGTAGTGGCCGGGCAGCGTATCGGTCCGGAGCTCCAGCGGAGCCGTCATCGCGCCCATGCCGTCAGGCGACATGTCGATGCGGCTGATGAACAAGACCGCGTCCGGAACCACCTTGCCCGTCCGCTCGTCGACGAGCCGGACCAGGATGGTCGTGCCGTAACCCTGCTTCACTTCGCGCTCGACGAGCTCGAACGTGTAATCGCTCGATGAGCGGCGGCCAAAGGAAGAAGCAAGGGTAGCGCCCGAGAGAGTGAGGAGCAGCGTCAGCGCGAGGACACGCCACCATGGTTTGCACCGCGCCGGAGCGGCCGCGGCGCGTGCCGCGGCCACCGGGGGCATGCGAAGCCGGGTTCTCAAAACGCAGGACCCCCTGCCGTGCCGCCGAGGTTCTGTTGAGCGGGCAGGCGGGACGGAAATTCGGCGTTCCCGCGGGTGCTGCTGCGCAGGTCGCGGCCTTGCCGGTCTCGCGCGCCGCGCATGCGACCGACGGGTCCGGCAAGGCTTCCGGTCGTCACCGGGTCGCGCAGCGCGTGAGCCGAAGACCGGTCATGCTGGTGCGCCGGCGGACCGGATCGCGCCTGCAATCCCGGCGAGGCGGATGCAGCACCGGCCACGGTCAGTGCGACGAGCGTGATACCAACCCTGAGCTTCATGACGGATCTCCGTCCCTGGGGGCGCCAGCCGTTCAGCGCTATTGCCAACGAGTTCGGGGGGCGGGATTATTTCGTTACAAGCGATGGCTTGCCGTCTCGACCGCGCCGTTGCCGATGCGACGGTATCTGCGACGGCCTCAATATTGCGGGCCGCCGGCGGTGCCGCCGAGGTTCTGTGCCTCCGGCGCTCGTTCAGGAAACCGCGCATTGCCACGCGTGCTGCTGCGCATATCCCGGCCGAACACGTCGCGGGCGTCCAGCTCCAAACGAGGGCCATGGGGTAAGCTGCCGGTCGCCTGCGGGCCGATGCCGGGGCGGATCGAGCCTGAAAGGCCGCTGCCGCCGCGGCAGGATCCCGGATGCCGGAGAGAGGACCGGCTGATGCAGGCGCCGCGAAGGCCGCGAGAGCGATGGCGGCTGCGAAAGAATAATTCACGATTGCGCTCCGAAGATGATGAATAAAGATTAGATTTGTGCCTCTACTGTCATGACTTCGAGTTTGGCAGATTTTTAGTTACACGGTGTCTTGCGATGACGTTGCGCGTTGAAGGCCACTGGTCTGATTGGTGAGCCGGCCCGAGGGAACTTCCGCTGAGATGTCCGGGCCTACGCCTGATGCGTGAAATGCGGGCCAGGGACCGAGCCTCGACCCAGGCGGCAGGCCGCCCAGGTCGAGGCGCGTCCGTGCACGCCGGAAGCCGGCGGTCAGGCTACCTGCGCGCGGATTCTTGGCACCTCGCGCCTCGATATCTCGGACCTCACCGCTGCGCTGACCTTCTCGAAGGCGCGCACCTCGATCTGGCGCACGCGCTCGCGGGAGACGCCGAACTCGCCCGAGAGGTCTTCCAGCGTGATCGGATCCTCGACCAAGCGCCGCGCCTCGAAGATGCGCCGCTCGCGCGGGTTCAGCACGCTCAGCGCGTCCCGAAGAGCCGAGAGGCGGTTCTGCCCCTCCTCCTCGCCCGCGAGCACCGCTTCCTGGCTCGGCGTGTTGTCCACGAGCCAATCCTGCCACTCGCCCTCCCCCTCCTGGCGCAGGGGCGCGTTGAGGGAGGTGTCGCCGGACAGGCGCCGGTTCATGTCGATGACGTCCTGCTCGGGCACGCCGAGACGGGTCGCGATCTGCTTGACCTGATCGGGCTTGAGGTCGCCCTCCTCCAGCGCGGAGATGCGGCCCTTGGCCTTGCGCAGGTTGAAGAAGAGCTTCTTCTGGTTGGCGGTGGTGCCCATCTTCACGAGGGACCACGAGCGCAGGATGTATTCCTGGATCGCGGCCTTGATCCACCACATCGCGTAGGTCGCGAGACGGAAGCCCTTGTCCGGGTCGAAGCGCTTCACGGCCTGCATCAGGCCGACATTACCCTCGGACACGACCTCGCCGAGCGGCAGGCCGTAGCCGCGGTAGCCCATGGCGATCTTCGCGACGAGGCGCAGGTGCGAGGTCACGAGCCGGTGGGCGGCCTCACGGTCCCCCCCATCCCGCCAGCGCCTGGCCAGGGTGAACTCCTCGGCCGGCGCCAGCAAGGGAAACCGATGGATCTCGCTGAGGTAGCGGGGCGGGATGCCGAACTCAGACGAGACCGACAGGGAGGTGTTCTGCATGACGGAGGCCGCCGATGTTCCTTGGGCAAGAATCGAGGTCGACTGAGGTTGGATTACTGTTGGCCGTGACCCCGGCGGTTCGTGTTCTCCCGATGCGGGACGCCGTTGACCGAACCCGTCGAGCTCACATCCAGGGTGACGTTCGGCCGGGAGGCGACGGTATTCCGCCTGTTCAATTCGTAGAGCTTGATGGCGTCGGTACCGTTCGGGCCGGCCGAAGCAACGTACGGTGTCGCCACCGCAATCACGGTGGCAATCGCCAGGGCTATGGCTGAAGACTTCATGGACGTTGATCCTTCTTGCGAGACTAAATCGAGGTGTTGGCTTGAGCCCCCGGTTGCGCCGGGAGCCGTTACGGATGCGAGGGTTTCTCGAATGGAGGGGTGCCAACACGTGGCACAGCGGCATGCCGGGCTCATCGCCCCGGCGGCAGCTCTCTTGAGCTCACGACGGCGGGCCGGCGCGGCTTTTCGCGTTCAAGCCCGCCCCGTGGACCGCGCCCGCGCCCGCGGCTCAACCCAGCTCGGTCCGTCCCGTCCTGTCAGAAATTCGGCCGGAGCCGTGCCGGATGACGGGTCGCTGGGCGGCGGGACCCGATGTCGACCGACCCGGTTGTGCGGGCGGCGTCCGGCGCTTCGAGGGTGCGGGGTGCCGTCTGGTGCGCTCCAGGCCGGAAGCGAAGCGGAACATTGTCGATCCACCCAGCGAGGGCGTAACCCGGCAACCCGGCAATCATGGCGATGCCCGCGAAAACGGGGATTATCTTGTTCTTCATGGCGGGACACTTTTAGTTGTCTCAAAGCTTGCTGCTTCTGTCCTTGATTTCGGACCTGCCGCGAAAGCCGTTACAGCGCACTCAAAATATCTCACGTGGTCCGACCGGCTTCGCGAGGGGCCGCCGCAATCGCCGCCCAGCGGGGATCGCTCCTCCGCCCGAGGGGAGGACGCACGGTCGGGCCTCACTCCTCGGTTCGGGGTGGGGAGAACAGGTAGAACCCGTCACGGCTGGCCGCCTTCCAGGCGGAGGCCGCCTTGAAGCCCGGTGGCCTGAAGCCCCGCTTGCCCAGGGTGCCCCGGTACTGCCACGCCGCACCGGTGAGAAAGTCCGGGATCGGCAGGCTTGTCGGAACCGCGCAGTATAGGTCATGGGCGAACCGGGCTTCGAAGATGACGTAGGTCCGCGGCGGCGACTTTGCCCGACCATGGGCGCCCTCGGCGAGCGTCGCGACGCGCTCCCGAGGTCGGGGGCGGCGTTCCCGCGCAGCCGGGGTTCCGCGGTCCGCGCGCCTCCCCCTCGGCGGCCCCATACGCACCGAAGCCACCCCGATCATGTCCGGCCAGGCGTCGCCGATCCTCGATGACGGCGGGTTGGCGCCGTGTATCCCGCGCCGCTGCGGAGCGCGACCGGCGCGAACCGCGGCCGTACAGGCCGCATCGGCCCGGGATGCGAGCCGCCGCAATGCCGGCCAGGAACCACCTGCGACATCAAAGTCATGGTGCCGAGTTCGGAGGCGGCGGACGCTTCGTTACAACGTGGGCTGCCGGGGCGACGCCCGCCGGACGCCGGCAGACCCGACTTAATTAAGCGCGGCAAAACGGTCGCCCAGCCGATGCGAACCCTTTCGATGCGCGCGCCCGCCTGTTATGCCGGGCCGGATGTCCTGGCTGCGGTCCCGTTCCCTCTGCGTGTGGTTCCTGACCCTCGCCCTCGTGGCGGGGTTCGCGCTGCACGGTGTGCAGACCGCGCACATGAAGGCGTCCATGCCGGTGGCGGCGATGCAGGTGCCGATGCCCGACGGCTGCGATGGATGTGACGAGGGCGGGAAAGCCTCCGCAGCCTGCTCACTGCTGTGCGCCGGCTTCGTCGCCATCGTGCCGGCGGCGTTCGGCCCCCGGATCACCGGGGCTTCGTTCGCGTACGCGCTCGCGGATGTCGCGGGCACGAGCTTGCAAGGGCCGCCCGATCCCTTGCCGCCCAAGAGCCCCGTCCTGAGCTAGGCGCGCCGGCCAACCGGCGCGCTGGTAGCCGCGCTTTCGGCGACAGCCTCCGTGCGAGCTTGTGCCCGGGTCCCTCAACGAGGGGCCGGCCCTTACGGCATTCCAGGACGAGACCGATGTCATCCCTCCGTGACCCGGCCCATGGCCGGCTGTCCTCGGCGCGCACCTGCGCGCGCAGCCTGTCCCTTCGCGGTCCGGCGCCCGACCCAGGCCATCCAGCGATGCTCCGCACCGGGAGCCGCCATGACCTGGCCCCACCGCCATCGCGCCGGGGAGCAATTGTAACCGTTGAGGCAGACCTCCCGAACTCGGTTGGGAGTGCATGATGATTGCCAGTGAAGCAGAGCTCAGGGGCCTGATGAGGGCCAGCCTGGACGGTGACGCGGCTGCATACCGGGCGGTTCTCGACCGACTGAGCCGGCATCTGCGCGCCTATTACCGTGGTAAGCTGGCCCGCATCGGGCGAAGCCAGTCCGAGGCGGAGGACCTCGTGCAGGACACGCTGATGGCGATCCATACGCGTCGGCATACATACGACGTGAACCAGCCGTTCACCCCGTGGGTGCAGGCCATCGCCCGCTACAAGCTGATCGATCACTTGCGCCATACCCGCCCCTCGATGGCCGATGTGCCCATCGAGGATGCGGGCGACTTCGAGGCGCAGGACGACCATGCCGGTGCGGAGAGCGCGCACGACCTGGATCGGCTCCTGGCCAAGTTGCCCGAGAAGATGCGGCGCGCGATCCGCTACGTGAAGCTCGACGGCTTGAGCGTCGCCGAGGCCGCCAGCCGAACCGGCATGTCGGAATCCGCCATCAAGGTCAGCGTCCACCGTGGTCTCAAGGCCATGGCGTCCGCGATCAGCCTAGGAAGGGGACGATGAGAACGAACGAGCTGATCGAGATGCTCAGCACGAACATCGAGCCGACCGACCACGGCCGGCTCAAGCGCGGCCTCGGCCTCGCCGCGGCGCTCGGCGCGGGGGCGGCGCTCTGCGTCGCGCTTCTGTTACTCGGGATCAGGCCGGACCTCCATCACCCCGGGGTGCTCGGCTTCCTGCTCCTGAAGGTCGCCTTCGGCGCCGGCATCGTCGTCCTGGCCGGGTGGCTGTTGACCAAGGTCGCACGCCCGGGCGGTGAGACCCGGATCCGGGCCTGGGTCGCCGCGGCGCCGTTCCTCGGCGTCATGCTGCTGGCCGCGCTCAGCCTGGCCTCGGCGCCGAGCTCGCACTGGGACAGGATGCTTGTCGGCCACATGTGGCTGGAGTGCCTCGTGTCGATCCCGATCATCGGCGTGCTGCCCTTCGCCGTGCTGGTCTGGGCCGTCCGCCGGTTCGCCGCACCGACCGACCTCGTCCGGACGGGCGCGCTCGTCGGGCTGGCCGCCGGGGGGATCAGCGCGATGGGGTACGCCCTCCATTGCATGGACGACTCGGTCCCGTTCGTGGCGCTCTGGTACGGCGGCACCATCGCCTTCTGCACCCTCGCCGGTGCCCTGCTCGGGCCCCGTCTGCTGCGTTGGTGACGTCCGCGAGCCCGCGCGGCCGCCGCCCGAACGCCGACGCGGGGTTCCGCGTCGCTCGACCGGGGCGGCTCAGCGGCCCCGCGGGCGTGTCGGGCCGGCGTGACGTAGGCCGCGACGGGTCTCGCCCGGACCGCGGCGACCCGGCGGCGCGAGCCGAGCGCAGTGTTACAGTCCAAACACGAGGCGGGCGGCAAACCGATCAGGTCGGTGCGAGATCGCGGCGCGGCAAGGATGCGGCCCGACGAGGGTGCCTTTCGTTCCTGCAATGTTCCCTTTCCGGCTGAGCTGCCCTACTCTCTTGCGGATTGGGTCGGCACCATCCGGAAATGAATCCGTGGACAACCGGGTGAAACGGACGTGACGAGCCCGAGAGCCGGAACGTAGACCGGGTGCCATCGGGTTGGGGGTTGGCGTCGGACCGAGCATCCCCGACGCGACGGGATTGATGGATGAGCGCACGACTCGATTGGCTGGACCTCCTGAACTCCCAGCGTCGCAAGGGAAAGGCGGCCGGGAGGGCGCATGAGCCAAGGCTCGGCGAGGACCGCACCGAGCACGAACGCGACCACGACCGCATCTTGTTCTCCACGCCCGTGCGCCGCCTCCAGGACAAGACGCAGGTCTTCCCGCTCGAACGGAACGACAGCGTCCGCACCCGCCTGACCCATAGCCACGAGGTCGCGAACATGGCGCGGAGCATGGGGACCACCCTGGCCTTCGTGCACGGGGAGGCGCTCGGCTTTCCGGCCGCGGCCGAGCCCCTGCGCAACGTTCCCGCCCTCCTGGAGGCCATCGGGCTCGCGCACGATCTCGGCAACCCGCCCTTCGGCCACCAGGGCGAGACCGCGATCCAGACCTGGATGCGACGTCACTCGGCCCCGCATTCGACGGACACGGGCTCCTTCGAGATCTTCGATGCGCCCGGCCTTACCGAGGCGATGCGCCGCGACTTCCTCAAGTTCGAGGGCAACGCGCAGGCGTTCCGGTTGCTGACCAGGCTGCAGATCCTGAACGACGATTTCGGGCTCAACATGACCTACGCCTTCCTGGCGGCCCTGATGAAGTACCCGGTGCCGTCGGATGCGGTCGACGAGTCTTCCCAGGCCCGGAAGAAGTTCAACTTCTTCCAGTCGGAGGCCGACATCGCTTCGGAAGTCTGGGCGGAGACCGGGCTTCAGCAGGGCGTCCGGCACCCCCTGACATTCGTGATGGAGGCTTGCGACGACATCGCCTACTCGGTCGTGGACATCGAGGATGCCGCCAAGAAGAACCTGATCAACTTCAACGTGCTGATGGCGTGGCTGCGCCACGATGCCGGCGATGACGTGCTGACGCGCGAGGTCTGTGAGCGGGCGGAGCGATACCACGCCGACTTCCGCCGCGAGGGGCTCTCACCCGGTGAGCTCGACGATATCTCGATGCAGATGTTCCGCGTCGACGCCATCGGCAAGATGGTGAAGGCCGCCGTCGGGGCGTTCGTCGCCAATCGGGACGCCATCATGGCGGGGACGTTCGACCGGGAGCTGATGGCGGCCTCGAAGGCGGTGGCTCTGTGGACGTCACTTAAGAGGTTTGCCAAGTTCCACGTCTATCGTCACCGCAGGGTGTTGGTGGTCGAACTCGACGGCCACCGCGTGATCCACGAGCTCATGGACATGTTTTGGAAGGCCGTGATCGAGCGCAGCAAGCCGGATGACCTGAGGTCCGACCGCGAGGCCTTGCCGGCCTACGTCTACTCCCGGATCTCCGAGAACTACCGGCGCGTCGCCGAGGCGCCGGCCAACCGGATGCCCATGCGCTACCGGGAGTTGCAGCTCATCACCGACATGGTCTCGGGCATGACCGACACGTTCGCGGTGTCGCTGCGCGACGACCTGAGGCGGCACCATGGCTAGCCCCGGGACGCGCGCCGGCGACGGGGGCGAGCTGGGCCGGCGGATGCGGGCCTTCCTCGGGGACGAGGCGCGCGGTGGCCACGAGATCGCGGACCTGATCGGGCATCTGGGCCACGCGGGCGAGGTCGCCATCTTCGGCGGCATGCCCCGCGACATCGCCTGGGGCGGGGCCGAAGCCTTCGCGTCGGACGTGGACCTCGTCGTCGACACCGCGCCGGAGCGCCTGGCGGACCTGCTGCGCGACGGCCCCGCCGTGCGCAACCGCTTCGGGGGGTATCGGATTGCCGGCCGCCGCCATTCCTACGACGTGTGGGCGCTGCCTTCCACCTGGGCGGTGCGTTCAGGCCATGTGCGGGCCACGTGCTTGGCCGACCTGGTTCATACGACCTTCTTCGACCGTGACGCCGTGCTTTATCGCTGCGGCGCCCACCGGGTTCACCACGGCCCGCGTTTCACGGAATGGCTGCGCGACGGTACGGTCGACATCAACCTGGAGGCCAACCCGAACCCGCACGGGGCCGTGGCCCGCACGCTGCGCATCCTCCTCGAACACGAGCAAGCCATCGGCCGGAGGCTCGCCGACTATCTACGCCGGATGGCGGTGACGCCCGGCTGCAGGTTCGAGGGGGAAATCGCGTCCCGGCTCGCCCAGGCGCTGGCGAGTCTCGCCCTCTCGCCCTCCGGTGCGGGCAGCGGCACCGCGGCGCCACGCCTCCGCCGCCTTGCGAAGCGTCAGGCTTCCGTGGAGGAATGGCGGGCCGACGCTCAGGACCGCAGGTCTTACCCGGCAAGCGGTGAGGCCTGGTCGATGGCGCGGCGGAAGTGGGGATCCAGTCGGGGCGAGGAAGGCCTCCTCTTGCTCGGATTGGCCGCGGTTCTTGGGACGGCGGCGACGCGGTTCGTCCCGTTGAGCTGGCCAGCCCTTCTCGCGGGGGCGATAGTCCTCCTGGTTGGCTGGATGACCCTTGGCCGGCGCCCGAGCAAGCGCGCAACCGGAGCGGACACGGACGTCGTGAGTTCGCCGGCCGATCCCGCTCCACCCATGACCGACCCCTCACGCCACGCGCCTCCACCCAGCGCGCCCGAGCCTGCCCTGCCGGCCCCGCTCGAAGGGCCGAGAGGCACCTTCGGCAAGCGGCGCTCCGACGCGGTTGCCTCCGAGATGCACGACGAGCCTGCCTTCACGATCACGGCCCTCGTCGACGAGCCGGAACCCGTCGCCCGCCGTTCGCCGGAGGGGCGCGGCAAGCAAACTCCGTCGGCGCGCTGGGTGCCGCCCGGCGAGACGGTCGGGATCAAGGACCTGACGATCTCGGGCGGCCTGATCTATGTCGGCGAGAAGCTTGGATCGGACGCGTGGCGCCCGGAGAACTGTCTCATCAACCCCTCGCTCCCCGTGGCGAAGCCTGGCGGAGCCTCGGCGGTCGGACTGGCCTACTGGTGCCGCTACGATGGGATCAGCCCCGCGGGCCGCCGCGCCTACCTCGAATGGCTGGCAACGGGGCGCTCCGACCCGTCGGCCGACATCGCCTGCGTTTTCCTGTACTTCTACGGTTTGGAATACCGGCTGTTCAAAGGGAAGGCCGTGGCCGACGGGCCTGCGCTGGTCGCGGAGGTCGAGCGGCTGCTGGGGATCTACGGAGCGAACAGCTCGTTCCAGGGCTATGCGCGAAGCTTCATCCAAGCCGCCCGGCTCGTCGTTCCCGAGATCATAGGTCCGCGTCCGGGGCTCAACCTCGACCGGGCGGTCTATAGCTTCGAATTGCCGCTCGATGTCAGGGTCCATCTCGGCCAGAAGCTGGCCCAGGGCACCCCCTTGGAGGCCGACGACGCCCTCCTCTGGCTGGCGGCCCTTCCCGACCGCGGCTTCCGCACCCCGGTCACACGATGCCCGGATGAGTTCGAGGCCCTCTGGCGCCTGCGCTTCGCGGACAGGTACCCGATGGGGCTGAAGGTCAGCGTGCCCAAGGCTCGCATCAAGGCGTCCTACGCCGCTGCCAGCTCGACATTTCAAGTGAGCCTGAAGGGGCCGCATGAGGCCCTTCCCGATATCGCGGCGGTGTCCGCCCCCGTGAAGAGGCTTCGCGAGCTCGTCGAGGCATGCACCGCCGAGCTCGATGCGTACAGCCGCTTCGTCGGCAAGCGCCCGGACGCGCGCGAGAGCGCGCAGGCCGCCCTGCTGCTGCCGCCCGACCTGGGCTCCGCCGGCAATGCCTGGCGGCGCGTCAGTGAGCGCTGCGACGCCCTGTTCGCGAACGGGGAGACCATGCCGTCCACGTCGCTTCGCCGCCTCCTGGAGATGCTGGAGATATCGCCGCCCGCAGGTGGGCGCCTGCCGCAAGCCATCGCGACACAGCTCTACCAGGTGCTCGACCGGATCGGCATCGCCATCGAGCCGGACCGCCGCTACGGGGGCGCGGCCCCGGACGCCGAAGCGACGGTCTTCCTGTTCAGGGCTGCGGGCGGTGGGCCGGTCGAACCGGCGCGGCCGGAGTACCAGGGACTGCGGGGCATGATCGAGATCGCCTGCCTCGCGGCGGCCTCGGACGGCGAGGTATCCCAAGACGAGGTCGAGACGATTCTCGCTCAGGTTCGGGCTGCCGACGCCGTCGGCCCCACCGAGAAGTCCCGCCTGGCGGCCTACGCCCTGTCCATCCACCGCGACCCGCCGAAACAGCAGGGTGTCCTGAAGCGGCTGGCGGCCCGTCCCGTCGCCGAGCGCCAGGCCTATGCCCGCGCGGCGCTCGGGGCCGTGATGGCCGACGACCAAGCCACGCCCGCGGAGGTGCGGTTCCTGGAGCGGTTGCACAAGGCCCTCTTCCTACCGGTCGAGGGCATCTATGCGGTCCTCCACCGTGGGTCCCCCGGCCCCGCGGGGCCGGGCGAGCGACGGGAGGCCGCCGACCGATCCGCCGGGCGCGTCGTCATCGACGCGACGCGGCTCGAACGCATACGCCGCGAGACGCAGGCCGTCTCAAGCCTGCTCTCGAACATCTTCGTCGAGGAGGCGGCGCACGGCACAGGGATGGAGGCGGTCTCGCCGGGAAGCGGCAGCGCGCCGGACCGAGGCGGGGACGCGGCGGACGCCCCAGGACTGGCCGGTCTCGACCCGGCCCATGCCGGCCTGCTCGCCCTCGTCGCCGCATCCCCGGCGCCGCTGCCGCGCGAGGCGTTCGACCGGGCGGCGCGAGCGAGCGGCCTGTTTCCCGACGGAGCGCTTGAGGTCATCAACGAATGGGGCTTCGACCGCTTCGACGAGGCCTTGATCGAGGACGGCGACCCCGTCACCATCGCACACCACCTTCGCGTTCATCTCGTCCCCAGGGCCGTCGCCTAGACCCATGCAACCAGCCGCTTCGACCATCCGCCCGCGGGACCGCGACGCGATCCTGCAGGCCCTGTCGGCCGGCGTCGTGCCCCGCACCGGCCTTCGCCACGTCCAGGTCGGGCGCGCCGCCGAGATCGCCGCCCTGGTTCGCGACATCGACCGCATCGCCGACCAGGGAGCGTCCATCCGGTTCGTGATCGGGGAGTACGGGGCCGGGAAGACCTTCTTCCTCAACCTGGTCCGCCTGATCGCCCTCGAACGCAAGCTCGTCACCGTGCACGCGGATCTCGCGCCGGACCGCCGCCTGCACGCCAGCGCGGGGCAGGCACGGGCCCTCTACGCCGAGGCCCTGCGCAACATGGCGACCCGCACGAAGCCGGACGGGGGCGCCCTGGGCAGCATCGTCGAGCGCTTCGTGACGGATGCGGTCAAGGAGGCGCAACAGGCCGGCCTGCCCGTCGAGAGGGTCATCGACCGCAGGCTGGCGCCGCTCCAGGACGAGGTCGGCGGCTACGACTACGCGGTCGTCCTCAAGGCGTATTGGCGCGGGAGCGAGGATGGCAACGAGGCGCTGAAGGGCGCGGCCCTACGTTGGCTCCGGGGCGAATTCTCGACGCGGACCGAGGCGCGGCAGGCCCTCGGCGTGCGGACCATCGTCGACGACGACAACGTCTACGACGCACTCAAGCTGCTGGCCGCCTTCGTCCAGCTCGCGGGCTACGGCGGCCTGTTCGTCGTGTTCGACGAGCTGGTCAACCTGTACAAGCTGCAGAGCGCGCAGGCGCGCAACCAGAACTTCGAGCAGGTCCTGCGCATCCTCAACGACGTCCTGCAGGGGAACGTGCGCGGGCTCGGCCTCGCCCTGGGCGGCACGCCGGAATTCCTGCTCGACACCCGCCGCGGGCTGTACAGCTACCAGGCGCTCCAGAGCCGGCTGGCGGAGAATGCCTTCGCGAAGGGCGGCCTGGTCGACCTGTCCGGCCCCGTGATCCGGCTGCAGAACCTCACCCCGGAGGACATGCTGATCCTGCTGTCGAACATCCGGGCGGTGTTCGCCGGCGGCGATCCCGCCAGGCACCTCGTGCCGGACGAGGCGCTCGGTGCCTTCATGGATCACTGCAACGACCGAATCGGCGAGGCCTACTTCCGCACGCCGCGCAACACGATCCGCGCCTTCGTCCAGCTCCTGGCCGTCATCGAGCAGAACCCCGGCACGGGCTGGAAGGAGCTGCTCGGGCACGTCGAGGTTCGGAGAGACGACCAGGCGGACGACGCCGGGGCGGACGCCGACGTCCCCTCCAGCCCGGCGCCCGACGATGAGCTCGTCAGTTTCCGCCTCTGACCGACTCCCCCGCGACGGGGCGTTCGACCGCCTGGCGCCGGAGGTCCGATCCTGGATCCGGGAGCAGGGTTGGACGGGGCTTCGGGACATCCAAGCCCGCACGGTCGACGCCGTCCTCGACGGCGGTGACGACGTTCTGGTCGCCGCGGCGACGGCGGCGGGCAAGACCGAGGCGGCCTTCCTGCCCATCCTGACCCGGATCGCCGGCCGGGCCGAACCCGGCTTGGCGGTGCTCTACGTGAGCCCGTTGAAGGCGCTCATCAACGACCAGTTCCGTCGCCTCGACCAACTCTGCGAGCGGATGGAGATCCCGCTCGTCCGCTGGCACGGGGATGCGCCGCAATCGGCCAAGGCGAGGATGCTGGCCAAGCCGGCCGGCATCGCCCTGATCACCCCGGAGTCGGTCGAGGCCCTGCTGATCCGGCGTCCCGCCGATGCCGGCCGATTGCTGGCGGCGTTGGATTTCGTGGTCGTCGACGAGGTGCACGCCTTCCTGTCGGGGCCAAGGGGGCTCCACCTGGCGTCGCTGCTCAGGCGCATCGAGGCCCTCGGCGCGCCGGGCCGGACGCGACGGATCGGCTTGTCGGCCACCATCGGCGACGCCGAGGCTGCGGCGGCCTGGCTTCGCCCGACCGCACCGGAGCGCGTCCGCCTGCTCCAGGACGGTGGGTCCGGCATGGATCTACAGCTCCGGATCCTCGGCTACCTGGAGCCGCTCGACGCCGATGGCACCGACGGGGCCGAGGCGGAGGCCGCGGCCGGCGCGGGGCCGCCGCTGGCCCTCGACGCGATCACGGACCACCTGTTCGCCTCGCTGAGGGGCAGCAACAACCTGGTCTTCGGCGGCTCCAGGCGGCTGGTCGAATCCCTCGCGGACAGGCTGAGGCGCCGCGCCGAGCGGTTCGAGGTTCCCAACGAGTTCTTCCCCCATCACGGCAACCTCTCCAAGGAATTGCGCGAGGAGCTCGAAACCCGCCTCAAGGACGCGTCCCTGCCGACGACCGCGGTCTGCACCTCCACCCTGGAATTGGGGATCGACATCGGCTCGGTGCGGTCCGTCGCCCAGGTCGGCGCGCCCCGCTCCCTCGCCTCGCTGCGGCAACGATTGGGCCGGACCGGCCGGCGGCAGGGCATGCCCGCGATCCTCCGGATCTACGTTCGCGAGCAGGAGCTCGACGAGCGCTCCTCCATCCTCGACGAGCTTCGCCACGACACCGTGCGGGCGGTCGCGGCCATCCGGCTGCTCGCCGCCCGGTTCGTCGAGCCGCCCCCGGCCGGCGACGGCGCGCTCGCGACCGCCCTGCTGCACCAGGTCCTGTCCGTGATCGCGCAACGCGGCGGCGCGCGGGCCGATGCGATCCATCGCCTCCTCTGCGGTCCCGGGGTCTTCGCCTCGGTGACGCCGGCCGACTTCGCGGAACTGCTGCGCGGCGCGGCCCGGAAGGAGGCCGGCCTGATCGAGCAGGCTCCGGACGGGACGCTCCTCCTGGGCGAGCGTGGCGAGCGCCTCGTCCACGCGCGCGAGTTCTACGCCCTGTTCGACAGCGGGGCGGAGTGGCGCCTGGTCGCCGGGACCCGGTCGCTGGGCACGATCCCGCTCACGAATGCCATCTCCAAAGGCAACCTGGTCGTCTTCGCCGGACGCCGCTGGCTGGTGGAGGCGGTGGACGAGCGGGCCCATGTCCTACAGGTCTCGTCGCATCGGGGCGGCGTGATCCCGAAGTTCGAGCGCCTGTTCGCCGAACCCACGCATGACCGGCTCCTCGCCGAGATGCGCCGCGTCTTCGGGGCCGACGACGTTCCGGCCTACCTCGACGAGCGGGCCCGCAGCTTCCTCGTCGAGGGACGGACGGCCTATCGCCGATTGGGGTTGGAGCGCTCCACGATGGTGCACACCGGCCGCGACCTTCACCTCTTCGCATGGCGTGGCAGCGCGACCTGCGGCGTGCTGGCGGTGGTCCTGTCGATGCTCGGGATGCAGGCGGAACCGCACGATCTCGGCATCACCCTCCCCGGTGCGGGACCGGACGACGCCCGCCTCGTCCTGCGCAGGATTGCGAGCTCGGCGCCGGGCTGCCTCGGGACCGTCGCGGACTTCGTCGGTGCGCTCCAGACCGCCAAGTACGATGAGCATGTCCCGGAGACGCTGCTGCGGCGCTTCTGGAGCCGGCGACACCAGGACGTCCTGACGCGGATGCCAAGCTTAGCCGCCGAGATGTTGAACGGCATGACCGAGGATTGATCCAGGCGTTTCGCGCGGATCCCGAAGTGGCCATCCGGCGAGCGGCCCTCGCGGGCCGGTGTGGTCCGATAGCAGTGGCTTGGCAGATCGGCGGGGCAAGCGTCGAGACAGTCCGGCATCTTCTCCCCAAGTGCCATCCAGCGCCGCAGCCTTGAGCTCCGTGCGCCGAGACAGGGCCGAGTCCCAGACCGGCCGAGAAGACAAGGGATGCCGGCCCGGGGTTTGGGAGCGAGACCGCAGTCGAATCCCGCGGACGGAAAACGGGCGCGCTGATCGCGGACAGGCTGCCGCTCCCCCAGGGCTTGGGTTGCCAACCCGTCCGACCGGAATTCGAGGCTTCGGACAGCCTGGGAATGGCATGCGCGAGCTTGACCGTTTCTTCACCTGTGGCGGAGATGAGTGGCGATCTACGGTCGGGGGGGTGATTCGCATGGTGGCGCGCCGGACGGTGGTGATCCAAGGGCGCCTCGCCATGGCGGACGGCCGGCTGGCGGCGGCACGCCGATGCGAGCACGGCGTCCAATTCATGACGGTCGACCGCATGGTCGCGCGCCTCGCCGGCGGTTTCGCGCGACCGGTCGACGACGAGACGCTCAAGGGCATTCTCGGCACTGTGCTCACCGATACCGATCTCGGCGAACTCGATCCCATCAAGGCCTTGCCCGGAATGATCGACGCCGCCGCGGAAACCCTGCGGAAGGCCTGGCTGGCCGCCTTCGATCTGTCGCGGGCGGCAACCCCCACCGACCGGATCGCCTCGGTCCACCGCTTGGAGGAGGCCGTCCTCGCCAGGTTGCCTGTCGGGATGATGCGCCCCGTCGACCTTGCCGAGGGCGCGCGGGCGCGGCTCCTCCACGCGCCGCACGTTCTCGGGCCCGTCGAGATCGTCGGTCTCGCCGACATCGCGCCCTGCTGGCGCGGGACCGTCGCCGCCTTGGTGGACCACGTGCCGGTGACGTGGGTGGCGGGCCCCCGCGCCGTTCCGGACTGGGTCCGGGCGGCCGGCATCCGTGTCGTCACCGCCGAGCCGGAAAACCCGGTCGTCGCGGTCTGCAGCGCGGCGACGCCGAGGCACGAGGTCCTGGAGGCGCTGCGCTGGGCCCGGGAATTGATGGCGTCCGGGCAGGCGGAGCCGGCGGACATCGCGGTCGCGGCGTGCCGGACCGAGGAGTACGACGACGTCGTGCTCGCGCTCCGCGCGGAGGCAAACCTCGACGTCCGCTTCGTCCACGGCGTGCCCGCGGCCAGCGTCCGCGAGGGGCAGGCTGCGGCGGCGCTGGCCGACATCCTGATCCGGGGGATCTCGCAGGACGGCATCCGCCGCCTGGCCGCCCTGCTGCGCGAGGGGCCCGGACCGTTCGCGTCGCTTCCGGAGCGTTGGACCCGCATTCTTCCGCGGGAGGCGCCCCTGACCGATCTCAGGGCCTGGGAGCGGCTGCTCTCGGGACTCGGCGCTGGCGATTTTAACGACGGACATGACCATACCGGCGCGTTGCGAGACATCGTGGGCATGCTGGCGCGGGGACCGTCGGCCGCCGCGGAGGCCGGCGAGAAATTCCTCCACGGACTGGCGCTCCGGATCTGGCGCAAGGCCCTGATCGAGGGGGCGGCCGCCGTGATCGACCTGACCCTGGGGCGACTGCGCATCGACGACGGGGCCGATGCCTGCGCTTCCGTCGTCTGGGCACCCGCCTCGGCGCTGGCCGCCGCGCCGCGGCGCTTCGTGCGCCTGCTCGGGCTGAGCTCGCGGGGCTGGCCCCAGGTGAGCTCCGAAGACCGCCTGCTGTCGGACCACCTCGTTCCGTCCCGCGTCCTCGACCCCTTTCCCAGGCCGCTGTCCGACAGGAGCGACTTCCACGCGATCCTGGCCACCAGCGCCAAGGCCGTCGTGCTGTCCCGGCCGCGGCGCGGTCCCGACGGACGGCTGCTCGGCCGGAGTCCGCTGCTGCGCGACTTCGGCGCGGGCGAGGCCTATCTGGGGCGCAATCGCATCCCGCCCCACGCGGTCGGCGAGCTCGACCGGCTGATGGCCAGGCCGGAGGAGTTCCGTGCGACGGCCCAGGCTCGGTCCGCGTCGAGCTGCTGGAGGGCGTGGGGCCGGGCCGAACTCACCCCGCATGACGGGCGCGTCCGGCCGGACCACCCGGTCGTGCTCGCCATCCTAGGCCGCACCCACTCCGCCAGCTCGCTGCGCAAGCTCCTGCGCGACCCCCTGGGCTTCGTCTGGACCTACGGTCTCGGCTTGGGGGCGGCCGACCCGGCCGAGGAACCCCTCACGCTCGACCATCGTGCCTTCGGCAGCCTTGTCCACGAGGTGCTCGAACGCGCGGTCCTCGCGCTGGAGGCGGACGGAGGCTTCGCCCGGGCGACGGAAGGGGGCCGGCGCCAGGCGCTGGCCGCGGCCCTCGACGCCGTCGCGGGGGGCTGGGAACGCGAACGGCCGATCCCGCCCCGGATGATCTGGCGCCAGACCCTGGACCGAACCGGCGCGCTCGCGCTGGCCGCCCTCACCCACCCGGACGAGTCCCTCGCAGGGCAACAGAGCTGGGTCGAGGTTCCGTTCGGAGGGCAGCCACCGAAGCGGGATCACCACCCCCTGCCCTGGGACTTCGAGGCGCCCGTCACGATACCCGGCACCGGGTTCCGGATCTCGGGCTACATCGACCGGCTCGACCTGTCGCACGACCGCGGCACCGCCAGGGTCCGCGACTACAAGACCGGCAAGCCGTGCGATACGGACACCGTGCTCGCCGGGGGGCGGGAACTCCAGCGTTGCCTGTACGGCTACGCCACGCGCGTCCTTCTCGGGTCGGATGTGTCAATCGACGCGTCGTTGCACTTCCCGCACGAAGGCCTGTGCATCCGGCTCGACCAGCCGGACGATGCGCTCGATGGCCTGGCCGCCTACCTCCTCGCCGCCCGCGAGAGCCTGCGGGCCGGCCACGCCTTCGCCGGCCCCGATGCCCAGGATCCCTGGAACGACCTGGCCTTCGCGCTGCCGGCGAACGCCGACCAGACCTACTGCCGGCGCAAGCATGACTTGGTGAGGACGACGCTCGGCGAGGCCGCCCGCGTCTGGGAGGCTGCCTGATGACCGCCCACGACCGGGGGCTCGCCGACGCGGCCCAACGCGCGCTCGCCGTCACCGCCCACGACAGGTCGCTGCTCGTGGAGGCCGGCGCCGGGTCCGGGAAGACCGCCCTGATGGCCGGCCGCATCGCCATGCTGCTCGCGTCGGGCGCCGTCCCCGGGGCGATCGCGGCCGTCACCTTCACCGAGCTTGCCGCCAGCGAGCTGCTGGAGCGCGTCGGCGAGGTCGTCGGGCGCTTGGTCGAGGGCCAGGTCCCGGAGGAGCTGCGGGTCGTCCTCCCGGACGGGCTGAGCCCGGTACAGCGGAGCCACTTGGCCGCGGCAGGCGAGCACCTCGACGAGTTGGCCTGCACGACCATCCACGGGTTCTGTCAGCGCCTGGTCAAGCCCTATCCGGTCGAGGCCGACATCGATCCAGGTGCCCGGATCGCCGACGAGGCGGAGGCGGACGGGATCTTCCAGGACCTGCGCGACGAGTGGCTTCGGGAAAGCCTCTCCGGGCGCGGCGGGCTCATCGCGGAGATGGTGCTGGCCGATCCGGACGCCGGGCTGTCCGCCATCGACCGCGTGGCCGGCTGCCTGCGTGACGGACGCGCGGTGGGCACCGCGCCGGCGGAGCCCCTCCCCGCGTTGGTGCGGGCGTTCGGCGATAGCGTGCGAGCCTTCGGGGACTTCCAGCGGTCATGCCCGGTGCCCGAGGCCGAGACCCGCGCGAACGTGGGGGCGTTCCAGGCTATGGCCGCTCGGCTGTCCGGCACGGGTGCCATCGGCGACGCCGAACTCGTCGCCATCCTGACGGCGCCGGCGGAGGCGAGCCTGTGCAAGGCCGACGGTGACTTCGCGAAGTATCGTGGCGGCAAGGGCAAGTGGACGGATGCGGCGAAGCTGGTCGGGCTCCCGAAAGCCGAGGCCTATCGGCTCCAGGCGTCGGCCGAGCGCCTGCATGTCGATTGCTGCGAGGCCTGGCGTCGTCTCAAGGCCAACGCCGCCAGCGAGCTCCTGGGCCGGCTCACTCCGTTGGTGCGAACCGTGCTGGACCGCTACCAAGCCCGCAAGCGCGCCGGCGCCCTGCTCGACTTCGAAGACCTCATCGCCGCGGCCGCCAGGCTGCTCCGAGAGCAGGAGACTGTCCGGCAGGCGCTGGGGCGCCGCTACGCCCACGTCCTGGTCGACGAGTTCCAGGACACCGACCCGTTGCAGACGGAGATCCTCTGGCGCCTGTGCGGCGAGCTGCCCATCGGGGCCGCGGATGTCTGGACGGAGCGTGTGCTCCGACCGGGCGCGCTCTTCCTCGTCGGCGACCCGAAGCAGGCGATCTACCGCTTCCGCGGCGCGGACGTCTCGACCTACGTCCGCGCGCGCAATTGCATCCTCGCGCAATCGCCGGACGGCGTTGTCTCGATCTCGACCAACTTCCGGTCCTGCCGCTCGATCCTCGGATACGTGGACCAGCGCTTCAGGGATATCCTGAACGGGACCGGCCAGCCCGGGTTCACGTCGCTCGAAGCCCACCATCCCGATCACGACCGCGGCCCCTGCATCGCGGCCCTGGATGTGTCGGCCAGCGCCGACGGGGCAAGGCAGGGTGCGGAGGCGCTTCGCGATGCGGAGGCGGAAGCCGTCGCCGACCTTTGCGCCCGGCTGATCGGACACCAGCTCGTCACCTGCAAGCGCGAAGGCAGCCGCACGCTCCGGGCCGGCGACATCGCGTTGCTGGCACCGAGCGGGAGCGACCTGTGGCGTTACGAGGAGGCTCTCGAAGCGAGGGGCATCCCGGTCTCCACGCAAGCCGGCAAGGGCTTCTTCCGGCGTCAGGAGGTGCACGACCTGATCGCGCTGACGCGGGTGCTCGCCGACCCACGCGACACGCTGGCGCTCGGGGCCCTGCTGCGCGGACCGGCCGTCGGCCTGACCGACGAGGAGCTGCTCGACCTCGTTGATGGGCTGCCACGTGACCTGGAGCGTCCGGACAGCCTACCCAAGTTGCGGCTACATATCGACGTCGTGCAGGTGCAGCATCCGGTTGCGCGGCTCGTCCTGGAACGGCTGCAGGTCTTGGCCAGGCGGGCGCTCGGCACCACGCCGCACGACATCCTCAGCCAAGCCGTCGATGCGCTGATGCTGCGTCCGGTGGTCTTGCACCGGCATGACGGTCACGCCGAGCGGGCTCTCGCCAACATCGACTTGTACCTGGAGATGTCGCGACCGTTCGCGGTCCGTGGTCTGCGGGCATTCGCCGGAGCGATGAAGGCGGCGTGGGAAGGCCGGACGCGCACCGTGGAGGGCAGGCCGGACGCGCAGGAGGCCGCGGTCTCGTTGTTCACGATGCATGCGTCGAAGGGGCTCGAATGGCCCGTCGTGATCCCGATCAACACCTCCACCAGGACCAAGTCCGTCTCGGGGGCGCTGGTCGACCGCGCCTCGAACTGCCTGTACTGCCCCGTCTTCGGGGTGCGGCCCGCCGGGTACGACGAGGCCCTTGAGAACGAGAAGCGCGAGGTCGGCAACGAGCGCGTCCGCCTCTGGTACGTCGCGGCCACGCGAGCCCGGGAGACGCTGCTGCTGCCGCGGTTCTCCGAGCCGGGGGGGAGCACGTCTTGGTCGTCCGTGATCGACCTCGGCCTGGACAACCTGCCCGCCATTGACTTGGATCGGTTGCCGGTCGGGACACCGTCCATCGCGCCGCAGCGCGAGAATGGTCAGACGCGGGAGGTCTTCGCCGCCGAGGCAGCTGCCGTCGCCGGGCGACGCCGGTTGACCTGGATCGTCCCCAGTCGCGGCGATGACATCGGCACGACGGCTTTCGGTCCGCCGGACATGGTTGAGGGCGGATCGGATGTTGGCCCATCGCCCGCGGATTTGCCGAAGGGGAGCCGGGAGCGAGGCATTCTGATCCACAAGCTGATGGAGGAGATCCTGACGGGCGAGTCGAGCGAAGGCGACGGGCTCGAACAGCGCGCCACCGTCCTCGCCCAGCAGCTCGGCCTCGGGACCGCGGGCACTCTCGGGACCGCCCTGGACCTTGCCGAGGTTGCGGCCAGCGTGTCCAGGGCGCTCCGCATTCCCCAGATTGCCGAGATCCGCGACCGGCTCCGGGCCGAGTTGCCCGTCTTCGGATTCGAGAGCCTCGCCGACGAGGACCAGGCAACGGCGGGCGTGGTGGACGCCATGACCCATGATGCGACCGGTCGGCCGGACGTCGTGGTCGATTGGAAAAGCGACGTGGATCCTTCGGATGCGGTCCTGACGGACTACCGGCATCAGGTGGCTCGATACCTTTTCGCGACGGGCGCGCGGCTCGGCCTGATTGTCCTGGTGACCAGCGGCCGGGTCGTCCCAGTGACCCATGCGCCGCGATGACCGACTTCGGGGTCGGTGCACCCGGACGGTCTCAGGCCGATGCTGCCACCGTGTCGGCTACCTTTGCCCTGCGTGTGCCGAGTGGCTCGGGCCTGCCCGTGGTGGTGTCCTCGGCCGTCTGGTGCTCCATCTCCGCGTTCAGCTCGGCGCCAACGAGCACGATGGTCGTCGAGATCCAGATCCAGGTCATGAAACCGATGATGGCCCCCAACGAACCGTAGGTCTCGTTGTACTTGCCGAAGCTCGACACGTACCAGGAGAAGAGAGCCGAGACCGCGATCCAGAGGAAGGCGGCCACGCCGCTTCCCC
The DNA here is from genome assembly GCF_003173715.1 of Methylobacterium durans. Taxonomy (NCBI): domain Bacteria; kingdom Pseudomonadati; phylum Pseudomonadota; class Alphaproteobacteria; order Hyphomicrobiales; family Methylobacteriaceae; genus Methylobacterium; species Methylobacterium durans. Next base: position 4,653,561 of record NZ_CP029550.1, on the reverse strand, counting down.
ACGTCACCCAGCGCCACTGCGCGGTGTCCCGGCTCGGACCGTAGCGGTAGAGCAGCGCGAGGCTTCCCAGGACCACCAACAACAGGATCGGCCAGCGCAGCAGCGCGATGACCCATTCCATCGAGCCCAGGTTCAGGAAGGCCAGGGCCGCCGGAATTACCACGATGCCGACGAGGGCCAGGACCACGAAGAGGAGCGCGCCGGCGGTGAAGCTCAGCGAGCGCAGGTTCAGCCAGATGAAGTTCCGCTTCTCCTTCTCGTCGTAGACGATGTTGAGCGCGTCGAAGATTGCCTTCATGCCGCCGTTGGCGCTCCAGATCGAGAGGAGGATGCCGAAGGCGGCGGTGAAGCCGAGGGTGCCGCCGCCCTTGGCCGCGATCCGCTTGACCTGTTCGCCCACGATGTCGAGGGCGCCGCTGGGAAGGATGCCTTGAAGGCTGGCGAGCTGGTCGTTGATGGTCCCGGGATCGGCGACGAGGCCGTAGATCGAGACCAGGGCGCCGATGGCCGGGAACAGGGCGAGGATCGCGTAGAAAGTGACGCCGGCCGCGACCAGCAGCACGCGGTCGTTGCCGAACTCCTGCAGCACGCGCTTGCCGATGTCCCACCAGCCCTTGGCCGGGATCTCGGTCGGGCTCTCGGCCTTGCGGCCCCGGTCCGCCTCGGTGCCGGCGACACGCTCGGCCGCACGACCCTCATGCGCCGCCGGCCCCTCCTCGGCACCCAGTTGGCTCGTGCCTCTCGCCCTTGGCGGCGAGGAGCCGCGGCGCGGGAGCGCCACGACCCCGAGAAGCGCGGTCCCGAGGATCATCGTCCACGCCATGGATGTGGCTGCGGAGGACGAGCTACGCGGAGGTGTTTTGGTAGTATCCGTCATGGGCCGGCCTGCTGGTGGTGCCTAAGCGGAAGGCTCGGCCGACCAAACAACGTGCGCATCGTCCGTTCGTTGCTGCAAGGGCTTACTGGTATTCACGAATATCGGGGTGCAGGCCAGGCGAAAACGCGGTGAGCCAAATCGCCGGAGTGATGCGACGGCATCGGACTGGCCGAACGCAGCGGGCACCGAGCTCTGCACGTCAGGGGAGCGACCGCCACATCAACGCGAAGCCCAGGAGGATCATCGCGAGCAGGAGGAGGCCGCCCGAGGCGCTGCTTCGGGGGCGCTGGTGCCAAGCCAGGAAGGTGCCGGCCAGCAGGTTGAGGGCGATGATGAGACAGACTTGCGCGATGGTCATCCGCCGGCCGGGCGGCCGGTCGTGAACCTCAGGGCAATCGCCGATAATTCCGGCGTCCTGAGATAGCCATATGACTTATGATGATTGGGCTCGCCATTCGGGCGTCGATACGCATTCACGACCGCGCTGTCGCGGACGGAGGCCCCATGCCGGTTCGGGGCGTAATCGTCAGCCAGCCCGCCAGCCACGGTGGCGATGTCCCGCCTGTCGGCCAGGTTGGTCCAACGCCCGACGTTGTTCGGCACGCGCACCTCCCCATGCTCTTCGGCGACCTTCAGCTTCACCTCTGCCAATCCCAACGGCGACCCGAGCGTCACGAAGTGGTCCACCAAGACAGATGGTTCGTCGCGTTCGAGCATCCTCAGGGCATCGTAGGCGATGATCGATCTCATCGAGTGCGCAACCAAAAGGACTGGCTGCCCGGAGCTGGCCTTGATCCGCACGCATAGGCGGCCTCGCACCTCTTGCGCGAAGCCCGTCTCGGACTGGTAGTGCCATAGATCGTCGAACCGGGTCTTCAGGATGATGTCGTCGACCGGGGTGACGCCGGTCTTGGACTGGACCCAATCCAACCCCTCGTAGACGGTCTCCAGAACCGCGTTGACGGGCTGGGTCTCGTCCAGGTCCGGCCTCGGGAACGGCCCGGTTCCAGTGTCGGGATGGTAGGGTTCCTTGTTCTCGTCCGACAGGATGGGCCGGTCGTAGCGCAGGTCGGCCCAGTAGACGAATTCGAACGGGATCTCGTCCGCCTTCGAACCGCAATTGCGCTTCAAGCCCTCGACGAGGGCGGCCTTCCACCAGCGCATCTTCTCGTCGAGCGGCGGTTTGTTCTCCAAGCCATGGATGCCGATGATCATGCCAGGCCGCTCGCCTTCGGGACGGTGGTGGTGTTCGAACCTAAGAAACGCGTGCCGCCGCCCGCGCGGCCTTCTCCCGGCCACGCGCCTCGGCCTCGTTGGCGGCCTCCTCGGCATCGTCGAGGCGCTCGGCGCGGCCCCGTGTCTCGCAGCGTTGCCGCAGGTCGTCGAGCTCCTCTTCCGTGAGGTGCTCGATGCCGATGTAGCGGTTCTGGGCCGCGCTGGCCCGGATGAGCTCGTCGAGCTTGGCCTGGATGGCCGCCCCGTCCCGGTTCTGCGAGTTCTGGATCAGGAACACCATCAGGAAGGTCACGATGGTCGTGCCCGTGTTGATGACCAGTTCCCAGGTGTCCGAGAAGCGGAAATAGGGACCGCTCACGGCCCAGGCGACGACGCAGGCTGCGCCGAGCGCGAAGGCGACCGGATGGCCTGACAGCTTGGCCACCCTTCCGGCGAAATCGCTGAAGGCACGTGAAGCGGACATGGGAGGGTCTCCGATTGGGCAGCCTCGCCCATCAATCACGCGGCGGCCGGATGCCGAGGGCCCGGATGATGCCGTACGTCGCCGCCCCGGAGGCGACGGACAGGGCCATGACGATGAGGAAGCCCTGTGGGTCGTCCGCGAGGGGTAAGCCCTTCACGTTCATCCCGAAGATGCCGGTGATGAAGGTCGGCGGCAGGAACAGCGCCGAGAGGATGGAGAGCACGTAAAGCTGGCGGTTGCTCTCCTCCGCCACCCGGGCCGCGACCTCCTCCTGCAGGAGCCGGGCCCGCTCGGCTAGCAGGTTCACATCCCTGTCGAGGGCGTCGAGCCGCTGTGAGAGCCGGGCCGCGGCCTCTACGGCCGGTCCGTGCAGGTGTCGGGCCGCGTCGTCCTCCTCCAGGCGGTGGAACACGGCGGCGAGCCCGAGCAGTTGCCGGTGCAGCCGCACCGCGTTCCTTCGGATCGGGCCGAGGCGGCGCCTGTCGTCGCCAGCATGCCCATCGAGGACGCGGTCCTCGATGCCGTCGAGCTCCTCGGCGAGCCGCTGGCCCGTGGCGGACATGGCGGCGACCACGTGCCCGACCATCGTCTCCAGGAGCAGCGCGGGCGAGAGGATGGGCTGCCCGCCCTCGACGCCGGCCCGGGTCGCGTCCGGGCTCTCGACCAAGCCCCGTCGGCCGCTGACCAGCGCGCGCGGGCCCATGACGAAGTGCAGCCGGCCGGAGGCATCGGGCCGGGCTCCGGGTCGGGGCAAGTCGGCCACCACGCCACCGACATACCCGGCCTCGACGGTCACTCTCTGATGCTCGTCGCCGCTGAACACGGCCTGGGCGAGCGGGCGGGGACCGACGTGTCCCGCGTCGACGAGATGGCTGAGATCGGTCGCCGTGAGCTCGAAGTGCAGCCACAGGAAGCCGCTGCCGAAGGCGTCGAGGTCCGGCAGCGCCTCGGCGGGGGCGAGTATTCGGCCACACCCGTCCCCATCGAAGGACATCGCCCAGAGCAGGCCGGTCAGCGGGGCCGTGGACGGGACAGCATTCATGGTGGGGCTCCCGGCCTGTCGACCTGCCTCACGCGGTCGGCACTGCCACGAGAGAGCAGTACCGGGCGAGGGCTGGATTACGGACCGGCAGGAAAGCGCGAAGGGGCACCGTTGACTTCCATGTGACGTGGCTCTCCTAACGCCGGCGGTCACGTTACCGTTGCCGCGGCGGGGGTTTGCTCCGTCTCTCGATAGGAGGAAGCGGATCGGGGCGGCAGGCACCCGCACACTTATCTGGGCGAACCGGCGCAGACCGGCGCACGACGAATTGGTCCGGGCATGGCCCACGCGGGAAGAGGCGGGTCCAGCCGGGACCGAGCGCGGCTGGTGGCAGCCGACCATCGAGGTGTTGCGCGAGGAACGTCGCAGGGCAGCCTCCCTGGAACGCGCCCGAGCGACGCGCCGGTCCGAAGGAAACTGACCGCTCGCGCCGGATCGCGTGGGGTCACGCCCTGGGGCCTGGACCTGCCGCCAGCATGCCCCGAAGCGCCGGCCGGGCGTAAGCGTCAGGCAGTCTCGTTGGCGTCGAGCGTCCTGCGGCCGAGCCAGCGGTCCGTGGCGGTGTAGCGCCGTCGTCCAGTTCCTAGAGCGGCCGACCGCAAGCGATACGCTTGCGCAGATTTTCCCGGAGCTTGCCTGGCCGGAGGGTCTCCAAATCGCCGACCTTGCCTTACCAGCGGCTGGCCTCGACCCAGCTCGGCGGGATATCGCGTGCCCTTGGGACAGAACCGACACCACGGGCGCTGCGAGCTGAAATGTCGGCCACGAAGACCGAATTTAGCCATGGCTCGACGTAAACGAGGCCGCCTCCATCCGGAATCGGCCCCGTCTTACTTCAAGTTGATCTCAAGCGGAACTTTGGGCCTGAAAGCGCAACATTGAGTCCGAGATCATGTCTCGCCGTGCCAGCCGCGTAAGCGGCATGCGATGCGCCGATGGCAGCGCTCCCCGCCGCCGGCCCACGCTCGCGTCCGCCCAGCCCTGCCGGCAAGCCACGCGGTGGCGTACGGGCGTTTCACGTGGCCGAGCCTCGATGCCACGGGCGCCCGAAAGCCGGCACGATTGCGGCCGCCGAGGAAGGCTCACCCGCGGCCGGGGACGCACGCCCGGCTCGCGACGACCCCTATCGCGTCGCCGAGGACATAGAAGCGGGCGCCCTCCCGCTCCAGGGTCTCGCGAAGGGCACGCAGGATGCGCCGGCCGGGCTCCAGTTTCTGGTTCTCGTAGTCGTTGATGGTCTTCTTGCTGACGTCGGACAACCGCGCGAAGTCCTGCTGCGTGAGGCCGAGCAGATCGCGCGCGGCCTGGCAGACGATCCCCGGCAGGCGTTCCTCGGCCGGAAGCTCGTTAACCGTGAGGAGCGAAAGGTCGAGTGGCGACTTGTTTCCCCGGTGATATAATTTTACACCCGTGGTATAATTCCATTTCGTTGATCGGGCCGGGTCGCCCCCGTGCGGATGTTCGTCCGCACCGGCGCCCTTGGCCTGTTCGGATCGCTCGGGATGGGAATGCACCATGCTCTACGCCTTCTACGGGCTCGACGGCCGCTCGGCCGCGACCCACGCCGCCCTGCTCGCGGCCTTCGCCCTCGCCGCCGCGGCCCGCCCCGCCACCATGCTGAGGATCGCCGGGTCGACGCACGGCCTGGCCCGAATCCCGGAGACGATGCCAGAGGCCCTGCGCATCGTCGAGTGGCCGGCCGCGGGGAGCGACGCTCCGGACGCGGCGCTTGTCGAGACCCTCATCGCCGAGGCCGCCGCCGAGGACCGGGACATCGTCCTGGACCTCCCGCTGGCCTGGCTCGCGCGACGGGACATCCGGGAGAGGGCGGACCTCGCGGTCGTCGCGGTGGGACCGAACCCATTGGACGAGCGCCTCGCGGCCTCGGCCATCGCCCGTCTCCTGCACGACCGCGTCGGGAGCGGGGCGGAGGAAGCCCATCCCGTCGCGGGTGAGCGCACGCCGGAGCGCCAAGCGCCCGTCTGGTTCCTCGGATGCGGACGGTCCGGCGGCGGTCCGGACACCGTCCGCTTCGAGGGCGCGATGCGCCCGCTCCTCGACCGGGGTGCGCCTGCGGACGGGTTCAGGTTCCTGCCCGTGGCGCTGCCCGTCCCGACCCGGGCCGAGGCCGCCGCCATCGCCGCGGGACAGCCCCTCGCCCGGACGCTGCGCCAGGGCATCCTGCTGCTCGCCGCCGTCGAGGCGGCCGCGGGCGACCCGTTCGCCGCGTGCCTCGACAGCGAGAGCTTCGCCCGGTCGCTCGGGCTCGGTTCGCCGACGCTGATCACCGCCGACGAGCGTCGGCTGTCCGAGCGGCTGCGCGACCTCGCCGACGGGCTGGAAGCGCTGGAGCTGGGCGGCCCGACCCTGGAGGAGCTGGTGCAGGCTCCGCTGATGGAGGCCTGGAGCTTCCAGCCTGCGCAAACTTCCGTGATCGCCGGCGTGTCGTTCGGGCACCCCACGATCCCGTCGGGCCGCCGCACGCTCACCACCGCCGTTTTCGCCACCGATGGTAGGACCTTCGCCCGGACCCTCTCGCGCCTGTACCGGCTCGGGACCCCGGCCGAGACGGCGGCCGGCGCCGCGCTCCAGTGAGGAGCGCCCGCCCCTCGCCCGCCCCGCACGCCAACCCGGAGTCGCCGACCATGACCCGCCCCTCCCCCGGGCGCCGTGCCGCCTGCCCGGCCGATCCCGCCCGTCCCTGCCCCTCGGCCGCGGCCGCGCTCCGGCGCGCGCCGCCCATGCTCCGTCTCTGGCGGGTCGTGCCGCCCCAGGCCCTGGGCCCGGCGACCGCGCGCTCGCTCCTCATGGTCCTGAGGGTGGTCGAGCCGCCGTGCAGCCGGCGGCGCTGGGAGGCGGCGCTCCGGGGCGACCCGGCCGCGATGGCGCGCGTCGCCCTCACCGTCCTGCGCGTGCACGGCGTGACCGGTCCCGCCGCCGACACGGCCGCGAGCGGCTTGCTGGTGCAGGCGCTGCGCGGGGACCGGACCGCGCCGGTCATCCTGGCGACCGCGCTCCGGCGCTTGGCGCGCCGGCGCCCGGACGACCGTCACCTGGCCGTGCTGGCGGACCGTTGGGCCGCCTGGTCGCCGCGCGTCCCGCCCGCGCAACGCGCACGGCCAGCCGGACACGGCAGCGGACCCTGACCCGCCCGGGCCGCTGGTCCGCCTCCCTCCGCTTCACGCCTCGATGGAAGGAAACCGTCATGCGCATCTGGCTCCTGTCCGACCTCCACCGTGACGTCGGGGGCGCTCCCTGGGACCCGGTCACCGTCCCGGTCGCCGACGTCGCGGTCGTGGCCGGCGATGTTTGCGAGGGCCTGCCCGAGGCGGTTCACTGGGCCGCGGAAGCCATCGGACCGCACATGCCGGTCGTGATGGTGCCCGGCAACCACTCGTTCTACCGGCGGACGCACGGGGAGGAACTCGACCGGGGCCGCGCGGCCGCCGCCGCGGCCGGCATGCACCTCCTCGAAGACGCGGTCGTCACGCTCGGCGGCGTGCGGTTCTGCGGAACCACCCTGTGGACCGACTACGCCCTCGACGGGATCGAGCGCCGGGCGGCGGCGATGGAGACCGCCCGCAGGGGGCTCAACGACCATCGGAGGATCACTTGGACGAAGCAGCCCGAGTGGCGGCGGTTTCGGCCCCAGGAGGCCCTCGGCCTGCACAAGGCCTCGCGTGCCTACCTCGACGCCGCGCTCGGCGAGAACCCGGACGGGCTGCCCCAGGTCGTCGTCACCCATCACGGGCCGGCGCCGGCCTCGGTCGCCCCGGCCTTCGCGGGGGATCCGCTCAACCCCGCCTTCGTCTCCGATCTCAGCCCCTTGATCGAGGCGCACCGGCCGGCGCTCTGGCTGCACGGTCACGTGCATGCCAGCCGCGACTACGTGGTCGGGGCCACCCGGGTCGTCTGCAACCCGAAGGGTTACGGCTCGGAGAACCCCGGCTTCTCGCCCGACCTCGTCATCGAGGTCGGGGCCTGAGTCCCGGCCCGCTCCGCGGCCCCCCCAGCAAAGGACCAGCCATGGCTTGCTACCTGCCCGCTGACTTGCCCGAGCAGGTCATTGTGCTTCGGACCCTCCTCGGCCGATTGGACCGCGTGGTTTCGGGCGTCTCGCCGACGGAGCGGGAGCTCGCCTGGGGTCCGGTCGTCGATGGATGGGCGCCCGCCGCGCTGTCGTCCCCCGCCATCCTGGGCACCGTCGGCGACCGGGCGGTCCTGACGAGGCGGATGTGGGCCCTCGACCCGCGGCTGGGATGGGCCCTGACCGAGGAAGGATGGGTCCGCCTCGGATGGCCCGGCGCGCGCTGAGCGCGGGACGCCGTGCCGCCGCTCGACCCTCGCGAAATCCCCAGCCCAAACGGATCCCTGCACCCTTGAACACGCCTCACATGCCCCCGAAGCTCGCACACCGTGTCGTGCTGCGCCACCTGCCTCGCGTCCTGCGCGCCGGGCTCGACCGCGACGGCATCTACGGGCAGGTGCCGGCCTCGCTGGCCCGGGACGTCCGGGTTATGGATCCGGGGCTCGGGGCGGTCGTCGAGGCCTGGGCCGAGGATGTCTCCGGCCACGGTCAATTCGCGCGCGAGGAACCGTCACCCGGCGATGCCGCGCCCGCGTCGCCCGGCCGAGCCCCGCGCGACGTGCTCATGCGCATCCTCGCCCGGCTCGGACGCCGGCGCGTCGCGCTGCCGCCAGCCGATCTCGCCCTGCCGGATCCTGTCGCCGTCGTCGCCTCCCTCGACCAGTATGCCGCCAGCCACGACTCCGCCATGGCGCGGGAGATGGCGGACGCCGTCCTGCTGCTCACCGCCTCCGCGGGCGACACCCAGACGGCCAAGCGCCTGGCCGCCACGGTCTGGCGCGAGATCCCCCGCATCGACGAGACCGCCGCGATCCTGCGCCTGCGGGATTTCGCTGCGGCATACGATGACGACGACGAGGACCTCGCCTTCCCGTTCGGGGGCGCTCAGGTCGTACCCGTCGCCGACGGACGATCCGAGGCCGAGCGACAGGCTTGGCGCGAGGCCGTGGACGCGGCCATCGCCCGCGCGCGGGTCGAGGCCCGCGCCCTCGCGCTCGGGCTGTCCGCCATCGCGGTCGGGCAGGCTCTGCGGTATTACGGCTCGGACAGCATCGGCAGCGTGGCGCTGAGCTTCGGCGAGAGCGTGCTCCAGCCCGTGGAGCGCCGGGCCCGGGCCGACGAGCGCATCCGCCTGGAACGGGCCGCCGAGCGCAAGCCGGGCGCGCTGGACAAGCTCAAGGCCGCCTCACCCGAGACGGACGCGGAGTTGGAGACGGCGGTGCCGGAGGGCCACGTGCTCGTGTGCCGGGGGCTCGGCGCCACCGGCGCCGGCAAGGGGCGCGATGTCACCAAGGGGTATGAGCGCGCCATCGGCCACCCGCTGCCGCTGATCCGCACGCCCGACCTGGCGGTCGTGCGCCAGATCCTGCTGAGCGAGTTCCCGCAAGCCGAGGAGGCCATCGACTTCGCCCTGCGCGACCTGATCGGCAGGCCCTTCGTCCGCCTGACCCCCCTGCTCGTCCTGGGGCCGCCGGGCGGCGGCAAGAGCCGGTTCCTGAGGCGGCTCGGCGAGCTCCTCGGCGTCGGGGTCCTGCGCGTCGACGGGTCGAACGACGCCGGGGCCTCGTTCGGCGGGACGGAACGGCGCTGGTACTCGTCCGAGCCCTGCCGGCCGTTCATGGCGGTGAACCGATTCCTCCAGGCCAATCCGCTCGTGCTCGTCGACGAGCTCGACAAGGCCCCGGTGCGCAGCGACTACGGCCGGCTCTGGGATGGCGTGATTTCTTTCCTCGAAGTCGAGACCGCGTCCCGGTTCCCGGACCCCTGCATCCAAGCCGAACTCGACCTCTCCTGGGTCTCGACGGCGTTCACCGCGAACGAGACTTGGGCGCTGCCGGGTCCCCTGCTCGACCGGCTCCGGGTGGTCGAATTTCCCGTGCCCGGACCGGAACATCTCGACCGGCTGTTGCCGGCGCTGCTCGCCGACATCGCGCGCGAGCGCGGTCTCGACGCGCGGTGGTTCCACGCCGTCGATGGGGTCGAGCTTGCGGCTCTCCGGTCCCGCTGGGGCGGAGGGTCGGTGAGGCTGCTGCGTCGCATGCTGGACGGGGTCCTGCGCGTGAGGGACCGAACCGCCCGACGGCATTGATCGGCCCCGCCGGCAGGCGGCGATGTCCGGGATGGTTCGCCGTCGGGGCGGCCCCGACCGGCTTGTGGTTCTCCAGCGAGGAAAGACAGGGTGATGCCGCAGCCGGACAAGGCGTACGACGACTTCGTGCCGTGGGTCTTCCGGCACGGCCGCCTGGACCGTCGACGCGTCGAGCGGTCGGCGGCGGCGAACGCCCGCACCCCCGTGGCGCCCGACCCGCCCGGCGGGATGCGCCTCTGGATCCTCTCGGACCTCGACGTGGATCGGGCCGGGGATGCGTTCCGGCTGCCGGAGGCCCTGCCCGCGTTCGACGCCATGCTCGTCGCCGGCAACGTCGCCGAGGGCCTGTGCGGGTCGGTCGAGTGGCTCGCTTCGGCGCTCGGCGGCCGGCATGAGGGGCGGCCCGTGATCCTGGTGCCTGGGCCCCGCGAGTACCGGACCGGGACCTCCGTTTCCGAGACGCTGCGGACGGGGCGTGAGCGGGGACAGGAATTGGGCATCACCGTCCTGGCCGACGAGACGGTGCGTCTCGGCGGCCCCGGGGATGCCGTGCACCTCGTCGGCGCGACCCTCTGGTCCGACTGGGCCATCCACGGGGCGAGCCGGGCGGGCTGCGCACGGACGCAGGCGCGCCACCGCTGGGTCGAGGCCGAGGGGATCGGGGCCGATGACGGCCGGCCCTGGGGGCCGCACGACGCGGCCGGCGCGCACGCCCGCTCCCGTGCCTACATCGAGGACGTCCTGGCCAGCATCGTGGTCCAGCGCCACGGTTTCCGCCCCACCCCGGCCTCGCTGGTCAGCGGGGTCGGCGCAGGCGACCGCGCCGTGGTGCTGACGCATCATGCGCCCTCCCCGCGTTCGCTCGCTCCCGATTGGTCGGGCTGGCTCTGCGACGAGTGGCTGGCGGCCTCGCAGGTCTCCGACCTGGAGGCCGTCCTCGACGCCTGGGGGGCGCCGGCCCTCTGGGTTCACGGTCGCGTGCCCGCTGCGGTCGACCTTCGCCTCCGTAAGACGCGCGTGGTCGCCAATCCCCGCCCGGCGCCGGGAGGGCGGGCCTTCGACGCAGGGCTGGTGGTCACGGTCTGACCGTGCCCGGTCCCGACGGCCCTGACCCGCCCGTTCCCTCACCGTCACGCCCCCTCGCGCGCGGTCAAGCTCTCCTGCCCTTCAGAGGTGATCCCATGCGTCACGAGACCCTGTGGTGCCTTGATATCGAGACGGTGCCGGACGGCGACTTGGTCCCGGCGGATTGGCCGTCCGACCAGTTCATTGCCAAGGCCATCTGGCATCGCGTGGTGGCGATTTCCGTGGTCGAGGCGTCGGTCGAGCACGTGCCGGGGCGAGGCGAGCGCTACGAGGTCCGCTGCTGCCGCAGCGGCGGCGAGGCCGGATGGGACGAGCGCAGGCTGCTCCAGGCCTTCTGGAAGCGCTTCGCGGAGCTGAGACCCCGGATCGTCAGCTGGAACGGCCGGCGGTTCGACCTGCCCACGCTCAGGCTGCGGGCGATGATGTACGGCATCTCCGCGGAGGCGTGGTACGCGACGGGCGACCGCTGGCACGGCTACACGCACCGCTATTCCTCCGAGTGGCACTGCGACCTGATGGAGGAACTCGCCGACCATGGGGCGGCGACGCGGCTCGGCATGCAGGACGTGGCGGTTGCCATGGGGCTGCCCGGGAAGGTCGGGGGGCACGGCTCCGAGGTCGCCGAGATGGTGGCGCGAGGCGATCTGGAAGCCGTGCGTGCGTACTGCGAGGGCGACGTCCTCAACCTTTTTGCACTCTACGCGCGTTGGGCCTTGCTGACCGGCCTGACGGACGGCGCCGGGCACAACGCCGCCATGGACAGCCTCGCCTCCTGCTTGGCTGCCAGCCGGGCCGAGCGGCCCCATCTCGGCGCGTTCCTGGACCGCTGGCAGTCATCCCCGCGGCCGGCGCCCGCCTTGGTTCCGCTGCCGAAACCGGGACTTGCCGGGTCCGGGCTGGAGAGATCCACCCAGGGATGAGCGCGCGAGGCGCTCGCCGCGTTCAAGGCGTTGGCGAAGTACCTGTGAGGACGGTCCCCTGCTCAGCGTCCTCGCCGACCGGACCCACCGGCACCTGTTCGCCGCGCAGGTCATCGCACTCGTCGGCAGGGGTCTCCTCACCGTGGCCGTCGGGCCGCTCGCGTGCCGCGTGGCTGGTGGCAGGGCTGCTGCTGGTTTGTGGTTGGTCGGGTCGTTCGCTGAGGACCTCTGCCCGCAGGCGCCACGGCGCTCCGCCTTCTGGTCGTCGCACTTCGTCCTAGGTTTCGGGCTCGCCGGCGTCATCCTCGCCCTGCCGATCTAGCGGCACGCGCGAGGGCGCCAACTCCCGGTCGAGGACCCTGGCCCCTTGCACCGCCACGCCAAGGCGACCCACGCCGCCCTTTACCCCCGCTCCTCGTCATCGTGGGTCCTGGTGTCGCCAACGCCTTTATGCGCGGCGTCGACCTGAGCGGCATCGACAGCCTCCCGAAGTTCGGCGACCCGGACCTTGAGCCCCCTGACGCAGTGGCACGGCCTCGCCGCGAACACGCTGACGGCGGGGCCCTCTTCCGCGCCGTCGCCGCGCTCGTGCACCATGATCCCTGGCGCGACGCGGTGCTGCGCCGCATCCCGCTCGGTCGCCCGGCGACGGGTCGTCCCGGCGGACGACGAGGCCACGCTGTCATCCCGCAGCGACGGGGCCGAATGCTGCTCGCCGCCGACGGTCCACGGAAGAGATCCGAGGCTTCGTGCGTGGCGGCAACCACGGGCCTCGGATGTGGTTGGTCCGCTGCGGCACCTCGAAGCGAAGGGTCGTCGTGCACATCATCATCCGCTCCGGCATCACCCTGCCGGCCGTCGCCCTGCCACTGACAGGGGTGACCGCGCCCGAAGCCCAGGCGCGGTCCACGAGCGCGCAACGCCTGGTCCGGGTCATCGACACGGACCAGGACGGGACCATCGACCTGACGGAGGCGCGCTGCGGCTCGCACCCCCTTCGCCGGAGCGGATCGCGACCGGGACGGCCGACGCCAGGGAACTCCTCGGCTTGCTGACCTCCCGTGAGCTGAAAGCCGCCGATCCGGACCGCGCCGGCACGCTAAATAAGAAGGAGTTCCTAACGGTCATCGAGCAGCGGTCCAGGCGTGCGGATGCCGACCGCGACGGCACGCTCGACGCGCGCGAACTCGGCACGAGGCCCGGCAGGAGCCTGACAAGGCTGCTCCGGTAGCGGGAGCGCCAGGGTGGTTCCTCGACCTCCCGTTCGGGTGAGAGGGAGAACACGGTCGCCGCGGGTCGGCGACCGGCGGCCCGCGCGACGCCCCGCCAGCACTCCGGCGCGCAGCGGGCTTGTGGTGGTCTCGGGCGGGAATGCTTCCGTGTGCCTGAAACGGCACTCCGGCCGCGTTTCGACTTCGGCGCACAAGCTTCGCCGTTGTCTCCACCCGGCCCTGCAGCATAGTGGCAGCCCAACCCTGCCTGCGTGAATTCCCGATTTGCTGCGCGAAGGACCAAGTCTTTGACGTGGAGGATGTCGGTGGCGCTGAGCGTCCTGCTCGCTGCCCCTGCCCAGGCTCAAGCCGCGACGGTCGCCGGGCACGGCGCTTCGACATGCGCACGGTTCAATGAAGCGATCCGATACAACCCAGCCCTTGAGCGCGGGCATTCCGCTTGGGCGCAGGGCTTCGTGTGCGGCGCGCTCATGCGCGTGCCGTGGGGAATCGACGGGGACGTTGACCTATTTCCGGGGTCGATTCCTGCTGCGAACCGGACGAATGTCCCTAACCATGTCCGTTCGGACAATGCGGTCGAGTATCACATGGCAGCTCGGGCGTTACATCGACAGCTCCGCCCTTCGAGGACCTGATGCTGATTTTGCTACGGCCCGCAACTTCGGAACCGGTGGCACGCACGTGTTCCACATGACCATGCGCAAACCGCTTGCGGCACGGGCGGCGTTCGCCCGCATCTCGAAATTCGCCGGGGTCCGCCGCTCCCTGACGGCGTGCGCGCTTGCCGGGCTCTGCACCATCGTCCTCGCGCAGGCCGCGGCGGCGACCTCCGACGATGACGACGACTCCGTTCCAAAGACGGAAAAGTCGGGCGAGCTGGAGCAGCCGACGATCAGCGGCCCCCTGAAAGCGGACCCGCGTCCGGCCTCCTTCATGGCCGGCCCAATCGGAAAGATAAGCGTGTCCGGGGTCGTGACCGGCTACGGCGTGCTGCAGGGTAACCCGGCCTCGGATGACCGAACAGGTCGCGTCGATTTCAGCAATCTCCAGATGATCGTTCAGAAGGCGGACGGACCGGTTCAGTTCTATGTCCAGACCGGCATCTACTCTATCCCGGCCTTGGGCCTGCCCAATTCGAGCGCGATTGACACGACCTCGCAAACGTATGGGTTCGTTCCCCTCGCCTACGCCAAGGCCAAGCTCAGTGACGAGTTTTCCCTTCAGGGCGGCCAAATGCCCTCGCTGTTCAGCGGCGAGAGAACGTTCACCTTCCAGAACATGAATGTCGAGCAGGGCTTGCTCTTCTACCAAGCCAACAACATCAACAAGGGCCTGCAGATCGCTTACAGCAAGGGACCCACCGTGATCACGGCGTCGCTGAACGATGGCTTTTATTCCGACAGGCTGACTTGGCTCATTGGTTCGGTTGTTTACAAGTTTGACGAGGAAAACCGGGTGAGCGTCAGCGCTGGTGCGAACCTTGATCGCTCTGCCCGCGACACTGTCGCAACTCCGCTACTGCAAAATAACAGCAGCATCTATAATCTGACCTACGGGTACAAATCCGGGCCGTGGATCATATCGCCTTATGTCCAGTTCACCCACGTGCCTCGTGACTTTACGCTCGGCATCAACGACACTGCCTCCACCTACGGGGGCGCTCTGCTTGCGAGCTATTCGTTCACGCCTCAGATATCCCTTGCTGGCAGGATTGAGTACATTGCTCAGTCTGGCAAGAAAAGCATCGGCGAAACGAGCCTTCTTTATGGACCCGGGAGCAAGGCGTTCTCGGCGACCATAACGCCAACCTTCCAAGTCGACCGCTACTTCGTCCGTCCCGAGTGCTCGTATGTCAGGGCGGTCAACGCCACGTCCGGCCTGGCCTTCGGGAAAAACGGAGATAAGAAGCGGCAGGGTCGTTTCGTTCTCGAAACAGGCATTTTGTTCTAGCGCTCATCTCGAAGGTGTGGCCCGCGCCGCAGAAGCTCACGGGGCGCGGCGGACCCGCGGGACCCGCGGCGCGGCGCCTCGGCGGACCGCCCGGGGTCCTCGCGGCAGGGGCGACGGCGGCGCGGGGCCGATGGATGGTGCCGCGCGTCTTCGGGCGGTGCGGCGTGCGCGCAAGGATGGGACCGGATTCAGGCGCGAAGGCCGACCGAACCATCGCGGAACGCCACCGTGCCGGGCGCCGACGGCCGGCCCCGCGCGGTCGGTCGCCAGGGCCGTCCGGACTGAAGGCGTTTCCGTGTGAGAGGTGAGGTTTGGCCGGCGTCAGCAACCAGCCGAAACGCGCGGAGGTCCGGGCGGTTACAAGGCAGGGGCCTCGGCGAACAGGAGTGGCGACTTGCCCATCGAGCCCTCGCGGCACGCGGCACGCGACAGGGGCCGCCATCGCGTCGCGCGTCTGGAAACCGGGCGCCCGGGGCAACCGGCCGAAGGCTTACAAGGAAGGCAAGCGGGTGTAGTCTGCGGCTCGCTGCCCGGCCCCGTCCGGGTGGGCCAACATGGATCCAGTGCCAATGGGCACGGTCGTCAGGTGGGCGGTGGTCTCGGTCATCGTTCTGTGGCCCGGCGCCGTAGGCGCCTACTCGAACGTGGGGGCGCGGGCGCCGCGCCGCTCAGCCCACGGCCCGCCTTCGCGCGGGCGACCGACCGGGTCCCGGACGCGACAGGCAGTGTCATCGAGCCGCCCGGACGCGGCCGGGTGCCGAAGCCGGCGACCCGGCCGGCCTTGCACCCGTCACCCGGGCATTGAGCGCCAACCGGTCGCCGGCTTCGCGGGCGCCCGAACCGGCCGCACCGGCGAAACGCGCGGGAGAGGCCGTCCTTCGAGCCGGTCCGGTCGCCCTCGACGCCCGGTGTCGGCGCCGGAATCCTGCCGGTCAATGCTGCTCGTGGAGGCACTCGCCGTGGTCGGCCAGCACCTCGATCACGCGGCACTGCTCGATCCGGCCTCGTGCGCACTGGTCGATCATGGCCTGGATCTCGGTCCGCAATCCTGTCAGCCGGGCGATCCGGTCATCGATGTCGGCGAGATGCCGGCGCGCGACGGCGTCCGCCTCGTCGCAGGGGCGGTTCGGCTGGTCGGCGAGCGCCAGCAGCGTCCGGATGGCGTCGACCTCGAACCCCAGTTCGCGGGCATGCCGGATAAAGCGCAGCCGGCGCGCCGCCGCCTCGTCGTAGGTTCGCTGGTTCCCCTGCGTCCGCTCCGGCCGGGGCAGCAGTCCCGTCTCCTCGTAGTACCGGATGGTCGGGATCTTGACCCCGGTTCTCGCGGACAATGCACCGATGGCGAGCGGCTTCATCGAATCCCCTTGCTCCTCTAGTGGCTAGAGGGATTAGCACCCTTCCCATCGACGCGGAAGGTGCAGGATGGATACGCTGCTTCGCAATCCCGATGAGGTCCCGGAGCCCCGGGGATCCGACGTGCCACCGACCCGGCTACGCGTCGCCGGCATGGATTGCGCGTCCTGCGGGGCCAAGATCGAGACCGCCATCCGCCGGCTGCCCGGCGTCGAGGACGTGGCGGTCTCCGTGCCCGCGCGAACGGTGACCGTCGCGCACACGGGCACGGTGAGCCGCGCCACCCTCTCCGCGGTCGTGGCCTCGCTCGGCTACGCGGTGTCGGACGCAGGCGCCGCGTCGTCCGCGCACGGCGCCCAGAGCGCCGACCGGGCTGGCCGGGCGGTCGGCTCCGACGAGATCCCTTGGTGGCGCAGCGGGCGCGGGCTCCTGACCCTCGCCTGCGGTGCCGCCCTCGCGGTGGCGTACGCGGTCGGGCGGGTCGCACCCGCGGGTGGGCATTACGCCTTCCTCGCCGCGCTCGCCGTCGGCCTCGTGCCCGTCGCGCGGCGCGCCGTGGCCGCGGCCCGGTTCGGAACGCCGTTCTCCATCGAGACGCTGATGACCGTGGCGGCCGTCGGCGCCGTGATCATCGGCGCGACCGAGGAGGCCGCCACGGTCGTGTTCCTGTTCCTCGTCGGCGAGCTCCTGGAGGGCGTTGCCGCCGGGCGCGCCCGCGCCTCGATCAACGATCTGTCGAGGCTGGTACCAAGGACGGCCCTGCTGGAGACGGACGGTCGCGTCGAGGAGGTGCCCGCGGGCGCCCTTCAGGTCGGCGCGACCGTGTTGGTTCGTCCCGGCGACCGCATCCCGGCGGATGGCGTCGTGACGGATGGCGAGGGCGCAGTGGACGAGGCCCCCGTGACCGGGGAGAGCGTCCCGAAGCCGAAGGCCCGGGGCGACACGGTCTTCGCGGGCACCATCAACGGCGACGGGGCCCTTCGGATCCGCGCCACGGCCACCGCGCAGGACAACACCATCGCCCGCGTGGTGCGCCTCGTCGAGGAGGCCCAGGAAGCCAAGGCCCCCACCGAGCGGATCATCGACCGATTCGCCCGCTCCTACACGCCCGGCGTGGTCGCGGTCGCCGCCGCGGTGGCGGTCCTGCCGCCGCTTCTCCTCGGCGCCCCATGGGCGGAGTGGGTCTACAGGGGCTTGGCACTCCTCCTCGTCGGCTGTCCCTGCGCCCTGGTGATCTCGACCCCGGCAGCCATCGCTGCCGGCCTCTCCGTGGGGGCCCGGCGCGGGCTGCTGATCAAGGGCGGCGCGGCCCTGGAAAACCTCGGTCGGGTGACGGTCGCCGCCTTCGACAAGACCGGGACCCTGACCGAGGGTCGTCCCCGGGTCACGGACGTGGTCCCGCTCGGTCGGTCGGAACGGGAGGTGCTTTCCCTTGCGGCGGCCCTGGAGACGGGCTCCGCCCACCCGCTCGCCAAGGCCATCCTGGCGAGGGCGGCGGACGCCGGGGTTCCCATCCCCCCGGCCGCAGGCGCGCGGTCCGTCGGCGGCCAGGGCGTCACCGGCCGCGTCGGGGGCGTCGAGCTCTTCCTCGGCTCGCCCCGTGCAACCGCGGGGCGGGTACCGCCCACACCCGAGCTCGAAGCCCGCGCCGCCGCCTTGAACGCGGAGGGCAAGACCGTCTCGGTGCTCCTGGCCGACGGCACGGCGGCCGGGCTGCTCGCCATGCGCGACGAAGTGCGGCCCGACGCCCGCGCCGGCATCGACGCGCTCGCCGCCGCGGGCGTACGCGCCATGATGGTCACGGGCGACAACCAACGTACGGCGAACGCCGTTGCCGGAGCGTTGGGGATCGAGGCCCGCGCCGAGCTCCTGCCCGAGGACAAGCAGAGCATCGTCCGGCAGCTCCAGGGTGCCGGCGAGATCGTGGCGAAGGTGGGTGACGGCATCAACGACGCCCCGGCGCTCGCCGCGGCGGACGTCGGCATTGCCATGGGTGGCGGCACGGATGTGGCCCTTGAGACAGCGGATGCCGCCGTCCTTCACGGACGGGTTCGCGACGTCGCCCGCATGGTCGACCTGTCGCGCAGGACGATGCGCAACATCCGGCAGAACATCGCCCTGGCGATGGGCCTGAAGGCGGTCTTCCTCGTGACCACGGTCGCCGGCCTCACCGGCCTGTGGCCGGCCATTCTGGCCGATACCGGGGCGACGGTGCTCGTGACCGCGAATGCGCTCCGCCTCCTGAAGGCCCGAATCTGAGCCTGCACGCGCCCCTCGCACGCGGCTCCGGGCACACCCGTGAACACCGCACCGTGCCGCGGACCGTAGCCCCGACCGGCAGGATGCCGGAGCCGAACGTTGCGCCGGGCAAGCCGTCGAGCCGAGCCAACAAGGATACCGTAAGAGCCATGACGCCGCACGACAGCCACGCCGGCCCCGACCACGACCATGCGGGCCACGATCACGAACCCGGTGGCCACCAGCACGGGCCGGGGCACGTCCACGCCCCGGCGAGCTTCGGCCGCGCGTTCGCCATCGGCATCGCGCTGAACGTCGGCTTCGTCATCGTGGAGGCAACGTATGGCGTGCTCGGCAACTCGGTGGCCCTCTTGGCGGATGCCGGACACAATCTCTCGGACGTGCTCGGCCTCATCGTGGCCTGGGTCGCGATCATCCTGTCCAAACGGGCCCCGACATCGCACTATACGTACGGCATGAAGGGCTCCTCGATCTTGGCGGCCCTGTTCAACGCCGTGTTCCTGCTGGTCGCGGTCGGGGCCATCGCCTGGGAGGCGGTCCAGCGCTTCGCCGAGCCCGCCCCCGTCGCCGGCAAGACGGTGATGATCGTCGCCGCCATCGGCATCCTGATCAACGGCGCCACCGCCTGGCTCTTCGCCTCAGGTCGGAAGGGCGACATCAACATCAAGGGCGCGTTCCTGCACATGGCCGCCGACGCCGCGGTCTCGGCCGGTGTCGTCGTCGCCGGCCTCGTGATCCTCTACACCGGCTGGACATGGCTCGATCCGGTGGTCAGCCTCTGCATCGTGGCCGTCATCGTCTGGAGCACGGGGGGCCTGCTACGCGACAGCGTGCGGATGTCGCTCGCCGCGGTGCCGCCCGGCCTCGACCCGGCAGCGGTGCGCCGCCACCTGGAGGACCTGGCCGGCGTCGCCGCCATCCACGACCTGCACATCTGGCCCATGAGCACCACGGAGGTCGCCCTCACGGCCCACCTCGTCATGCCGGGAGGCGCCCCAGGCGACGCCTTCCTGATGCGGGCGGCGCGCGAGATGCGGGAGCGCTTCGGCATAGGCCACGTGACCCTGCAGGTCGAGACGAGCGAGGCCGCCGCCTGCGCGCTCGCACCCGAGCACGTGGTCTGAGGCCGGCATGCAAGCCTGGCCCTACACCTTGATCCCCGCCGCGGCCGCCATCATCGGCGCGGCGGTAGCCGTCAACCTTCGACCCGGTCCCGTCCTGGTCAGTGCCATCCAGCACTTCGCCGCCGGCGTCGTCTTCGCGGCGGCCGCGGGCGAGATCCTGCCCGACCTCAAGCATGCCGGATCGCCCTGGGCCACGCTCGTTGGCGGCGCGCTCGGCGTCGCGGCGATGCTGCTGGTACGGGAGCTGGAGACCCGCGTGAAAGGGCCGGTCGGGCTGATGTCCGTCACCGGCATCGACATCCTGGTCGACGGCCTCGTCCTCGGCATCGCCTTCGCGGCCGGTGCCAAGGCCGGCATCCTGCTCACGGTGGCTCTGACCATCGAGGTGCTGTTCCTGGGCCTGACCGTCGCGAACGAGCTCGGCGAGGGCGGCGCGTCGAAGCGCAAGGTGGTTGGCCTCACCGCGGCCCTCGTGCTGCTGCTGCCGCTCGGGGCCTTGCTCGGCGGGCCCGTCGGTTCCCTACCCGCCACCGTCCAAGCCGGCTTCCTCGCCTTCGGCCTCATTGCCCTCCTCTATCTCGTCACGGAGGAGTTGCTCGTCGAGGCGCACGAGACCGAGGATCGGCCCTGGGTGACCGCGATGTTCTTCGCAGGCTTCCTGCTGCTGTTGCTGCTCGACGAGTTGGTCGGCTGAGGGGGGAGGCCGAAGCCTTGGATTGCATCGACGGAGCGAGCCCGCCTTCGCGCGAGACGCACATCCTCCTCGTCGAGGATGACGACGGCATGCGCATGCTCGTCGGCCGCGCGCTGCGCGAGAGCGGCTACCGCGTCACCGGCTGCCGGAGCGGGGCGGAGATGTGGCGCCTGCTGCCCGGGGGCGGCGTCGACCTCATCCTCCTCGACGTCATGCTGCCTGGGACCTCGGGGCTCGACCTGTTGCGAGCGATCAGGGCGAAGGGCACCGTCCCCGTCATCATACTCAGCGCCCGCGCCGAGGAGGCCGACCGGGTGCTCGGCCTCGAACTCGGGGCCGACGATTACGTCGGCAAGCCGTTCGGGCGGCCGGAGCTCCTGGCCCGCATCCGCGCGGTGCTGCGCCGCGCCGCCGTCGCGCCGACCCCGACCGCGACGGCGTGGCCGGAGACACTCGCCTTCTCGGGCTGGCGGCTCGACCTGCGCAGCCGCGCATTGACCGATCCGCAGGGGGCCGCCGTCGACCTATCAGGCGCGGAGTACGACCTGCTCCTCGTCTTTTTGGAGCATCCCGGGCGCGTGCTCGGCCGCGAGCAGATCCTGGAGATGAGCCGCGGCCGCCTCGCCGCGCCGTCCGACCGCAGCGTCGACACCCTCGTCAGCCGACTGGGACGCAAGCTCGAACCGCCCGAGGGCGCAACGCCCCTCGTCAAGACGGTGCGCGGCTCGGGCTACATACTGGGCGCCAAGGTCGACCGGGCATGAGGGGTCTGGTCGGCCTCGCCCGAAGCCTGGAGGGCCGCACGGTCGCCGTCCTGCTGCTGGCTGTCCTCGCGGTCCATGGCGGGGCCCTGATGCTCTACCGCCGCTCGGCCGCGGTCGCAGCCGACGAGGCGTTCGCCACGGAGGTCGCCCGCCAGCTCGTCCTGGCGCGTGAGTCCGTCCTGCGACGCCCGCCGGACGCACGCGGCACAGAGGCCAAGGCGCTTTCGTCGGCTCACTTCGAGATCGGTTGGGACCGGGAGGCACCGGTTGCCGGGGGCGAGGGCACCGACCCCGAGCTCCGCGACTTGCGCGACCGCCTCCTCGAACTCGAACCGGTTCTCGGCCCGGGTCTCGACCTCGCACTTGCGGCGCCGGACGAGCCGCTCCACCAACAGGACCTGCGCGGGACCTCCCCGCTTCCGGACGGTAGCGTCCTGACCTTCCGGTCCGCCCACGCACCGGGCCTGGTTCGTATTGCTCCCTGGGCATTCCTGGCGACGGCCATGGCCGTCCTCGTCGGTGTGGCCGCCGTCGTCCTGATGCACCGGATCGCGGGACCCCTGCGCGCGCTGACCCGCGCCACCAGCCGGATCGGACAGGGCATGGTCGTGAGCGTTCCCGAGGTCGGCCCGGACGAGACGCGCGGGATCGGCCGGGCGCTCAACGCGATGCAGACGCGCATCCACGCGCTGGTCGCGGAGCGGACGCAGGCGCTGGCGGCCGTCTCGCACGACCTGCGCACGCCCATCGCGCGGCTCCGCCTGCGCCTCGACCGGGTCGGCGACGCCGAGGAGCGCCGCGCCATGGCCGACGACCTCGACGAGATGCAGGCCATGGTCGACGCGACGCTGGCCTACCTGCGCGGCGATGCCGACCCGGAGGCGCGGCAGGTCACGAACGTCGCCAGCGTCCTGATGGGCGTCTGCGACGCCTCGGCGGACGCGGGTCGGGACGTCGCGTATCAGGGACCGGGCCGAGCGCTCGCGACGGTCCGGCCCGTGGCGTTCAGGCGTGCCTTGGAGAACCTCGTCGACAATGGGGTGCGCTACGGCTCACGGGTGCGCGTCGGCCTGGGCATCGAGGAGGCCGAGCTGGTCGTGCAGGTCGATGACGACGGCCCCGGCATCGACCCAGAGGACGTGCCCCGCGCCTTCGAGCCGTTCGCCCGGCTTGAGGGCTCACGCAGCCGCAACACGGGTGGGACCGGCCTCGGCCTGACCATAGCCCGGCGGGCCATCGAGGCCGAGGGCGGCACGCTCGGCTTGGCCCCCAGGCCCGAGGGCGGCTTGCGGGCCGAGGTCCGCCTGCCCAGGGTTGGCCCCAGGGGCTGACACACTTCGTCACGAACGCGGCGAACGGGAGACAAAAGGTTTGGCTATCTCGTCCTTCGATGCGGCTTCGGCCGCCGGGAGAAGGAAGACAGACCGATGACACGCATGCCGGCCATCGTACTTGCCGCAGGGATCCTGGCCGCGGCCGCGGCCCCCGCGCTCGCCGTGGACGGGCACGGCAACGCCTCGAACCCGGAACGGACGGTCCCGAACACGGGCAACGTCTCGGGCGGCCCGACCCACCGCGACGACCCGCGGGTGCGCGAGGCCGAGGAAGCCGGGAAGGACGGCAAGCCGGCGCACCGCGCGAACGACGGCCATGCCCACGGCCACGGCCACGACGGGAAGTAAGGCCATCGCGGGAGGGCGCCGTGATGCGGATGCTGCCGTCACCGGTGGTTTTCGCGCGTCTCTCCGCCGGCATCGGCTACGCCATGGCGGGCGAGGCGGACGCCCCTTCCACCACAGCCGGTCGCGGTGCGGTCCCGCCCCTCGCCGTACTCTGACCGGCCCGGCCCGGGCCATTGCGGCCGGGGCGGGTCTCCTGCCTCAATCGTCGAAGTCGTGATGGTGATGGTGCCCGCGGCGCTCGAAGGCCGCAGGACGGTCGTACTCGTCGTGATGGCCGTGATGGCGCCGGACCACCACGTCGTCGTGGTCGCCGTGCCGATAGACATCTACGTGTTCGTGAGGTCTCCGGACGCCCGGGCCGTACTCGTAATATTGGGCCGATGCCGCCGCCGGCGCGAGAGCGATGGCCGCCGCCATCAAGCCTGCAAGGTGCCGTCTCATCGATGTCTCCTCTCGGATCTCGGAGCGCGCCAGGGTGCGACGCCGCCGTTGAACGCGTCCTGAAGGCGCCGTTCAGGAAGCCTCGGGGCTCGCGACCGCGCCCTCCGGATAAGCGAAGGGGCCGCCGCGGGGTACGGTCACCCTCGCGACGGCCCCTGGTCAGGCGCGCAGCGATTAGTGCCGGTGCTCTTCGACCACGGTCTTCTCGTGATGGTCATCGTGGTGATCCTCATGCACGACCGGGCGGTCGCGATGATGCTCCTCGACGGTGGTGTGCGTGTGCTCGACGTCGTCGTGATGATGTTCGCCATGCACCGACACCCCACCCGGGCCGACGTCCACGTGCTGCGCCAGCGCGGCGGCGGGGGCGAGGGCCAGGGCGGCCGAGGCGGCCAGGGCGGCGATCGTGATCCTCATCGGGGGTCTCCTGAATTCGAGGTTGCGGCGCAAACGCGCGCTGCCGCGAAACAGATCCGGACTTTTTCTGGTCGGTATCCGTGCTGATGCAATTTCTCTTTCCGCTGAACGTGACTGGATCGAACCGTGTCACCGTCGGCGGCTGACAGGTGCGAGCCGGAGTGCGATTTGGCAGGTCCGGATAGACGCCGCGCTATCGCAAGGTGAATCCGGCCCATTGGACCGGGGGCGATGTTCAGGGCAGGTTCAAGCATGTCGGGCGACGGCTTGTGCCGGCGGACCTGAATCGCACATAAGGGCGACGATGGACTTTGGCGGTCGGCATAAGCGCCGTTGGGCGAAGCGAGGCTGGTGGGTGGTGGCCGCCCGCATGCTCGCGCTCGTCCTGGCCTTGGCCGTCGTCGCCCCGACCGCCGGGCTCGCCGAGGATTTGGCCTTCCATTCGGGCCGCCACCACGGTCGGACCGAGATGGCCACCGTGGATGCTGCCGCGCTGGGTGAGGCCGTCGACCCGGGCCTAACCTGCCATGTCCATTGCGGCTGCCACCAGCTGGCGACCTTGCAGGCCGACCCGGTCGCACCCGCGCCCGACGTTCCGCGCCCGGTCTACTTGTGCTTCGCCGAGGCGCTCGCCTCCGTCGTCCCCGACCGTTTGGCACGACCGCCCCGCGCGTGAGGTGACCCCGCGCCCCTGGGCGCATCCGCCCGGCCGCCCCACCCGGCGCCGGGCCCGTTGCTTCGTCTGAACCTATGGGACCGAACGTGACCGCCCAGCGAGGCCGTCCGTCGTCCCGGCCGAACGGTCCCCCATGCGTCTCTTCATCCTCGCGGCCGTCCTGGCCGTCGGCATCGCCATCGGCGTCGCCGCCCCCGCCGTCACCGGCTTCGTCCGGACGACACTCACCACAGCCGGGCTGCCGCCATCCCTGATTACCTTCGCCGCGGGCCCCGAAGCCGGCAGGCCGGCGGCGGGGGCCAGCCATGCCGAAGGGGACGGCAATGACCACGGCAAGCCCGCGGTCAAGCCCGCGGCCAAGCCCGGCGACGGCCACGTCGAGCACCCCCCCTCCGAGGCGGAGGACGAGGAAGGTCACGTCAGGATGACCGCCGAGCAGGTCCGGAACCAGGACATCTCGGTCGTGAAGGCCGAGGGCGGCACCTTGTCCCGCCACATCCTCGTGCCAGGCACCATCACGCCCGACACCGACCGGATCGCGCGCGTCCCGGCCCGGGTCGTCGGCACCGTGGCCGAGATGCGCAAGCGCCTGGGCGACGACGTGAGGAAGGGAGAGGTCGTGGCCGTCCTCGACAGCCGCGAGGTCGCCGACGCGAAGAGCGATTACCTCACCGCCTCGGTGAAAGCCGAGTTGGAGAAGACGAACTTCGACCGGCAGCAGGCCCTCTGGGACAAGCGCATCTCGGCCGAGTCGGCCTTCCTGAATGCCAAGGCCGTCTACTCGGAGGCGAGCCTGCGCCAGGACCTCGCCCGGCAGAAGCTCTCGGCGCTCGGGCTGAACGCGGCGGAGGTGGCGAAGCTCGCCAAGCAGGACGAGACCACCCCGAACACCTCGACCCTGCGTCAGTACGAGCTGCGCTCCCCGCTCACCGGGCGGATCGTCGAGCGCAAGGTCGATGTCGGCACGGCGGTGGGCAAGGAGGGCGACCCCTCCGACCTCTACACGGTCGCCGACCTCTCGACCGTCTGGATCGAGCTCTCGGTCCCGACCTCCGAACTCGCCAAGGTCAAGGAAGGTGCCGGCGTCACCGTCACGCCCAGCCAGGAGGGCGGCGAGCGCCACGAGCGGGGCAAGGTGATCTTCGTCAGCCCCCTCCTCAATGCGGACACCCGCGCCGCCCGGGTCGTCGTGGCACTTCCGAACAAGGATATGGCCTGGCGCCCCGGCACCTACGTCACCGCCGAGGTCGAGATCGCGCAGGACGCCGTCGGCGTGCGGATCCCGAAGGCCGCCCTGCAGACCGTCGAGGGCAAGCGCGTCGTCTTCGCGCGCACCGAGGAGGGCTTCGAGAAGCGCGAGGTCGAGCTCGGACGCTCCGACGACGACGCTTTCGAGGTCGTCTCGGGCCTGAGGCCAGGCGAGGAAATCGCGGTCGCCAACACCTTCCTCCTCAAGGCCGAGCTCGGGAAGAGCGAAGCCGACCACGATCATTGAGGAGAATCGGCATGATCTCCCGCATCCTCGACTTCTCGGTCCACCAGCGCTGGCTGGTGCTGCTCCTGGCGCTGCTGGCGGCCGGTTTCGGCGTCTATGCGCTGACCAAGCTCCCCGTCGACGCGGTCCCCGACATCACCAACAACCAGGTTCAGATCAACACGACCGCGCCCTCGCTCTCGCCGGTCGACATCGAGAAGCAGGTCACCTACCCGGTCGAGACCGCGCTCGCCGGCATCAAGGGGCTGGAATACACCCGCTCGCTCTCGCGCAACGGCTTCTCGCAGGTCACCGCCGTCTTCGCGGAAAAACTCGACATCTATTTCGCCCGCCAGCAGGTCGCCGAGCGCCTGTCCCAGGCGAAACAGGACCTGCCGCCCGGGGCGGAGCCCCACATGGGCCCGATTTCGACCGGTCTCGGCGAGATCTACATGTGGTCGATCCACTACGCGAAGCCGGGCGAGCGGACGGTCTCGGCCGCCGGCAAGGCGGGCTGGCAGCCGGACGGCAGCTACCTGACGCCGGAGGGCCAGCGCCTGCGCACCCAGTTGGAGCAGACCGCGTATCTCCGCACGGTGCAGGACTGGATCATCAGGCCCCAGATCAAGACCGTGCCGGGCGTGGCCGGCGTCGATGGTATCGGCGGCTTCGAGAAGCAGTACCACGTCCAGCCCGACCCGACGAAGCTCGCCTCCCTCGACCTGTCCTTCGGCGACGTCGCCCGGGCCCTGGAGGCCAACAACGCCAACCAGGGCGCGCGCTACCTGGAGGACAACGGCGAGGGCTACGTCGTGCGAGCGGCCGGTCGCCTGGAGAGCATGGAGGAGATCGAGAACGTCCTCGTCACGACGCGCGGCGGGGTGCCGGTGCGGGTC
The DNA here is from genome assembly GCF_003173715.1 of Methylobacterium durans. NCBI lineage: Bacteria > Pseudomonadati > Pseudomonadota > Alphaproteobacteria > Hyphomicrobiales > Methylobacteriaceae > Methylobacterium > Methylobacterium durans. The sequence continues at coordinate 4,626,799 of NZ_CP029550.1, read as the reverse complement.
AAGGACCTCGCCGAGGTCCGGATCGGGCGCGACCTGCGCACGGGCTCGGGCAGCGAGGACGGACAGGAGGTCGTCGTCGGCACCGCCCTGATGCTGATCGGCGAGAACAGCCGCACGGTCGCCGCTGCGGTCGACGCGCGCATGAACCAGATTCGCAAGTCCCTTCCGCCGGGCGTCGAGGTGCAGACGGTCCTCAACCGGACGCTGCTCGTCGAGGCGACCATCAAGACGGTGGCCAAGAACCTCGCCGAGGGGGCGGCCCTGGTCATCGTCATCCTGTTCCTGCTGCTCGGCAACATCCGAGCGGCCGTCATCACGGCGCTGGTCATCCCGGTCGCCATGCTGATGACCATGACCGGCATGGTCGAGGCGGGGATCTCGGCCAACCTGATGAGCCTGGGCGCGCTCGACTTCGGCCTGATCGTCGACGGGGCGGTCATCATCACCGAGAACGCGCTCCGCCATCTCGCCGAGAAGCAGCAAAGTCTCGGTCGCCCCCTCGACACCGAGGAGCGCCTCGCCACCGTGCGGGCCTCGGCCGAGGAGATGATCAAGCCGTCCCTTTACGGGCAAGCCATCATCATCCTGGTCTACGTGCCACTCCTCACCTTCACCGGAGTGGAGGGGAAGATGTTCGAGCCGATGGCGCTCACCGTCATCATCGCGCTCGTCTCCGCCTTCGTCCTCTCCCTCACCTTCGTGCCGGCCCTCATCGCCATCGTCATCACCGGGAAGGTCACCGAGACGGACAACCTCATCATCCGCGGGCTCAAGGCGGCCTACCAGCCAGTGCTGGGCGCGGCGGTGCGGGCGCCCTTCGCCTTCGTCGGCGGGGCGCTCCTGCTCCTCGTCGGCGCCGCCGTGCTGTTCACGCGGCTCGGCACCGAGTTCATCCCGCAGCTCGACGAGAAGAGCATCGCGCTGAACGCGACGCGGATCCCCTCGACCTCGCTGTCGCAGTCGCAGGCCATGCAGCTCAAGGTGGAGCAGGCGGTCTCGAAGTTCCCGCAGGTCGCCTACGTCTTCTCGAAGACGGGGACGGCCGAGGTCGCCTCGGACCCGATGCCGCCGAACTCGTCCGACACCTTCGTCATCCTCAAACCCCAAGAGGAATGGCCGGACCCGTCCCTGGGCAAGGCGGAGTTGCAGGAGCAGATCGAGAAGGCCGTGGCTGAGCTCGCCGGCAACGTCTACGAGTTTTCCCAGCCGATCCAGCTCCGGTTCAACGAGCTTCTGGCGGGCACCCGCGGCGACCTGGCCGTGAAGGTGTTCGGCGAGGAGTTCGAGCCGATGCTCAAGGCGGCGAACCAGGTCGCGGCGGTGCTGCGCGGCATCAACGGGGCGGAGGACGTCAAGGTCGAGCAGACGGCGGGCCTGCCGTTCCTGGAAATCAAGATCAACAAGGCCGAGGCGGCGCGGCTGGGCTTGAGCACCGGGCCATCCAGGAGGTCATCGGCGCGGCCATTGGCGGCAAGGACGCCGGAATCGTCTTCGAGGGCGACCGGCGCTTCCCCATCGTCGTCCGCCTGACCGACAAGGTGCGCGAGGATCGGGAAGCGCTGGAGAACATCCCGGTACCGTTGCCACCCGGACCGAACGGCCGGGCGACCTCGGTCTTGCTGAAGCAGGTGGCGGGCTTCTCGGTGACGGAGGGGCCGAACCAGATCTCGCGCGAGAACGGCAAGCGCCGCGTGGTGGTCACCGCCAACGTGCGCGGGCGCGATATCGGCTCGCTCGTGGCGGAGGCTCAAGGAAAGGTCGGCACCCAGGTGCGACTTCCCCCCGGCTACTACGTGACCTGGGGCGGGCAGTTCGAGAACCTCGCCTCGGCGAAGCGACGCCTCATGATCGTGGTGCCGGTGTGCTTCTTCCTGATCTTTCTGCTGCTGTACTCGGCGCTCGGCTCACCCCGCGACGCGATGCTCGTGTTCAGTGCGGTGCCGCTGGCGCTCACCGGCGGCATCTTCGCCCTTTGGCTGCGCGGCATGCCGGTCTCGGTGCCGGCGGCGGTCGGGTTCATCGCGCTCTCGGGCGTGGCGGTGCTGAACGGCCTCGTGATGCTGACCTTCATCAAGCAGCTCATCGCCGAAGGGCGGCCGAAGCGCGAGGCGATTCTGGAGGGCGCGATGACCCGGCTGCGGCCGGTGGCGATGACCGCGCTCGTGGCCTCACTCGGGTTCGTGCCGATGGCGCTCGCGACCGAGACGGGCGCCGAGGTGCAGCGACCGCTCGCGACCGTGGTCATCGGCGGCCTGATCAGCGCGACCCTGCTCACCCTCGTGGTCCTACCGGCCCTCTACGCGCGCTTCGGCGGCAAGGAGGTTCCGATCACGAGCGGGAGGCCGGTCAAGGAGGCGTCCGCTGCACCGCTCGGAGAGGCGGCGGAATAAGCTGGATGTTCTGGGAGGGTCAAACCATGAGGATGTTTTGGCCATCGCTCGTCGGAGCGATGCTGTCGGCGAGTACGCCAGCGGCCCTGCGGGCGCAGGACGCTCCGTTCGGACTGTCATGGGGACCCATGATGGCCGTTCCTCGCCCCTCCATGGTCGACCGCGAGGGCAACATCACCGCCCTGTTCTACTTCCACGACCGTCCCCTCGCGGCGGGTAGCATGACCCAGGAGGTCGTCCTTGAGGTTTGCCAGGACGAGGGGCTGCAGCAGGTGATCTGGGTCAGTCAATCCTTCCCGGAAGCCGAGGTCGCAAGCCGGTACGGGGCGATCTACCGTGAAGGCGTCGAGCGCTACGGCTTGCCGCAGGACGATCCGCGACCTGACACCGTGGTCTGGCCGGGAGGCCGAACGCTCCTGGCGCTCCGTTCGGTCTCCGGCGACCAGAAGCGGCTGATCATGATCTCGACCGGCGACCGGTATGAGCGTTGCTCCGACGCGCACGTCGCCGCGACGGGGCACCGGGCGAGCCTGCATACCACATCGCTGCTCGACCCAGCCGGGCCTGCGCCAAGGTAACGATAGCCGCCCGACGCCGGGCGCAGACACGATGCTTCGGCCGGGACGGTCGATCTGAACGTCGACGGACATGGGAAAGCTCCGATGCTGAGATGCCTAGCCATCGCCTTCACCATCGCAGTCGCAGGCCCCGCACGGGCGGAAACGGTCAAGATCGTCGGCCTCGGCGCTAGTACCTGCGACCGGTTCAACAAGGAAATTGTCGGAAGCCCGTTGATTGAGCGAGACTACTTCGCCTGGGCGCAGGGCTTCATGAGCGGGGCGCTGATGCGGGCGCCGCCCGGCGTCGACGAGGGCCTGGACCTCTCGCCGCCCTCAGTTCCGCTGGAGAGCCAAGCCGATTTCCTGCGGTCGTTCTGTGCCGAGAAGCCGGACCAGGACTACATGGACGCAGCACGCGCCCTCTATCATCGCCTGCGCGGGCCGAAGACCTAGCCCGTCTTATTCACCGGGCAGTGGCTTGCGGCGTGTTTTGGGCTGATGGCGCGCGGGATCGGGCGTCTGTTCTGACGCGTGTGGACCTGGATCGTTCTGTCAGCACTGGAGGGACGGGAGCGGGTTTGTGGGGCATCACGGCCCCTTGGTTTAGCCAGGTGCTGGGGCGAGCGTGGTCGCGAGATGGCTCAGTAGGTCGGCCTCAGGACAGGCGGCGGCGAAGGCGAGGCGAACCCGGCTGGCGGTCTCGCGGATGCGGGCGCCAAGCTTCAGGAGGCGCAGCCGGAGCGTGGCGAACTCGGCCGTGGCGAGGCGGTGCGCCTTCGGGATGGCCTCACGCACGCTCAGCATCAGCCAGTAGGCCGCCGTGTGCAGGACGAGCCGCATCTGGTTGGCGGCGGGATGCCGGCACGAGGTACGGTCGGAGGCGAGCTGGCTCTTGTGCAGCTTGATCAGGTTCTCGGCCTGTCCGCGGGCACAGTACAGGTCGGCATAGAGCCATTCCGGCGTGCCGGTCGTGATGTTTGTGACGACATAGCGGATGTCGAGGCCGAGCCGGGTCGCCTCGATACGGGCGGCGACGCGCCGCTCTTGCCGCCAGGATTTGGCCGCGTGCGTGGTCTCGGCAAAGCCCCGCACCGCATCCTCGTTGTCGATGGCTCGCACAACTCTGATGTGATCGGCCGTCTGTTCCACCTTGGCCGCCAGCGCTTTGGTGCCGGTCAAACCGAAGACGTAAGCGACGCGGTTGTCCTCGCACCAGTCCATTGCCTCGGGCCGGCCGTAGTGGCCGTCGCCCCGGATGGTGATCGCGGTGTTGGGCCAGTGGCGGCGGATCGCCCGGACGAGGCGGCGCAGATGTCCACGCACTTCGCGGCCCGAGGGCGTCTTGCCCGGCCGCAGGATCATCGCGACCGGGCGGCTGGTGGCGGTGTCGTAGACGTGGATCGGCAGAAAGCAGCGCTCATCGTGATGGGCGTTGAACAGCGACAGTTGCTGCTGGCCGTGCACCACGTCGCACGTGTCGTCGATGTCCAGGGTGACGGCGTCGGGCGGGACGGGGTAGCTGGCGCAGTAGAGGTCGACCAGCACCCGCCCGAGCCGGATGAGGTCGCGCAGACCCGGCGTGTTCTCCAGCCGCGAGACGGTGGGCTGGCTCATCAGGTCGTGCCCGCTCTCGGGCAGGCGGCCGCAGGCGAGCTTGAAGGCGGGGTCGGCGCGCAGGTGGTCGAGGTCGTCCGCATCCTCATACCCGCAGGCAATCGCCAGGATGCGCGCCAGCAGGATCTCGGGCAACGGATGCAGAACCCGGCTGGGGTCACGACGGTCCGGGATCACAGCAGCGAGCTTGTCGGCAATGTCCAACCGCCGGGCGGCCTGGGCGAGCAGCAGGACGCCGCCATCCGAGGTCAGGCGTCCGCCATCGAAGGCGGCTGTGAGCTTCTTGCCCCGAACGGATGGAAACGCGAACGGGAGACACGTAGGATCGGACATGGCGGGCGTGGCAGGCTCGGTGCGATCTGAAGGCTTGGCGTCAGCACCCAATCCCTAAGCTACATCAATGCTTTATGCTACGCTCGCCACCCCAGATCCACCGTCCTCGTGAATAAGACGGGCTAGGACAGCCAGGTCCTTTCCGTGTCCAGTCGTGGGCCTTTCAAGTGCCGAGGGGACGGCGCCTCCACAAGCTCTCCCTCAGGACCGGCGGCGCCTGAGCCAACACGTCCTCACGGGCGTGGGCCATCGTAGCGGCAGCGCCGGGGAGCTGGTTGCAGGAACGGCGCCGAGACCCTATCGATACCCATATGGGGTTAAAAGGGGCCACCGGCGTCCATGTGGGCCCGCACGGCAGGCTCATCCGATGCTGGCGGAAGTCTCTCGCTGCTTGTGGAAAGCGGTCGGATCCCACCGACGGGCATGACGATGTCTCCGAGGATTTTGCTGCACCGTCAGACTCAGAGGGATATCTGATAGAATTTTTTCCCGTATTAATCTTGGAGTGATCAGTATTTAGATGATGGTTTGCATTGTTTATGGTTTAAACCAAGTTATCAATTTACAATAGGCCCAGTTTCCAAAACGGCAAAACTTTACCAAGGCATTGAGTTGCAAAAATGAGCAAGAAGATGGGACGCCGGCTGGAGAGCTGGGGGCCATCCGAGGCCGGTAGGCGTCCCCGCCTGCGGAAGCATGTCCTCGCGCGGGCGACGCGTACCCTTCACCTCATCTATGGATTGATCGTCCTCTTCTGGATGATCCTCGTGATTGTCTCCATCCGCCGGTGACCGACCGCGCCCGGAAACACGCGATCACCTCATCGCCGTCCGGGCGCTTCGGAGACCTGGCCCGGGCCGGCCTCCCACGATGCGCCGTCCCGCCCGCTATGGTACCCCCACGGGGTTCTTGAGGCCTTTCCCGCTCCGGCGCGTTACTCTTGCCAGCCGCGATCCCCGCGCCTGCCGACCCATGCCAAGACAGGAGTGCATGATGACGAAGCGCGCTCTTCTAGGTTCCGCAATCCTGTTCGCCCTCGCTCCGAGTGCAAACTCCGCTGCAGGGTTGAGCTCGAACACATCGGCCTTCTCCGCCGGGCTCTATCTCGATCCAGGAGCCGGCCAAGAGGCTCGCGGTACCCTGACCCGGGCGCACTACCGCCCCGTCTTTCTGGGATGCGTCTACTCCTATCATGAGTGCGAGCATCTCGGACACGAGCGCGGGTTCTACAATCACTTCACGCGGCACGACCATAGGACATGCCATCATGGGCCGTCCTACGCCTGCTACGGCCAGTGAAGACTTGAACATTTGGACTGTTATAGAACAAAGGATTTGTGGGATGGGCGAGGCGCTGAGACTTTTCTTGATCGCGGGCGCTTCGGTCGTGCTTGTGGCGGCGTCCGGCCTGGCGCAAACGTTCGAGGTCGGACCGGACGACGTTCGGCCGGGACATGACCACCACCACGAGCCCGTCATCGAGGGGCACCACGACCATCCCGTCATCGAGCATCGCCGCCACGACGTCGACCATGACCATGGGGTCGTCATCGAGCGACACGACGGCGGCCACCATCACGACGACGATTGAGCGGGTTCGAGCACCCGGGCCCCGGGTCATCTGGGGATGCGTCAGGCTCGCTTGGATTGCGGGGTGGCCACCTGGCGAGGGAAAGGCCCGCCTCGGCCGAGGCCTCGCGGTGGCGCCGATCCGGATCAGGCATCCGCATCCACGTCCTTGTTGCGACGTCCTGGCGTCGACCGCCCCCGCCAGTCCCGGCACGGGCGTCGCCGGAAGCAAACCAGCCGAACAATGCCGGATGGGAACGTGACGACCCGGGCCAGCCGTCCCGACGGCGGCCGGCACGGGGCTGCGACACGATGACGGGTCGGCGTGCCGGGCTCCCGGCCCCCTGCCCGCCATGGGCCGGATCGGGCGCCGCGCGAGCCTGGCCGGAACGGATGCGGAACGGGCGAGTTGCCGTCCCTGAGGCGAGGCCAGGGTTCCGCACGGTCGCGGGCCCGCCTTCGCCGCGTGGCCGGGTGCCCGAGCGCGTGCGCGCAGACGCAGGTGGGCTCACCGGCCCGGTCGGTCGATGGGGGGCTGCGCATGGCGACCGTGTTCTTCTCGTATTCGCACAGGGACGAAGATCTCCGCGACCGGCTTGAGGTCCATCTCACGATGCTCAAGCGGCAGGGCGCCATCGAGGCCTGGCACGACCGCCGCCTCATCGCGGGCGACGAGTTCGGGGGCGGCATCCACCGGGAGCTCGAACGCGCCGACGTGATCCTCCTGCTGGTCTCGCCCGATTTCCTTGCATCCGATTACTGCTACGACATCGAGATGCGGCGCGCTCTGGAGCGCCACGGCGAGGGCAGCGCCCGGGTCATCCCCGTGATCCTGCACCATTGCGACTGGCACTCGGCCCCGTTCGGCAAGCTCCTGGCCGCGCCGCGCGACGGCAAGCCGGTGGCGTCCTGGCCGGACCTGAACGAAGCCTTCCTCGACATCGTGCAGAAGATCCGGGCGGCGCTGCCCGGATCACGCAGCCGCCTGCCGGGCGCACCGCGCCGCACGCGCCACCCCCCGCCCCGGGGCCGCGCTCCAGCAACCTCCGCCTCAAGAAATCCTTCACCGAGGTCGACCGTGACCGCTTCCTCGAAGAGTCTTTCGAGTTCATGGCCCGCTTCTTCGAGAACTCCCTGCAGGAACTGCAAGGGCGCAATCCCGGCATCGAGACCAGCTTCCGCCGGATCGATGCCAACCGTTTCACCGCCGTGGTGTACCGGGACGGCAAGGCCGTCTCGCGTGGGAAGGTCGTCCTCGGCGGCATGTTCGGCCGTGGCATGACCTACTCGATGGACGACCGCGCCCCGGACAACAGCTACAACGAGATGCTGGGCGCCGGCGCGGACGACCAGGGACTGCACCTCAAGGTGGGGGGCATGTCCGACCTGCGCGGATCCGGGCGCGGCCATCTCACCTCCGAGGGGGCGGCGGAGGTGTTCTGGAGCCTTCTGATCGAGCGCCTCCAGGGCGACTGACGCGACCTTGTTGCGGCGGACCGGCGTCACGGCCCCAACACAGGACCGTCCAGGGAGCGAGCCCGTGCGAGAAGCCGACCTTGATCACGCCTTCGCCGAGGCCCTGAGGGACTCGGCCGCCTTCCAGGCCTGGCTGCTGTCCGGAGGACGCTTCGCCAGACATGCCATGAGCGCGCGCCTGCTGCACGGCGAGCAAGCCGCGGCCCGGAAGGCCAGGCATTGGTGGAAACACTGGTGGTGCAGCCTGCCGGACGGCAGCCAGGGCGAGACCGATATCTTCGCCGTGTTCGACTCCGGGGACGAGGGGCGGTTCGGGATTCACGTCGAGAACAAGCCCCCGCACGGTGTCCTCCCGCTCCGGCAGGCGGTCAATTACCGGCGACGCGCCGCCTTCAAGGCGAACGATCCGCGCTGGCTGAACTACAGCGACTTCGAGGTCATTCTCGTGGCACCGGCAAGCTTTTTGGCCGCTCACCAGGAATGTCTCCGCCAGTTCGACAGGGGCGTGTCGTACGAGGAGGTCGCGGCATTCGCGCCCTTGTTCGCGGAGGCACTGCTGGCGGGGGCGGCCTGAGACCCTGCGGCCACGTGCGACCCCGAAGGGCATCGTCGGGCGGGACCTGCGGTCGTGGGACGAGGCCGGGAGCCTCGACGGCCGTGCCCGTTCGAAGCCTTCCTACTGTCCCGTGGACCAATCGTCGGGCGCAAGCTCGAATGCGATGTCGGCCGAGGTCGCGCTGACGATGACGGTGTAGGCACCTCCGGCATCCAGCCACAACGGCTGTTGGGTCAAGGGGAAGTACGCCTGCACGGCTGCTTGGGCGGCCTCGCGCGCCCGGTTCACCTCGTCGGCTGTCTCGGGATCGGTGTTGTCGCCGCCCCCGAACCAGACCTCGACGGCGTCGCCGGGCTCGCATGCCTGCCTTGCCGCAGACAGGAACCCGCGAAGGTCCGGCGTCCTGTGGTGGACGTTGTCGTAGTGGCAGAGGCCGGCCCATGCCTGGGTTTGGTTGACGACGGCAATCGCGATGCACGGACCCACCCCGTAGGTCACGAGTTCGTCCTCCTCGTCCAGGTCGAAGGTGAAGGCGGCTTCGTTCTGATCGACGTCGAACATCGAGTGGTTTCCCCTCCCAGGCCGGAACGGCCCCGCCCGTTTCCCCGCCCTTTGCCCCTAGACGGCTCGGTCCCCGCGGAAACGCGCGAACGTACTCCGTCCGGCGGGTCCGAACAGGATGACGTCGTAGGTCGCCGGTTCGACGCCGGCGACCTCCATGCCGGGCGAGCCGACCGGCATGCCGGGAACGGCGAGGCCCGTGCCGGAGGGCCGCTGCGCGAGCAGCCGTTGAATGGCCGCGGCAGGCACGTGCCCCTCGATCACGTAGCCGCCGACTTGGGCCGTGTGGCAGGAGGCGAGCTCCCGCGGCACGCCGAGGCGAACCTTGACGGGATTCACGGCGGCCTCCGTGACGCGAACCGTGAAGCCCTCCTTGCGCAAGTGCGCCACCCAAGCCTCGCAGCAGCCGCAACCCGGGTCCTTCGTGACCGCCACGTCGGGCAGGGGCTCCGCCAGTGAGGCACGCCCACCGGCGGCCGCGGCCGCCAAGCCCAGGACCACGGTTCGCCGTGACGGCCAAGACTGTTCGTTCATGTCCAACCTCCGGAGGTGACCGGTCGCGCATACCGTAGCGACCGGTCCTTATCTGCGTAAGGTGCGCTTGCCTGCCGGCAAGGTACCCGGGTCCCTCGGCTGCGACGACGCGCGGCGGCCACCGGGATGGAACGCCGAGGCCGCCCGGTTTGTCTCGGCCGATGGTCCGCGCCAGAGGGTCCGTCGACGTCCCCTGCGAGATCGCGCCGGTCCAACACGCTGCCGAACCGGAAGTCGGTCAAGGACGTGATGTCCGACGCTACCTGCCAGGAAGGCGTCGCGGTCCCTGGGCGCGAGGGCACCACGAGAGGACCGGAGCGCGCTTGTCCGTGCTGTCGGGTTGGCAGGGCCGGCGGTGACTTTCCGGGCACTGCCTCCGGGGCTGTCCGGATCTCGTCAAAAACCGGGTCCGCCCGCAGTCCCGCCGAGGTTCTGCGCCTCGTACGGGCGCTCCGGGAACTGGGCGTTCCCGCGCGTGCTGCTCCTGAGGTCCCGGCCCTGCACGTCGCGGGCGACAGTTCCGGCGGTCCGGCCTTCGAGGATGCTGGCCGTCGCCTCGGGATCGGTACTCCTGCCGGAAGCCGGCCGTGAGCCCCATTCGACGATTCGGCCATCCTGGACCGTCGACCTGGGATGAGCCCAAGCGTTGCCGCCCAAGGAGAGGATCGTGAGTGCGATCACGGTGAGATGCTTCGACATGGTTGTCCATCTTGTTCTTGAGGACACCGCGTGGGTGCCTCCTACAAGTTCGGACGCCTGAGGAGCTTCGTTACAAGTCTTGCCGCGGACTTCAGGGGCGCAAGGCTACCAGGGCGGTCCTGGCGCGTAGTGCGGTCGCGACCCAAGTGGCCGCGAACGGTCCGCGTAGGCGACCCTGGAGTGACCGGCAACAGGGCCTTTGCCGGCTGTCCGGGATGATCAACCAGGAGGAAAGGAATGGCTGAGCTCGTGGTGGTGGGGTTCGACGATCCCCATGAGGCGGACCGTGCCCTGAACGAATTGGCGCGCCTGCAGACGGAGTACCTGATCGACCTGGAGGATGCCGTCGTTGCCGTCCGCGGGCCCCACGGCCAGCTTCGGTTGAAGCAAAGCGTCGACCTGGTCGGCGCAGGGGCGGCCTCCGGGGGATCTGGAGGGGCGATGTGGGGTTCGCTGGTGGGCCCTCTCTTCCTGAACCCGCTGCCGGGTCTTGCCACGGGCGCAGCCCTCGGCGCCGGGGCGGCCGCCTTGTCGGGGAGCCTGGCCGATTATGGCATCGACGATGGCTTCATCGGCTCCATCGCCGAAACCCTGCAGCCCAATACCTCGGCGCTCTTTGTGCTTGTGCGCAAGGTCCAACCCGAGAAGGTGGTGGCGGAGATGTCGCGCTCCCGCGGCCGAGTGATCCGCTCGGCCCTCTCCCCGGAGCAGGAGAGCCGCCTCCAGGCAGCCCTGTCGGGGCCGGAGGTCTCCATGCCGGGCAGCGGTGAACTGCCGGTAGGCACCGCGGGACCTGTCCCGAACCCCAGCACGCCTCCGGAGGGGGGCAACGGTTTCGGGCGCTTGATCCCAGGACCTTACCCGCGGGAATCCGCGGGGCCGCATCGGCGAGTGCTTCAGGGACGGTATCCCCGTCCGGTCGCCCAAGCCGATTTCCCGTTGAACGGGATCGCGAACTTGCGCGTCGGGTAGTCCGGGTCCGGGATGCGGGGCGCGACCTTGTCCGGGGCCTTGCCCGCGAGAACCTGCCGCACGTCGGCGAGCACCGGCTCCGAAAGCCGATAATACTGGTGGCCGTAATTGGAGCTTCCGTCGTTTTCCCGCGTGTTGCCGACGTCCGTGCAATCGACCCAGATGACCTGGTTCGGGAGTTGGCCAAAATCGGCCGGGCCGAAGCCGCCGAGGGGCCTGTGGAGGTTCGCGGCCCAGCTCAGCATCATCGCGAGGTCGCTCTCGTTCGTGTAGACGTCGATGTGCTTGGCCAAGGTCAGGAGCGGCCTGAGCTTGCGTGCGTTGCCCAAGGCGTCGTCGTCCTCGTCGGCCGCCATCAGAAGCGCGTAAAGGAAGTAGCGCCGGGCCAGCAGGTCGGGGCGCGCCAGGGAGATCGACTGGAGGGCGGAGCTCAGGGCCCGGTTTCCCATGGAGTGGCAGACGATCTGCAGCAACGGCCTGTCGTCCTCCGCCAGGGGGGCCAGCTTGGCGAAGAGCCGGCCGAGGCAGAGGGCGATGGCGGGCCCCGATGCCAAGGCCGTGATCCTGTCCCTGTCGTAGGGCGTCGGGCCGAAAGCGCCCTGCGACGGCCACGCGAAGCAGAAGACCCTCCGGGCGCCGTAGCCGGATGCGACCTGCGCGGACGAGCTCATCGATTGCAGGAACGTGTTGTTGAAACCGGGAAGGAACACGATCCCCCCGGCCCCCGCCGACGCCCGCTCGGCCCGGATCTCATCCTCGGCGAACGCGACGATGCCGCCGCCCGCCTGGATCGAGGCCGCCGCCTCGTCCACCGACAACGGGTGCCCCGCCTCCTGCCTCAAGGTCGGATCCAGGCGCAGCGTAGCCGGGTCCGGCGTCCAGACCGGATGCGGGACGCCGTCCGAGCGGATGACGTCGATGGAACCGGTCAGGTAAGCCGACGGATCGGAGGGATCCAGGAAGCCCGTTCCGAACAGGCTGCCGTCCCGCGTGCGGTTCCTGTTCGTGCCGAACTGAACGGTGATCTTCGCCGGTGCAGCCGAAGCGGGCGCACCGGTAACCTCCTGCGCCTGGGCCGGGTCAAGGAGGGGCCCCGGGACCGCCATGGCAACCAGCCCTTTCTCCAGGTCGCGACGCGTGATCATCGAACGTCCCCCCAAATATCCTGGAAGGACATCGCAGCCACCGCGATTCGTAAAGCTGTTCGCCTGACATTTCTTCGAATGCCACAAGGACGGAATACAAAATTCCGTTATCTCCATTGGGTCCGAGCGGGTGAATTCAGTGTCTCGCCATGACGCGCCGCTCCGGGCGGCCGCCTCGCTCTTCGCGACCTGTCGGGAGCGACGCCCCGGGCGGCCAGGGCGCGGCCTCCCCCCGGCTTCTCGGAGCGGTCCGGACCGGGGCTCGCCCCACGGCTGCCAACCGCCGAGGGCGGGGGCCAGGGCGAACCGAGGGGTTGGCCACCGAGCGCCGGCCGGTGCCCTGCCCCGCAAAAAACCCGTATACCCCCGGATCGTATATTGGCGGACGGCGTTGCGTAGGACCGCATGGGCGGAAGCAGGAGTGTACGATGACCAAGACATTATCCCAGGTGTCCCTGGCGGCATCCGCCGCCCTCGCGTTCGCGCTGTTCGCCCCGGCTCCCGCGTCAGCCGGGGACGGGCCGGCCGTGGTGATCGAGGGGGGGCACCAGGACGACCACCACGCGCCGGCGGCCGGACACCACGCGACCGAGGGGCATCATGGTGACAGCGGTCACCGCGAGGATCACCACGAGGTCACGCACGAGGGCAGCCACGGCGGCGGGCACGGCGAGGACGGCCACCACTGACGGGGCGCGCCAACGGTGGTGGAGAAGCCGCTCCCGCCAGGGGGCGGCTGGTCCAGCGGGGCGGTCCGCGTGCCCTCAGCGCGGAGGTGTGCGACCGGCGCGGAGCCCGCGAATGTGTATTGCCAAGCCTCGAACTCGCAATTAAACCCCTTAGGGGTATATGACGCCTTGCACGGCGGAGGCGATCTTGGGCCGTGCCGTTCGGCGTGACCGGTCGGACCGGGGACTTTGGTCTGCTCGGTGTCTGTTCGCTCTCGCGACGGTGGTCGAGCCGGTAGCCTGCGGACCCGCAGCGGGATCTGGGTTGGACATGGGGCGCGGCTCACTGCCGGGCCGAGAGGCCGTTGGTCGCCCGTCGCCGCCGGGGCGAGGCGTGCCGAGAGGGTAAGTGCGCGCCGTCGCCGGGGCGCCCCAGCCCGATGGACCCGCCCGCTACAGGAAGGTTGGCATGATCGAGATCCTCCCGAACTGGCATCCGGTGGTCGTGCACTTCACGATCGCGCTGCTGCTGACGTCGTCCGCCCTGTTCATGTCGGGAGCCTTGCTCGCCCGGCGGCCTGTCGGCTCCGCCGTCACGCACGTGGCGCGGTGGAACCTGGCCTTGGGCGTCGTTGCCGCCGTCGTGGCGCTCGTCACGGGCTGGCAGGCCTACAACACGGTGGCACACGACGAGCCCTCCCACGCCAACATGACCATCCACCTTCGTTGGGCGCTCGGCTCCGCCGCGCTGTTCCTGGCCGCCGCCGCCGCGGCGTGGTTCGACCGCCGCCGCGCCGCCGGCGCGAGCGGTATCCTCCTCGCCCTGGTGCTCGCGGGCTCGGGGGCCCTCGCGGTCACGGGATGGCTGGGTGGCGAAAACGTCTACCGTTACGGCCTCGGGGTGAAGAGCCTGCCCAAGTCGGACACCCACGTGCACCCCGGTTCGGGCGATGGGCATCAGCACGAGCATGGTCCCGGCCCCGGAGGCGAGCCGGCGGTCAAAACGGGGGAGAGCTCGGCCAAGGACGGAGGTCGCGCCGCTTCCCCGCCGGCATCGCCTCCCGCCTCGGATCCGTCCGCCGCCTCCCCCGGGGGACATTCGCACGGAGACGCCCGCGATCACGCGCACTGAATCTGCGAGGGCGGCGCGTCCGAAGCGCGAAGCGGCTCCTCCGGGCCGGCGGTGGCGAACTGTCGCCGTCCGACGGCGCGACCGCTTCATTCCCCGGCCAGCGGGCAGAGTGGCCCCTGAGTGACGGTCGGGGCCCGTGAACCCCGCTCCATCACCCCGCGCCTGAGCGTCGGCGGGCCCGCTCGGGCCGCGGATCTCCGGTCAGGGCCGGCGCGAACCTTCGGTGCGATGGCGGGTTGATACGCCTGAGGGGTATCTGGAGAGACCCACATGACAATCGCGAGAACCGTACTCGTCGCCGGCCTGATCCTCGCATCGGGCGCTGTCGCCTCGTCGGCGCAGGATCACGGTGGGTCCATGTCCAGTATGAAGGGCATGGACATGAAGAACATGAGTCCCCTGCAGAAGGACTCGATGGCCGCCATGGACAAGATGAACCAGGCGATGATGCAGGGGATGATGGATCCGGACCCCGGCATCGGTTGGATGAAGGGCATGGCGGCTCACCACCAGGGCGCCATCGACATGTCCGATGCGGCCCTCAAGCATGCCAAGGATGCCGACGTTCAGAAGGAGGCCCGAAAGACGAAGGAGGAGAACGAGAAGAGCCTGAGGGAGCTTCAGGCGAAGATCCGAAAAGAAAAATAAGGCGCTCCACGCACGAGCCCAGCCCCGCGCACGTTCGCGGGCCGGGTCCGCGGGCGTGCGCGGGTTGCTCCCTTTCCCGATGCACCGGTCGTCGCCTCGCAGAAATGAGCTTTAACGCCTCGATAACCTTTGCGAGCGAGAAACCCGGTTGGGGTATGTCTGCCACGTCAGGCCGGCCAGGCGTTCGCCCTTGGTGCACAGCGACGGATCGAACGCCCAGGTGCGGAGGATCGCTCACGGGGGGCTCGCCTCCAGCGGTCGCCAGCCACAATGATGTGGCCTGTTTCCAACAGTCGCAGCGTTGATCTTAAGTTAACCTTTTCATGCGTTGCCGATTTCCCGGGCTCGTGCGAGAGTCGCGGCCGATTTGGTGAGGTCGCCCGATCCTTGGCATTCCTGCGCACATTGGTGTTCGCCTTCCTGGCGGTGGCCGTTGCCATCGCCCCGGCGGCGCCATGCACGATGACCAAGCACGCCTCGCGCGATCATGCGGCGCCCGGGGTGCCCACACCGTCCGACGGGGCTGAGGCCCCGCATCACAACCATCACCCGGTCACGGACGGGGCCGAGGCGCCGTCCGTGCCGGCCGCCCGCGCCGATGGCGCTGGCGGAGGGCTCGATGCCGCCCCGGCTGCCGGCGCACCGGACCGCGTGTCGGCAGCCGTTCCGCACCAGCACCACCAGCACGCGCAGAGTCACCACAAGCGCGCTCCGGCCTGTCCGGCGACCTGCTGCCCCCTAGCCTGCCAGGCCGCCTTGCCGGAGGTGCCGTGGTCGGGAGCCGTCCTGGACTTCCGTCCCTCCGAGCCCCTCGGGATGGCACGGGAGGACGGCGTCGCCGATCCGCGCCCCGTGCGCATCGAGCGTCCGCCGAGACGCATCGGCTGATGCCGGCGGGCGCGCCGCGCCCGCCTCTGACCCGCGCCTACCGGCCAGTCAGCCCCCGTCACGCCCGACCCGACAGCTGACCCCGCTTGGTCCGCGCCACGCGCCCGTCGCTGGCGTCGTCGTGCCGTGCCGCCTCCCACATGTCCGCGGACTCATCCCGCGGCCGGTCGCCCCTTTCGGGATGCAAGACATGCTCAAGTTTTCGAGGCTGGCCGTGCTGCTCACGGCCTTGCCGCTCGCCGCCTGCGTGCCGACGGCCCCGCCGGAGTGGCTCGTCCTGCCGGCGGATCCCGCCCTCGGCGTAAGGGCCCCGCGCTACTCCGCGGTCACGGCGGGCGTGCAGCGCTACGACGTCGTCGACCCGAAGGACTGGCGCGAGCTCAACAGGGCCGTGACGCCCAAGCCCGGTCAGGGCGGCATGGAGGGCATGCCGGGCATGGGCGGCACGGATCACTCCAAGATGCCGGGCATGAACGGGATGCCCGGCATGGGCGGCAAGCGCGACACGGGAGGCCGCTGATGACCAGCCCTTGTAACCAAATCGGCCCCTGCCCCGGATTACGGCACGAGGGGGGCGTACGATGACCAGGCTGTCAAACCCGGTGAGGCCGGCGGACCGTACGGGGGACCCGGTGTCGGGCCGGCGCGCCCGCGCCCTCGTCGGCATGGCCGGAATCGGCCTGCTGCTCGGCGGGTGCGCGAGCTTCTCGCCGGACGCCGGGCTGTCCGTCGCGAGCGGCTACGCCTCGCTTGAGCTCAGGAAGGATCTCGTCAAGGTCAGCGACGAGGCCCTCGCGCTGACCGCGGAGGCCCGGGCCGAGCAATTGCTGCGCCGTCCCCTGACCGCCGACAGCGCGGTGCAGGTCGCCCTCCTGAAGAACCGCGGCCTCCAGGCGGCCTTCAACGACCTCGGGGTGTCGGAGGCGCAGTTCGTCCAGGCGACGCTGCCGCCCCTGCCCCGTCTCACGCTGACCCGCACAGGAGGCGACTTCTCGCTGGAGGTCGAGCGCTCCCTCGTCGTCAGCCTGTTCGAGCTGGTGACGCTGCCCGCCCGGGCCGCCATCGCGCAGACCCGGTTCCGGGCCGATCAGTACCGCGCCGCCGATCAGGTGCTGCGGCTCGCGGGCGAGGCGCGCCGCCAATTCTACCGCACCGTGTCGGCGAACCAGTCGGTCGCCTACCTGGAACAGGCCCTGGCGAGCGCCGGATCGGCCTCGACGCTGGCCAAGCAACTCGGCGAGACGGGAGCGCTGAACAAGCTGGAGCAGGCGCGCGAGCATGCCTTCTACAGCGAGCTCGGGGCGCAGCTGGCGAAGGCCCGGGTGTTCCAGCGCGTCGAGCGCGAGAGGCTGGTCCGCCTCCTCGGCCTGTGGGGACGCGAGATCGATTTCCGGCTTCCGAACGGCCTCCCGCCCCTGCCCGGCCGCCTGGTTCCCGGGGCGCAGATCGAGGCGGAGGCGGTGAAGAAGCGCGCCGACCTGCAGGTTGCCCGCTTCGAGCTCCAGTCACTCGCCGGCCAGTACGGGCTCAACCAGGTCAGCGCCTTCGTCAACGTGTTCGACGTCGGGTATTCCGACGTCTACGACCGCTCGAAGACCTTCGAGCCCAACGCGCAGGGCGGCTTCGACATCCGCCGCGACACGACCTTCCGGAAGGGTTACTCGGCCGACCTCGTCATCCCGATCTACGACTTCGGCACGACGGTGGTCCGCGGCGCCAAGGAGGCCTATCTCGGGGCCGCCCACCGCCTGGCCGAGCGGGCCGTCAACGCCCGCTCCGAGGTGCGCGAGGCCTACCAGCGCTATCGCGGGCAGTACGACATCACGCGTCACTACCAGGGCAGCGTGCTGCCCCTGCGCAAGACGATCCAGGACCAGGCGCTGCTCCAGTACAGCGGCATGCTGATCGACGTGACGACGCTGATCATCGACGCACGCTCCCGGATCCTGAGCAACGTCCAGGCCATCGAGGCCCAGCGCGACTTCTGGATCGCGGCGACCGATCTCAAGGCGGCCGTCGTCGGCGGCGGCTTCACGGGCGGCGGCTTCGGCGGCGAGAGCGCGGGCGTCGAGGGCGTCGCCGGCGGCGGCGGCCCGAGCCTGGCGTCGGCGACGCCGGGCGGCTGAGGCCGGCCGCGACTGCCTGGGACATGGAGGATCGAATGACCGAGATTTCGCGAAGGGGCCTGCTGGGCGCTGGGGGACTCGTCCTCGCCGGCACGACCATGATCAGCGGGCGCGTGCAGGCGGCCGGCCTGCCGGAGGCGCCCTCGATGGAGAAGGCGACGATGCAGCCGCCGCTCTACCCGACCACCGGGCCGGACTACCAACCGGTGGTGACGCTGAACGGCTGGACGCTGCCGTGGCGGATGCGCGGCGACTGGAAGGAGTTCCACCTCGTGGCCGAGCCCGTCGTGCGCGAGATGTCCCCGGGCATGAACGCGCGGCTCTGGGGCTACAACGGGCAGTCGCCGGGTCCCACCATCGAGGCGGTCGAGGGCGACAAGGTCCGCATCTTCGTCACCAACCGGCTGCCGGAGGCGACCGCCGTGCACTGGCACGGCCAGACCCTGCCCAACGGCATGGACGGCGTGGCGGGCCTGACCCAGCCCGGCATCCCGCCGGGCAAGACCTTCGTCTACGAGTTCATCCTGAGGCGCTCGGGCACCTTCATGTACCACCCCCACTCGGACGAGATGATCCAGATGGCGATGGGGATGATGGGCTTCTTCGTCGTGCACCCGCGCGACCCGGCCGAGCGGCGCGTCGACCGTGACTTCGTCTGGCTGCTGAACGCCTACGACATCGAGGCCGGGTCCTACGTGCCCAAGGTCAACACGATGCTCGACATGAACATGTGGTGCTTCAACAGCCGGGTCTGGCCGGGCATCGACCCGATGGTGGTGCGCCAGGGCGACAAGGTGCGCATGCGCTTCGGCAACCTGACCATGACCAACCACCCCATCCACGTGCACGGGGTCGACTTCAAGGTGACCGGCACCGACGGGGGCTGGGTCGACGAGAACCGGCAGTGGCAGGAGGTGTCCGTCGACGTGGCCGTCGGGCAGATGCGGGCCATCGAGTTCAACGCCGACAACCCGGGCGACTGGGCGATCCACTGCCACAAGTCGCACCATACCATGAACGCCATGGGCCACTCGGTGCGCACCTACATCGGCGTGAACCTGAAGAGCACGGCCAAGCAGATCCAGAAGATCGCGCCCGGCTACATGCCGATGGGGGCCACCGGCGGCGGCATGATGAGTGAGATGGAGATGCCGCTGCCCGAGAACACCCTGCCGATGATGACGGGGGCCGGTCCGTTCGGCTCCGTCGAGATGGGCGGCATGTTCACCGTCCTGAAGGTACGGCCGGGCCTCGCGGCGGGCGATTACGGCGACCCGGGTTGGTACCAGCATCCGGAGGGCACGCTCGCCTACGAGTGGACGGGCGACCCCCTGCCCGAGCCGAAGCGCGCGCCCGACACGCCGAAAGGCAAGCGGGCGCGCGAGACCGACCTGCGCGTGGTGGACCCGCGGAAGGGCCGGACGGCCGCGAAGGCGGGCGGCCACGACAACCACTGAGTTCGCTTGGCCGGGGCCCCGGCCGAAGGGTTCGGGAGGGGATGCCCCTTCCGGAGGCCGCCGCGCGGGTCGCCCAACCCGCCCCTCAACGGGCGCCCGCGCGGCGGTTCATCATCGCACAGGAGAAAACCATGAGGCGCATTGGCCCCCTAGCAGTCCTGTCGGCAGCGCTGCTCGCCGTGGCGGCCCCGGCCTGGGCCGAGTCCGTCAAGGGCACGGTCACGCAGATCGACCCGGCTGCCGGCAAGGTCACGCTCGACCACGCCGCGATTCCGAAGCTCGGCATGGACGCCATGACGATGGCCTACAAGGTCCGGGATCCCGCCGCGCTCCAGGCCTTGAAGTCCGGCGACAAGGTCGAGTTCGAGGCCGCCGACGTGGGCGGCCAGTACACCGTCACGAAGATCCGGAAGGCCAAGTAGGGCAACCGACCGGGCCCGTCGTGCGGACCTGCCCGATCCTGCGCGACGGCTCCCGCTCCGCGGAGGGACAACACATGCGACGCCTCATCCTGACCGCCGCCCTGGCGGCAATCCTCGCCGGGTCCGGGCCCGGCGCGGTCCTGGCCCAACCGGCGAAGGGCGCTCCGGCGGCCTTGGAGCGCGTGCGCGAGGTCATGGCGGACCGTTTCAGGACCCTCAAGCTGACGGGCGACCCGGACCGGGACTTCGCCGAGCTCCTGATCGCCAGCTACGAGCAGTCCCTGTTTCTCGCGAAGGCGCAGCTCGACTACGGCGGTGACCGCCAGTTGCGCGACGTCGCCCAGAAGATCCAGGACGAGCAGCAGCAGAAGATCGACACGCTCCGGGAATGGCAGGTCCGGAGCCGGCAGCCGGATTACCGGGCGCAACCGAACCAGACCCCCTCCGGCGAGGGGCCGCTGGACCGCCAGGCCCAGGCAGGTCCGTCCGCGCAGGCGACCGCGCCGTCCGCGGCGCCTGCCCCGGTGAAGGCCCCGGCATCGCCGCCGCCGGCCAACACGCCGCTGGTGGCCGGGACGGTGCAGAAGCTCGATGAGGCCGCCGGCAAGGTCACCCTGGATCATGAGCGGATCCCCAATATCGACATGGACGCGATGACGATGGCCTACCGCGTCGCGGACCCCGCGGCCCTGAAGGGGCTCAAGGCCGGGGACCGGGTCCGGTTTTCGGCCGACCGGGTGAACGGGCAGATCGCCGTCACCCGGATCCAGAAGGCCAGATGAGCGCCCGGTCCGAGCACCAGCGCGCGGCGGAGGCCGGACGCCTCGTCGCCTTCGTCTGCGCGGTCGTCCCCAGCCTCGCCCACGCCGCACCGACGGGCGGGGACGGCGCAGTCGCCGCGCCGCCTCCTCCGGCCGAGGTGTCCCCGCCCGCGCAGGCGTCCCGGGCGGACCCGTCCGGCTACAAGGACGTGCTCGCCCGCGAGGCGCGGGCCCGGGGCCTGCCGCCCGCGGTCGCCGACGCCGTCGCCTTCGTCGAGAGCGGCTTCAACGCAGGCGCCGTCGGGAGCGTCGGCGAGCTCGGGCTGATGCAGGTCCGACCGGCCACCGCGGTCCTGCTCGGGCATACCGGCCCCGCCGCGGCCCTCCTCGACCCGGCAACCAACGTCCGCTTCGGTGTCGCTTACCTCGCGCGCGCCTGGACGCTCGCAGGGGGCGATCTCTGCCGTGCCCTGATGAAGTACCGCGCCGGGCACGGCGAGGAGCGGATGACCGCGCGCTCCGTCGCGTACTGCCGAAGGGCGCGCGACCGCTTGGCGGCGACCGGCTCGCCGCTGGCCTCCGCCGTTCTGCCCGCGGCGGTGCCGAGCGCCGCGGGCAGCCGCTCCCCAACCGCGCTCGCCGGGCAAACGGGCCGCCAAGCGGTCCTCGCCGCGGCGGCGGCGCGGCTGTGGGCCGAGCATGCCGCCCGCGTCCGCGCCATCGAGGCGAGGACCGACCGCATCATGAGAGGCGGCTGAGGCCGCTCGGGAGACAGGGATAGATCATGCCAGGAGAGCGACTTCCGCTGCGCTGCCCGCCCGGCCCTGCCGCGGCGCCGGCGGCCGACGCCCGCCAGGCCTCGTCCCGAACCCGTCCGGGCCAGACACCGGCCTGCGGCCCGCGCCACTGCCAACGAGGGGGCTGATCCCATGGCCCACACCCACCACGCGCACACCCGTCACCCGCGGCAGGATGATCCCGCATCGTCCGCCAAGGCGCCCGTCCGGGACCCGGTCTGCGGCATGGGCGTGGATCCGGACACGACGCCGCATCATGCCCGGCACGGTGAGACGACCTTTCACTTCTGCTCGGATGGCTGCCGGTCGAAATTCGTGTCCGATCCGGAGCGGTATCTGCGGACCTCGCGCGACACCGCGGTGCCAGCGCCGGCGGCCTCGGGGAGCCTCTACACCTGCCCGATGCACCCCGAGATCCGGCAGGACCGCCCCGGCAGCTGCCCCATCTGCGGCATGGCGCTGGAGCCGCTGACGCCCACGAGCGAGCCCGTCGTGAACGCCGAGCTCAAGGACATGGGCCGGCGCTTCCGGGTCGGCCTCGCGCTCACGCTGCCGGTCTTCGCCCTGGAGATGGGCGGGCACCTGACCGGCCTCGTCGACCGCCTCGGGCTTCAAGCCTCCAACTGGATCCAGTTCACCCTGGCCACCCCGGTGGTGCTCTGGGCCGGCTGGCCGTTCTTCGAGCGGGGCTGGCGCTCGCTCCTCACCCGCCGCCTGAACATGTTCACCCTGATCGCCCTCGGGACCGGCGCGGCCTACCTTTACAGCGTCGTCGCGACGGTCGCGCCGGGTGTTTTCCCGGCGGCCCTGCGTGGCCATGACGGGGCCGTCGCGGCCTACTTCGAGGCGGCCGCGGTGATCACGGTCCTGGTCCTGCTCGGCCAGGTGCTGGAGCTCATGGCGCGGGAGCGCACCTCCGGCGCGATCAAGGCCCTGCTCGACCTCGCCCCGCAGACGGCATCCAGGCTCCGGGACGACGGCTCGGACGAGGAGGTCCTCGTTTCCGAGGTGGCCGTCGGTGACCAACTGCGCGTGCGCCCGGGCGAGAAGGTGCCCGTGGACGGCGAGGTGATCGAGGGGCGCTCGGCGGTCGACGAGGCGATGATCACGGGGGAGCCGCTCCCGGTCGACAAGGAGCGGGGGGCCACGGTCGTCGGGGGAAGCCTCAACACGACCGGCAGCTTCGTCATGCGCGCCGCCCGCGTCGGGTCCGAGACCACCCTGGCCCGCATCGTCGCGATGGTCGCGGAGGCCCAGCGCTCGCGCGCGCCGGTCCAGCGCCTCGTCGACGAGGCCGCCGCATGGTTCGTTCCCGCGGTCGTCGCGGTCGCGGTCCTCGCCTTCGTCGCCTGGATGGCCTTCGGGCCGGAGCCGCGCTTCACGTTCGCGCTGCTCGCGGCCGTCGCCGTGCTGATCATCGCCTGCCCCTGCGCGCTCGGGCTCGCGACCCCGATGTCGATCATGGTCGGCGTCGGCCGCGGCGCCGGGAGCGGGATCCTCATCAAGAACGCCGAGGTCCTGGAGCGCCTGGAAAAGGTCGGCACGCTCATCGTCGACAAGACCGGCACCCTGACCGAAGGCAAGCCGTCGGTCACGGGCGTGGTGTCCGCTCCGGACTTGACCGAAGCGGAGGTGCTGCGGCTCGCCGCTGCCGTGGAGCGCGCCAGCGAGCACCCGCTCGCGCGCGCCATCGTCCGGGCCGCGGACGGGCGCGGCCTGACGGCCGCGTCCGTCACGGACTTCGACGCCCCGACGGGCAAGGGCGCGATGGGCACGGTCGAGGGCCGGCGGGTCACCGTGGGCAACCTCCGATTCCTGGGCGCGCAGGGGATCGACGCAACGGTCCTGGAGCAGGCGGCCGAACGCGCGCGGGGACGGGGGGCGACCGCGGTGTTCGTCGGGGTCGACGGGCACCCGGGCGGCGTCATCGTGTTGGCCGATTCCATCAAGACGTCGACGTTCGAGGCGATGCGCAGGCTGCACGAGGACGGTCTGAGGATCGTCATGCTGACCGGCGACGGCCGGGCGGCCGCGCAGGACGTCGCGCGGCTCCTCGGCATCATGGAAGTCGAAGCCGAGGTCCTTCCCGGGCAGAAGGCCGAGGTGGTGCGGCGCTATCAGGCGGCGGGCCAGGTCGTGGCCATGGCCGGCGACGGCGTCAACGACGCGCCGGCGCTCGCCGCCGCGGACGTCGGCATCGCGATGGGGACCGGCACCGACGTGGCCATCGAAAGCGCCGGCATCACCCTGCTGGGCGGGGATCTCGCCGGCATCGTGCGGGCGCGGCGCCTCTCGCGGGCGACGATGCGCAACATCCGGCAGAACCTGTTCTTCGCGTTCGCCTACAACGCTTTGGGCGTCCCCGTGGCCGCGGGCCTGCTCTATCCCTTCCTCGGCATCCTCCTCTCGCCCGTGATCGCGGCGGCGGCGATGGCGCTCTCCTCGGTCAGCGTGATCGGCAACGCACTGCGCCTGCGCGCGGTGCGCATCGGCTGAGGCGGCCATGCCAAGCCACACCCATCGCGGCGCCCCGGCCCCGCTCCGGGCCGGCCTCCATCGGCAGCGCGGAAGTGCTGCCCTGCGCGCCGGCCGATGGCCGAGGTCCGACCTGCGACACCTGATCCCGGGCTCCAGCAAGGTCCCACGGCGCCCATGACGCTCCACCCCGTCGCCCTCCGCGCCGCGGACGCTTACCTGGCCATGGCCGACGCCGCCGCACCGGGCCTCGTCGAGGCCCTGTATGTCGTCGGGTCGGCCGCGCTGCAGGATTTCCGGCCGGGCCTCAGCGACCTCGACTTCGTGGCGGTGACGTCGGGGCGGATCGGCCCGGCAGCCCTGGCGGCCCTGGCGGACGGCCACGCAGACCTCGCTCGCACCCGGCCGGCGCCGCCGCTCGACGGCATCTACGTGACGTGGGACGAGCTCCGGGCCGGTCCGCTAGAGGTCCCTGAAGGTCCCTGCGTGAGGGAGGGCCGCTTCCTCGCGTCCGGGTGCCACGAGAGACATCCCGCGACCTGGGGCCGGCTCGGCAGCGACGCCGTCACGGTGCGCGGGCCCCTCTGCGCCGGTACGGTGATATGGCGCGACCCGGCACGCCTTGAGCGCTGGGTCCTGGGGACCATCGACGGCTATTGGCAGCCCTGGTTGGCCCGCGGCGCGAGGGCCGTTTCGCGGAGGGGCGTCGTGGCCCTCCGGCCGAGGACCGTCGAGGCGGGCGTGCTCGGCATCTGTCGCCTGCACTACGCCCTCGTCACGGGCCTGGTGCCCTCGAAGAGCGATGCGGGCCTCTACGGGCTCATCACCTTCCCGCGCCAGTGGCACCGCATCATCGACGAGGCGCTGCGCATTCGTCGCGAGCCTGGGTCCGCGTCCTTCTACCGAAACCCGTACGCACGCCGCCGCGAAATGCTGGCCTTCGTCCGGACGGCCGCCGACGACGCGCGCGCGCTCGCTGCCGCGACACGCGTGCGGAGGCCGGCATGAGGCCGATGGGCCTCCCTCGCCGCGGCACGGAAGGCGTGCGGCGGGAGCCGCCGTTCGGAGCGGACCGGCGCCACGGTTTCCACGTACGAGGCGCCCGGCAACCGGTTCCGGGCGCACGCCGGCCGTGCCCGCCGCATCTGCGAGACGGTGCCACTGCCGCAGCGCGAAGGTTCAGCTGATGCCGCGATATTTCCTGGATTTCAGCGACGCCAAGGGGAAAATCGTCGACCGGGAGGGAATCGACCTGGCCGACCGGTCGGCCGCTCGGGCGGAGGTCAACACCACCCTCTCCGAGCTCGCGAGGGACCTGCCGCCCGACGAGGACCGGATGATGCTGGTCGCACGGGTGCGCGACGAGGCCGGCGGCGTCCTGATGATCGCGACGCTGTCCCTCGTCGTGGAGTGGACCACGTAGGCGGACGCGGGGCCCGAGGAGGCCGCCGTTCTCGGCGCGGACGGAAGAGGGCCCGGATCGCATCCAGGGATCGAGGGATGCCGGATTCCCGCGCATCGTCGTTTGCCGCAGCCAGGCCTCGCCCGTCATGGGACGTCCGAAACCCAGCCGCAACGTTCCGGGCCCAAGCCAGGCCCGGCCGCGAAGGTTGCGGGACACGGTGCACAGCCCGGTTCGACCACCCTCCGGCAAGGCTGCACGCATGGGCGGGCGTGTCTGAAGGGGGGCACCCGTAGTGAAGCCTGTCCGGCTCGGCGGAGCCGGCCCCAATCCCGGAGCACCCGTTGTTCACGCCGTCCTTCGTCCACGATCTGGTCCACCGGGTCGGGGGGCTCGACTACCCTCACAGTCACTGGTGGATGGACCTGGTGGCCGTGCTGGCCTTCGTCGTCGCGCCGGCCTGGACGGCTTGGCTCGCCGCCCGGCTCGTCCTGCGGCGGGCACGGCTTCGGCGTCGCAGCCGAGCCCAGGCCTCACGGCGCGACGCCCCGTCCTCGCCCGACCCGCAACCGTCGCCCGTCGATGAGGACGTGTCGCATGGCTGCCGGCTGGAAGCCTACGTCGTACAGGCGACGCTGCGCTTCCAGCTCCGTCTCGTGCTGCTCTCCCTCCTGACGCTCCCGGCGGCGTGGCTCCTCCTCGAAATCCCCAAGCACATCATCAATCACGCGCTTGCCGACACGGACGGCGATGGCCACCCCGGCATGGCCTTCCTGGGCCTCGGCCTCGGACGGGTGGAGCTTCTGTTCGCGCTGTGCGCGAGCTACCTGGGCGTGCTCACGCTGGGCGGGCTTGCCAAGTACGCCGTCAACCAGGCGCGGGGGCGCGTGAACGAACGCCTCGTGCGCCGTCTGCGCCTCGCCATCGTCCGGCGCGCGCGCGGGGAGCAGTCTCCCGAGCAGCGCGCCACGCTCGCCGCCGTCGCCGTGCAGGAGGTCGAGCCCATCGGCTACTTCGGGGGCAGCCTCGTCGTCGTGCCGCTGGTCCAGGGTGGCACGCTCGTGACCAGCGTCGTGTTCCTGCTCTTCCAGAACGCCGCCCTCGCCCTCGCCGCCCTGATCATGCTGCCGGTGCAGCTCAGCATCCTGCCAAGCCTGCAACGGCGGCTGAACGCCAGGGTGCGCGAGAGGGTGCACGGGACACGGGCGTTGGGAGGGCTCCTGACCGCGGCGCGAACCGACCATGCGGCCGAGCCGGGCGAGGCCCCGGACGGCCAGGGTCGGAGACTCCCGCCCCTGCTCCGGCAGATCGGTCAGGCCAAGGACCTTGAGCGGGTCCGCGTCGAGATCAACGACCTCAAAGGCCGGATGAAAGGTCTCTACAACTATACCTCCAACCTGACGCCGTTCTTCTTCTTCTCGCTGGGCGGCTACCTCGTCGTCCAGGGCCGCCTTTCTCTCGGGGCGCTCGTCGCGGCGCTGGCGGCCTACAAGGAGATCGCGCCGGCGCTGCGCGAGTTGTTCGACTTCGCCCAGAGCTGGTCCGACGCCAGCGCGCGCTTCGAGGAGGTCACCAAGGCGCTCGCGCGTGCCGGGCACCCCTCGGAGCGAGGCGCCCCGGCGCCGGGCCGCCAGGTGCAAGCGGCTTGACGTTTTTCCCGCTCCGAATGCGCCCCCCAAGGGGCCGCGTGTCTCGAAGCGACAACCAGCCGCTCGTCGGCCAACGGACGGCACGCCACCTCGCATTCAGGCGTCCCATCCTGGTCTCGCGACCGGGGAAGCGGAAGTTGTCGGCGATCCCGCGCTCGCGAGGGCGGGATCAGCTCGCCCGGCCCGCGAAGGAGTTGGCGAACGCCAAGTCGAGATCGCGCAGGGCCTGCTGCTGGCACGGGACGTGGACGGTTCTGAGCCAGTCGTCATCGGCGCGCGGGCGGCCGGGTCTAGGGCGGCGCGGTGAAGCAGCATAGCAAGAGCCTCCCAGGAATGCGCATGCGCCGAGGAGGGGCAGGATCCCGCACTCACCGGTGCATCGCCGGCCCTGCCCGCGACATATGTGGCGCGGGAGCCTACCGAGGCCGGACGAAGCGCGCTACTATAAGGACTTGCCATCGGCTACCATCAGGTCGACCGGCGAACCTAGGTCGTTATCATGGCTAGTGAGCGCGAACGGGCAGCCACCGAGCGGCCTCGCCGAGAGGACGAGGCTTCCGCAGGCATGTCGGTTTCCGCCCGTCTCGGCCAGTCCACCGCGCTCATGGGCCTGGACCCGGCCCAGGTGCCGTATGCCGGCACGGATCTCCCGGGCCTTCTGCGGCAGGTGAAGGAGGCGATCGACCAGGTCGCCATCCCCCCGTTTCCTCCCTCCTTGAACCCGGCACAGGCGCGAGCGATCCGCGCGGTCGGGGCGCATGAACCCTTGTTCGCGCCCGACCGACGCGAGGCCGACGATGCCGGGTCCGGGCTCCTGGCCGATAGGCTCCTGGATTGGCTGTCTTCGGAGCCCTATGCAGCCGAGCGGCCGACCAAATTCTATCGCCAGCCACCGGAGAGCGCCTTCCAAGCCCAGCAGGGGGGTGGCTCGACGATGCCGACCGCGGCATTGCCCGGCCGTCCTGCGGGCTTGGGTGCCGCCCACGACGGCGCCGCGAGCTCCCTGAGCGTTCTCTCCCTTTCCGAGAACTTGGTGGGCGTCGAGATCGGCTGCCTCTCGGGCCTCGATCCGGAGACAGCCGTCAAGCGGCTCGACGACGCGCGCAGGAGGAGCGCCCTCGTCCGCGAGCTCGGTCAGGAGACCGACGACCGCGCGACACCTCTCTTTGCCATGATCGGCACCGGTCTCGACGCCCCTGGGCAGCGCGACCTGATGGGCGAGGCCTACTATCTGGAGGTCCCGGAGAGCTATTGGGGCTTGGATCCTGCGGGCCGCCGCAACCTAGTCCGGTCCTTCCTCGTCGACCCGAACGAATTCCTTCCGGACGAACCGGCCGAGTTGGCGTCCACGGGGTCCACGCCTTCGACGCCGGACGCCGACAGGGCCGTCTATGCGACGATGCCATTCGAGACGGACCCGGAGGCGGTGGCCGACTGGACCCGCCACATCAGCCTGCCGCTCCGCGCGAAGGACAAGGCCGACTGACGCACCATGGGTTGGGATCCGGTGCTCGCGGCCCACGGTGTCGTGCCGCATTGTTTCGAGGTGGGCGGCGACTTCTCGCCGGCGAGCATCCGCGACCAGATGGTCCGCGCCTACCTGATCGTGGAGCGCGCCATCCGGGCAGGCCTCATCGACGGGGCAGGGCGCGACCTCCTGGTGATCGGCGCCGGCGCCTCCGGCATCACCGCCGCCATTCATGCCGCCGACCGGGGTGTCAGGACCGTCGTGGTGGAACGAGAGCCGGCGGCGTTCGTCCGGCAGCGGTTCTGCTTGACCCGCGACATCGACCCGACCCTCTACGACTGGCCCCTTGCCCACTGGCGTCGCGGGCACTTCCCGTGGTCGGGGCCGCCCATGCCGCTCGGCTGGACGGCGGCGCGTGCGAACGCCATCGCGCTCGGATGGGAGATGCGGCTCCGTGCGGCGCTGACGCGCCACGCGGGACGGCTCGACGTCCGCTACGGTGCGGGCCTGGACCTGCCCATCCCCGGGGCGATGCCCGTCGCGAGCGCGGATGGTTACCTGGATCTCCCTCTCCGCCAGGGAGCGAGCCCCACTGGCTCCGAACGCTTCGGGGCTCTCGTCTCGTGCGTCGGGTTCGGCGGGGAGAGATGCACCGAGGGCGGGTACACCGGATCCCGCTTCTGGGAGAGCGACCAGCTCGAAGCGAGGGATTTGGGCCTGCCGGGCGTCGTCCCCAGGGTCCTGGTCTCGGGCGGCGGCGACGGCGCCCTGCAGGATTTCATCCGCGTCGTGACGGCTATGGGCGCGCGGCAGGTCTACGAGCGATTGTGCAATGCCGGGCAGGCGGTGAGGCGGGCGCTCGACCGGGTCGAGCGCATCGTGCAGGGAGCGGAGGACCAAGCCCAGCGTACGCTGATCTGGAACGTGCTCAGCGCCGACGACGAGAAGGCCATGGCGCAGCTTGAAAGGGCCCACGAGCACGCCATCGCTGGCCTGAGGGCCTCACCGGCTTGGGCGACGGTCGACCTCGTCCTGGCGGGGCTCATCCGGAATCCCATGCCGGCCACCGTGCTCGCGCATGACGGGGCCTGCTTCTCCCGCTGCTACGCCTTGAACCGGTTTCTGGCGCTTCTCCTCCTGCGGCTGGCACAGGAGCGGGGCCTTCCGATCCAGCGACGCCGGCACGTCAGGGTCGCCAGCGTCACGCCGGTCGGGCATGCCGCTTGTGCCAGCGCCGCGAGCTGCCACGGGCTTGAGCACGACGTCGAGTTCGTGCCCGCGCCTGGGGTCCCGGTTGACATCACGGCTGCCACGGACCGGTTCGAGGTGGTTGTGATCCGACATGGACTGTCGGGCCCGCTCAACCTGTTCAAGGACAGGTCGACGGTGAACCGGCGGCATCTGCTTCCCTACCATCTCACGCGGTGACGCGCGGTCGGCGGCGGGCGCTGCCGCGTTCGTCCGCAGACCGACACGACGGGATCCGCGGGGGAAAACCGCTGCCCCACCAGTGCGGCGACCCCGTTGGAACCGCTGCCAAGCCGCGGCCGGCGGCCAGCGAGCCGGTGGCCGGACCGCGTTGCCCGCGCATGGCCCCGGGTTCGGCGCCCTTGGGAGCGGCCGTTCGCAGGCTCGCCGGCGTTCGCGGCGCCACACCGTCCTGCGCGCCTCAAGGACTCGGGCTGCCCAGCCCCTCGCCAGCCACCGCGAAGCCGTCGCCAATGGGCGCGAAGCGCACCCTGCGGAGCAGCCCGAAGGCGTACTGCGTGCAGGTCTCGATCTGCCAGGGCGAGAGGCCGGCCCGTTGCGCGCCCCTCAGCGACGCGATGTTGCGTTGGTCGATGAAGGCCACGACGTAGCGCATGCCACACCCTGCGGCGAATTCGGCCATCCGGGCCGTGACGGCGGACATGATACCCATGCCCCGGTACGCATTCGGGGTATAGGCGCTTTCCAGGAGCCCTTCGTCGAGCGACAGGGCGGGGAGCGCGGCGGCGGTCCGGATCACGTCGCTGTATCCTTCGGTGAGCCACTGGATGTGGCACGGCCGGCCGGTGGTCTCGTCCACGGCGACCATTGCGCGGCTCATCAGGGTGCGCCGGCCCACCATGCCCAGCCGCCATGCGACGTCCGCACGTTCGCGCTCGGCCGCCGTGCCGTCCGCCGCCGGGAACAGGGCGGCCACGTCATCCGGCCGGAGCGCGCGCAGGCTGATCGGGACGTTCGGCCGCGGTCCCGGGAACGGGACCGCCAGATCCCGCCGGAAGCCGATCAGGACCCTCTCGCCGTAGGGCCCCTCCCGGAGCCGGCGCGCCACCTTGGCGCCGAGACCGCCGAGGCGGCCGTTCCTATCCACCCGGAAGCCAGCTCCCCGGCCCGATCCGACGCGCATCGCACAACCTCCCCTCGCTCGAATGGCCTCTTCCGGACCTCGACCGGCCGGAGCCGTCCCCGCTCCCGCGACGCCCGGGAGGGCGGGCACGCGCCGTTACATGGCCCCGGGGCTGCCGGGTGGGCGCGGGTCGAGGGCCGAGCGAGGCCGGGTCGGGTCCGGAGACCCTGGGCCGGCGGTTTCCACGACGATGCCGCTGGAGCGTCCCCGCCTGCATCGCGTTCGGCTATCGCAGGAGCGTCGCGCCGAGCTGCGCGACGCCGCGCAGCAGGCTCGGCGCGATGCCGAAGGCCAGCGTTCCCGCCGAGCACAGGCCGAGCGCCCAGGCGTAACCTGCGCCGGGCGCCCCCGCCTCGGGGCGTTCCGGCTCCCGGAAGTACATCTCGGCGATGACGGCGACATAGTAGGCGAGCGCCACCGCCATGTTGGCCGCCGCGAGCACGGCGAGCCAGGCGAGGTCGCCGTCGATGGCGGCCAGCAGCAGGAACACCTTGCCGGCGAAGCCCGCCAACGGCGGGACGCCGGCCAGCGACAGGAGGGCGAGGGTCAGCGCCGCCGCCGACCACGGCGCGCGCCGACCGAGGCCGCGCACCGCGGCGAGGCCGTCGCTGGCGGACATGCGCTGGACCTGCGCGATCACCGTGAACGCCGCCAGGTTCATCAGGAGATAGGCCACGACATAGTACCCAATGGCCGGCAGCGCCTGGGGGACGCGATCGGCGACCGCGACCGCCATCAGCATGTAGCCAGCCTGGGCGATGCTGGAATAGGCCAGCAGCCGCTTCAGGCTTGCCTGGCGGAGCGCCACCAAATTGCCGAAGGTCATCGTCGCAGCCGCCATGAGCGCGAGCACGGTCGGCCACGCGGCGAGACCGTTCGGCATCGCCTCCAGCAGAAGGCGGAGGAGGCCGGCGAAGGCGGCCACCTTCGGCACGACCGAGACGAAGCCGGAGACCGGCGCCGTGCCGCCCTGGAACACGTCGGGGGCCCAGACGTGGAACGGCACCAGCGTCATCTCGAAGCCGTAGCCGACGACGACCAGGCCGAAGGCCAACGCGACCCAGGCCCGGTCGGCGCCGGCCAGCCCCGCGCCGATGGTTCGCAGGTTCAGGCTGCCGGTAAGGCCGAACAGGAAGGTCAACCCGTAGGCCATCACCGCCAGCGCGGCGGCGCCGTAGAGGAAATACTTGAGCGTCGCCTCCTGGGCCGGCCCGTCGCTCCGGACGAGCAGCACGAGCAGGTAGGCGGGCAAGCTCACCATCTGCAGGAACAGGACGATCAGGCCGAGGTCGGTGGCCGCCGCGAGCCCCAGGCCCCCGACGGTCGCCATGAGGAGCGCGACCGGATGGTGCGGCTCCTGCTCACTCGCCCGGAAGTGGGAGGCGAGCGACAGCAAGCTCACCACGGCGCCGGCCTCGATGACGAGTTGGTAGAAGGCCCGGAACGGGTCGACGGCGTAGGTGCCGCAGAAGGCGTCGCGCGGCGTGGCCGTCAGCATGGGCAGGGTCAGGCCCATCGCGGCGAGGAGGGCGAGCAACGCCAGCGCGGCAGGAAGGCGGCGCCACCGGCCCCGGGCCCAGCCGGCGACCGGGACCAGGGCCAGGGCGGTTCCGGCCAGGACCATCTCGGGCGCGACCGCCCCGAGATCCATGCAGCCGCCCATCGCCGAGCCGCCGGTCACGGCAGGTGCGCCAGCGCGGCGGTCGTGCCGTCGAGCAGCGCGACGAGCGTGGCCGGCAGGATCCCGATCCCGACCGACAGGGCCGCGAGCGCGCCCGCCGACCAGGCTTCGCCCGCCGTCAGGGGTGGCAGGGCCGGCGCATCCGCCGGCGGCCGCCCCATCAGCAGGCCGGTCACCAGCCGAAGGTAGACCGCGGTCGTGACGACGAGCGCGAGGACGGCCAACCCGGCGACCCAGGCGGAGAGCTGCAGGGCGGCGCCGACGGCCTGGAACTCGGCGATGAAGCCGGACAGGCCCGGGAGCCCGAGGGAGCCGAAGGCGAGCAGGCCGAACAGGCCGCTGAAGACCGGCATCGGGCCCATCAGGCCGCCGAAGCGGCCGATCTCCCGCGTCCCAGTGCGGTGCTGGAGCATGCCCACCAGCAGGAACATGCCGCCCGTCAGCAGGCCGTGGCTGACCATCTGGACGGCGGCGCCGTTGAGCGCCAGCCGGCGCACCCCCTCGTTGTCGGCCAGCGCCGCCACCGCGACGCCGAGCGTGACGAAGCCCATGTGGTTGACCGAGGTGTAGGCGACGAGCCGCTTCATGTCGGACTGCGCCAGCGCCGCCAGCGCGCCGTAGAGGAGCGACACCAGGGCCAGGGCGACCAGGAGCCAGCCGAACCGGGCGACGGTCTCCGGCAGGGCGGGCAGCAGCACGGCGAGCATGCCATAGCCGCCCATCTTCAGCTGAAGCCCGGCCAGAACGACGCTGCCCTCGGTCGGGGCCTCGACGTGGGCGTCGGGCAGCCAATTGTGCAGCGGCACGATCGGGAGCTTGACCCCGAACCCGAGGAGAAGCGCCAGGAAGACGAGGCCGCCCGCGAGCGGGGTCCGGTCCAGCGGCCGCGCCTGGACGATGGCCGACAGCGAGAAGGTGTGCGGCTCCATGGCGAGGTAGAGGGCGAGGAAGCCCAGCAGCATGGCGAGGCTCCCGGCGCGGGTGTAGAGGAAGAACTTGAGCGCGGCGTAACCCCGTCGCTCCCCGCCCCAGATGCCGACGATGAAGTACATCGGCACCAGGCCGACCTCGAAGAACAGGTAGAACAGCAGCAGGTCCTGGGCCGCGAACAGGCCGATCAGCCCGGTCGCGAGCAGGAGGAAGAGGAAGGCGTGGGCGTGCGCCCGGTCGTGCCCGGGGAGCACGTAGGCCATCACGACCGTGAGGAGGACCGCGGTGAGCAGGATCAGCGCCAGGGAGAGGCCGCCGACGCCGATGTCGTAGCTCGCGCCGAGCGATGGGATCCACGGGAGCGTCTGCCGCCACTGCAGGCCGTCGGCGGCCGGGTCGAACCCCACCCAGAGGATGACGGCCGCGCCCAGCGTCAGCGTGGCCCCCGCCAGCGCGGCCCGGCGGACGAGGTCCGGACGCCCGCGCGGCAGCGCCAGCACGGCGAGTCCGGTGAGGAGCGGCAGGAAGATGGTCACCGTCAGCATCGCGGCCGTTCCCTTCAGGGCCAGAGCATGAGCGCGCCGGCGGCGAGCGCCGCCGCGGTCCAGGCGAACAGGCCGAGCGTGTAGAGGTAGAGGCGGCCGGCCTGCAGGGCGCGGAGCCGCTCGCCCCGCCGGCGAGCCCGGCGGCGAGGCGGTCGCCGCCGCGCCCGAAGACGCCTGCCTCGATGCGCCCGGCCCCCTCGGCGGCTCGCCAGGATCCCCGGGCGACGGCGCGAGCGCCGGCGTCGAGCGCACCCTCGATTGCCGGGATCGTCCGGGCGAGCCGCATGGTCCAGCGTGCCGGCGCCACGGTGGCCGCCGCCAGCCCGGCGGCGAGCCGTGTCGGGAAGGTGCCGAGGGCGGGCGCCCCGCCCCATCCCCGGGCCGCACCGATGCCGAGGCCGAGGATCCCGGCGGCGATGCCGAGATTCCGCCAACCGGTCTCCGCTCCGGGCCCCGCGGCGAACGGCAAGACGGCACCGAACCGGCCGGCCAGCAGCCAGCCGAGACCCGCGGCGGCCAGCGCCAGCCCGCCCATGCCGGCGCCCATCGCCGATCCGCTTGCGCCGGCGTCGGCAGGCGCGCGGCCCCTGCCCTGGCCGAGGAAGGTCGCGGCCCCCGCGCGGCCGATGTAGACGCCCCCGAGGAAGACGAGCAGCACGACCAGGGCCCCCGCCCCCGGCCCGTGCCGCGACGCGACGGCGAGGACCGCGTCCTCGCTCCAGTACCCGGACAGGGGCGGCACGCCGGCCAGCGCCAGGGCCGCGACGAGGAAGGCGGCCCCGGTCAGGGGGAGCGGGCGAACGAGGCCGCCGAGCCGGTCGAGGGCGCGCGTGCCCGTCCGCTCCTGCACGACGCCGGCGGCGAGGAACAGGGTCGACTTGAAGGCCGCGTGGGCCGCGAGGTGGAGCGTAGCCGCGCGCGGCCCGCCCAGGCCGAGCGCGACCATCATCTCGCCGAGCTGCGAGCAGGTGGACCAGGCGAGCACCCGCTTAAGGTCCGTCTCGGCGGTGGCGATGAGTCCGGCGGCCAGGGCCGTGACGGCCCCGGTCCAGAACAGCGCGTCGAGCGCGAAGGGCGCCGCCGCGAAGACTGGATACAGGCGCAGCACGAGGAACACGCCGGCGGCGACCATGGTGGCGGAGTGCAGCAGGGCCGAGACAGGGGTCGGTCCGACCATCGCGTCGGGCAACCAGGCGGAGAACGGCAACTGAGCGCTCTTGCCGGCCGCGCCGGCCAGCATGAGGAGCGCGATCAGGGTGACCGCGCCGGGGGCGATCCCGCCGCCCTCGACGGCGCCGACGAGAGCCTCGATGTCGCAGCTTCCGACGAGGCCGAGCGCCAGGAGCCAGCCGAGCAGGAGGCCGACGTCGCCGGTCCGGGTCATCAGGAACGCCTTGGCGGCGGCCCCCGCGGCACCGGGCGCGGCATGGTCGAAGCCGATCAGGAGGAACGAGGCCAACCCGACCAGCTCCCAGGCCGCGAACAGGAGCGCGAGGGAGTTCGACAGCACGAGGGTCAGCATGGCGCCGATGAAGAGGCCGAGCTCGGCGAAGAAGCGGGGCCGGTCGGCCCGACCGGCCATGTACCCGAGGCTGTACAAGCCGACGCACAGCGCGATGCCGGCGACGGTCATCGCGACGAAGCACGTGAGCGGCGTCGCCGCGAGCCCGACCGTGAGGCGATAGCCGCCGCTCTCGAACCAGGTCGCCGACAGCGACGTGCCGCCCGGGACCAGCGCCAGCCCGGCCAGGGACAGGGCGACGGCGCCGACCACGAGCTCACCCCCGCCCCAGGGCAGGCGCCGGCCGAGCCCGAGAGCGGCCGCGGCCGCGAGGAGCGGCAGGAGCGGGACGGCGAGAAGCGGGATCATCGCTTCAGGTCGGCGTAGGCGTCGACCTCGGCCGTTCGGCGCTGCCGATAGAGCAGCAGGACGAGGGCGAGCCCAATGGCCATCTCGACGGCGCCCACCGTGACGATCAGGATGGCGAAGATCTGCGCGGAGTAGTCGCCCGGCGCGGTGAAGCGCCAGAACGCGACGACGTTCAGGCCGATGGCGTTGAGGAGCACCTCGACCCCCATCAGGACCATCACGGCCGAGCGCTGGGCCACCACGGTGTAGAGGCCGATGGCGAACAGGAGCGCGCCGACGACGAGGTACGCGGTCAGCGGGACGGTCATGCCGTATCTCCCCCGTGCTGGTGGTGCGCCTCGTGCGGGTCCGCGTGCCCGGCCGGCCGGTCCGGCCCCGCGAGGGAGGCGAGGCGGTCGCCCCGGACCGGCTCCGGCTTGGCATCGACCGCGACCCTGGCGGCGCGCGAGGCGTCGTCCGGGTAGGCCGAGGGCCGGGCGAGCAGCACCGCGCCGAAGATGCCGATCAGGATCAGGAAGCCGGCGCCTTCGAAGGCGACCATGTACTTGTCCATCAGGAGGTGGCCGACCCGGCGCGCCGAGTCCGGGTCCGGTACCGCGGCGGACACCGGCCAGGCCGGCCGCAGGATGAGCATGCCCACGAGCACGACCCCGATCCCGAGGGCGAGCCAGGCCGCCAGCGGGCGCACGGGCGTCACCATCGACATGTCCATCCCACCCATGTCCATGCCGCCGTGGCCGCCGCCTTGCGCGTGCTCGTGGGAAGCATGTCCGTGCTGATGGGCCGCGTGCCCGACCTGGGCGTCCTGCGGCATGGCTTTGGCCGCTTCGTCGTGCGCGTGGGCCTGCTCAGCCTGCGCCTCGCCGCCCTGCCGGGGCTCGTGCGGCTCGGCGTGGCCCTCGCGCCCCGCGGCGGTGGCTTGGCCGCTGGCTTCGCCGTGCCCGTGGCCGCCCCGCCCGGCATCCGGAGGCTGGCGCGGGACGAGCCCCTTGCTGAACCAGCGCTCCAGCGGGGCCAAGTCCATGCCGGCCATCATCGCCCCGCCGGGGTCGTGCATGACCAGCACCATGAACAGGATCATGACGAGGAAGCCGCCGATGTACATCATCACCTGGAGCAGCCCGATCAGGTCGGCGGACAGGAGGATGAACAGCCCGGCGACGCCGATGAAGGAGGCCATCAGGAAGATGCCCGAGCGGAACATGCTCATGGTCGTGGTCATCCCGAGCGCACCCGCGACGGCGACGAAGGCCGAGATGCCGAAGGCGGTGAGCTCGAAGGCCGCGGTCATGTCCGCGGTCCCACGCCGAGGAGGATCAGGCCGCCGACGAGGAGCACGTTGAGGAGGCCTGCCGGGATCAGGACCTTCCAGGACAGCGCCAGCATCCCGGCCGTCGAGAGCGGCCGGACACAGCGCCCGAGCCCCAGCATCAGCGCCATCAGGGCGTAGGTCTTGGCCAGCATCCAGGCCCAGCCCGGGAGCCACGGCCCAGACGGACCGCCGAGGTAGAGCACCGCCCCGATCGCCGCGACGACGAGGAGCACCCCGGCGAGCGCGAGACGCCACAGGAGGGCGGACCAGCCGCCGGCCGCGCCGAGCACGCCACCGCCGATGGAGCCCGCGAACGGCTCCAGGAACGGGGCGCGGTAGGACTGCATCAGCCCCGTGACGAGGTAGAGGAGGAAGCCTAAGGGTTGCAGGACGACGAACCAGAGGTCCCGCTGCGCCTCGACGACGGCGACGGTCGACAGCGAGCGGGCCATCATGACCACGCCGACATAGGCCAGCCCGAGCGGCACGACGTAGGCGACGAGCTGGGCGACGATGCGGTAGCAGGCCTCCACGGCGTCGGGGGTGTTGGCGCCCCAGCCGGCGAGCGCCAGGCCGAGCACGACGAAGTCGACGACCACGATGACGTAGAAGAGTCCGATCCCGAGGTCCCGGCCGATCAGCCCGGGCCCGAACGGCATGACCACCATGGCGAGCGCGACCCCCGCGAGCGCCACCACGGGCCCAGCCGGCAGGAGCCATCGGTCGGCGTTCGGCAGGTCGAGGCCGCCGCGGAGATAGGCGCCGCGCGCCGGGCCGGCCTCCCAGCCCGGATGGGCGAAGAGGCGCTCGACGACCCAAGTCAGGCCGGCGCCGACAATCAGGGCGGCGAGGACCGCCGCGGCGCTCCCGACTATTCCCACCGGAGACCGCCCATGCCCCAGGCGTAGGCGATGCCCGCCGAGAGGAGCGCGATGAAGACCAGCATGTCGAGGAAGGCGCTCACGCCGATGTCGGCGAAGACGACCGCCCACGGATACATGAAGATCATCTCCATATCGAACGCGAGGAAGATCAGGGCGTAGACCGGGTAGCCGAAGCGATACTGCGCCCACGCGCCGGTGGCCGGCACCGTGCGCTTCGGGCGCCGGGCGAACGCGGCGAGAGCCAGCAGCGAGAGGCCGAGCGTCATCAGCAGCACCAGCGCCACGAAACCGTAATCCCCGAGCACCGGTCCGGCCGACGGGCTAACCTGCATCCGCGGTCCTCCTGGCACCGCACCCCGCTGCCACGTGGTGCACCGTGCCGCTCCACACCCTGGAAATCGCGGCACGCGCGGCCGGACAGTTCTGGCTTATACCCCTCATGGGTACGCTGGCCAACTCGCGAGCCGCTGCGAAGTTTCTCCGATCCACGACGGGTTCGGCTGGCGGTGTCCGGCGCGTTGGCAAGCAGTGCTCGGTCGGCGCGCCCCCCGCCGGTCACGCGTCGACGTTGGCTTGCCTTCGAGCCGACCCCGCACGCCGGCCTGACGGAATCATCGACCAGCCTCCCTTGTCATCCGTCCTCTGGCGGGAGAGACGGCTCCGGTAGACGGGGTACCCTGGCCAATGGACATCCCTCCCGACGAACTGACCTCGCTGTTCCGTGTGCCGGACGGTCGGGTCATCGGCATCGAGATTTCGGTCGATCTCGGTGGGAAGCCGGTGGGCCTGGACGAGCTGCTGGGATGCCTCGTTCGCCTTCGCCAGGCTCGGGCGCACGTCGCGGCCGTTGGTGAATTCGGTCGTTGGATCGAGGACCCCGGTGCCCTGTCGGGGCGAGCGCGCCACTCGGCCGAGGAGCTTGCACGTGCGTTGGACGACCCCGATCCGGTCGACCGTTCACGAGCGCTCGACCAATTCGCCCACGACCTCGGGCTGTTCCTGCCCTTCACCTCCGAGCATCGGTTGGGCGCGCGGTTCGAGTTCGTCGGCGGCTATCGCGAAAATCCGACCGGCCTCCGGTTCATCGCCCGCGGAACGGCCTATGCGTTGGTGCTTCTCGTCACCGTGCTCGGCACCGTCCAGGTCCAGAAGGAATACGGAGCCGAGGCCTGCCGCGCGCAGTCCGGCGAGATCACCAGGCGGCAGCTCGCGCTGCTCGAAGCGGCGGCACGCCGACAGGGTCGCTGGACACCGGAAATGGTGGAGAGCCACAAGGTCATCGTTCGGGCTTCCTGAGCGGCAGCGAGCCTGTGCGGATCGACCCTGCAAGGGCTTGGCCTCAGGCTACGTGTCCCGCCCGGGACCGATTTCGAGATCAGGCTCGATGGACCCGGTTCCGATCCCCGTCCCGGACCCTGATGGACCCGGGTCGGCCTGCCCCGACCAAGAGAACGGGCGAGGCTCGCTCCATCGCTTGGTGACCTCGGCCCAGGTCAGCCAACCGTACACGTCGATCGCTCCTCTGAACGGTCCCGCGAGCTCGCCCGCGTCGACGATGTGGAAGCTGCGCTCGACGTGCGTCCGCAGATCGTCCCTGTCCACCACGCCACGCGCCGCCAGGTAATCGACGACGACACCGATGGATTGGACGAAGCGAGCCGTTTGCTCATCGAGCGCGCGCCGGGCGAGGTCCCGTTGCAACTCCAGCCGGCCCTCCAGCCGTTCGATCCGCTTGTGCAGCGCGTCGCCCGCGGACGCCGTCTCGCGCTCCAGATCCGATCCCTCGCTCCGCATCGTGTCGCCCTGCCTGACGCATGTCCGGCTTCAGGGTCGCCGATTCGGCGCTTGACGCCTGCAGGCCGGCACGACGCCGCGGGAAAGTCGTGCCCGACATGGGAGCTTGCACGAGCGCGTCCGCAGGATGCGCAGCTTGATGCGTCGGGTCCGAAGGACAGCGCCGGGCCGGCACGCATTGCCCGCCCCGGCATGCTGCCTTGCGGGGTCCGGCGCGCTGGAGAGCCCCCAGCCACGTGCGTCCCTGTGCGCTCGCCCGCCGTGGCCGCGACCGCTCGCGACGGACGGCGCGTCAGGAGGTCCATGACGAGAGTGATGGAGACGAGCCCCCCGTCGCGGATGAGTCGCTGGGCCCACCCGACCGATGGAAGTTCCGGTCGACGGAGCGGCCGGGCGAGCCCGGCCGCGAGCGTAGGCCCCGCGCATTGCGGCGCGGGGCCGCTGCCGGTCAGGCGAGCAGGTAGTCGTGCTCCGGATTGGGGGACGTGGACGCCGTCTCCTGGAAGATGAGCTGGGAGCCCTCGCTCATGATCGCCGCGTCGTCGACGAAGGCGCCCTGCCTCCCGTCATCGGCGTTGAACATGAAGTCGTCCTGCGCCATCTCGCTCTTCGTCAGGCCTTCGAGGAAAACCGAGCCGTTGCCTTGGTTTGTCTGCCAGCTGACCAGGACGCCGGTGTGGTCGTCCCCGTGCGTCGAGGTTTCGTCGGAGACCGTGACCTGCCCCGGCAGGATGTCGCGCAGCGCGAGGTGGTCGAACGCGCCCGGGCCCGCATCGAAGCCGCTGGTGATGATATCGTCCCCGGTGTCCGGCCCGACGATGAAGGCGTCTGCGCCATCACCTCCGTTCAACTCATCGTTACCTTGGCCGCCGTCGAGCATGTCGTGCCCGGCTCCGGCGTAGAGCTTGTCGTTGCCGCCCTCGCCCATGAGGTTGTCGGCCGCGTCCCCGCCGTAGAGTTCGTCCTTGCCGTCGCCGCCCGCGAGGTGGTCCTGCCCTGCCCCGCCGTCGAGCACGTCGTTGCCCCTGTCCCCGCGAAGGTCGTCGTCTCCGGCCCCGCCGAACAAACGGTCGTCGCCGCCGGACCCGAAGGAGTAGTCGCGCCCATCGGTGCCCTGGAAGGTGTCGGCGTGACCGGTGCCGGTCCGCACGTTGAACGCGTCGAAGCGGAACGTCCCGTCGGGACCCGTGTCCCTCCCCGCGTTGTCGGCGCTGAGGTTGTAGCCCTCGTCAATGATGTCCCTGAGCTCCGCCCTGACGGTTTCGGCATCGGCACTCGTGGGCTCGATGACCTGACGGTCGTCCGTGAACATGAAGTCATCCTGCGCGAGATCCGTCTTGTCGACGCCCTCCAGCAGCACCGAGCCCTGGCCCGCGTCCACGTTCCAGCTGATCCTCACGCCCGCGTCGGTGTCCTCGAAGCGCAGGTCCTCGGGGCGAGGCCGCGCACCGCGAGGTGATCCAGCATGCCCGGGCCGGCCGAGAAGTCGGTGATCACGTCATCGCCGCTGTCGGGCGAGATCACGAACGCATCGCCGCCCGGACCGCCGGTGAGCACGTCGTTGCCGGGGCCGCCCTCCAGGTCTCCGTGGCCGACGCCCTCGTTGAGGTAGTCTCGCCCTTCGGCGCCACGCAGCCCGTCCGCCGCACCGCCGCCAATCAGGACGTCGTCGCCCTTGCCGCCGTCGAGGTGGTCCATGCCGGCGCCGCCGGTGAGGACGTCGCTGCCCTTGCCGCCCTGGAGGTCATCGTCCTGGCCTCGGCCGGACAGGTCATCGTTTCCGTCGCGGCCGAACGCGATGTCCATCCTGCCGGTCCCGGCGTAGGCATCGGAGGCGCGCCCGCCGACGAACAGCTGATAGTCGTCGAAGCTCTGCTGAAGGCCCTGCCCAGTGGCGTGACCTTCGTGCTGCGATTTCCTCGTCATCAGGCGTATCCTCTTTCCGGCGAAGGGACTCAGGATGCAGCCCTGCTTGGGGACTCCTGACCCATACCCTGGCAGGGTACACGCTCACAAAACCGAGGGCCGAACGAAAGGTTTCCTGATCGGGGGCGGTTTAGGACCGTTCGACGCACGAATTCGGCGGCCGGACGGCCGTTCCGTGCGGAGGCGCGCCCTGCGGACAGGGCTGCTGCGAGGATGGGCCTGGGTGCGTACCCCGTCCCGGTACCAAGGGCCCGTCAGGATGAAGGTTCAGGCGCTGGGTCCTGCGGCACCGGATCAACGTCGGGGCAGGCTGGATCAGGCTCCGACGACCGCCGGTCCCGGCGGCGCCGCGTAACGACGGGGCCGTCTCGATGCCTGAAGCGCCGTTCGGGCGGGGCCCGGGCATCTGGACCCCGCTTATCGAGGCACCCCGACCGGTCGAGCGATGGCGAGCACGCCCTTCAAGCCGCTCCCGAAGCGGGCAATGGTCTCGCGGTGCCCGCGCAGCTCGCTGTAGGGGAGGTAGCGCAGGTCGAGCTCGCTCACCCGCGAGAAGGCCGGCCGGGCGAATTGGGCGCGCACGTCGTCCTCCCGGTTGTCCGGGGCGACCAGGAAGAAGTTGCGCGCGGTCCCGCCCTCGACGCCGAGCGCGAGGTCGAGCATGCGCACGATGCCCGAATAGATGCTCGTCGTGTGCTCGACCTCGAAGGCGGCCGCCACGTCACCGGTCGCCTTGTCGAGCCAGATCACGTCGATGAGCCGGACCGTCTCGGCCGAGCCGTTCTCGGTCAGGCGCTCGGGCAGGCGGCCGAGGCAGCCGTCGGACAACCTGCCGCCGGCATAGGGGCGGCTGGCATCGTTCGAGGCGATCCAGACACCGAAGCCCAGGGCAAGCCCGAGGTCCCGAAGCCAGCCCTGGATTTCCGTGTGCGTGTGGTCGGCCTCGCTCGCGGCCTGCGCCGCCTTCGAGGCCGTCTCGGCGGCCTCCGCCCGCACCCGGTCGAGATCCTCGCGCCAGCGCGCCAGGGCGGCGGCCCCGTCGCGCTCGGGCAGCGGGTAGCGGCCGGACCCGACGTCGAACAGGAAACCCGCGATGGCGCCGTAGTCGTTCGAGAGGAGCGTGCGGTGGGTGGCGTTGAGGGCGACGATGCCCCGGCGCATGGCGAGGTACTCGTCCCACTTGCCGAGCTTCACGTTGGCCCCGGTCAGCGCGTTGTAGCCCTTCACGATGGCCGTGTTGAACGGGCTCACCCAGGTCGGGTGGAGGAAGTAGAGGAGGTTCGCCGCGGCCGGGCCCAGGCCCTTGATCCCCGCCCGGTCGAGCGTCTGGATCGCCGCCAGCACGTGTGCCTCGGCGTTGCAGCACAGGCAGGTGTCGAGGAAGCGCCCGAAGGCGACCTGGTTGGCGCGGTTCTCGTAGATGTCCGGGATGCGCAGCTTCGGCTTCCAGAGAAAGGCATGGTCGGCGCCCTTGAACACCTGGCGCTGCTCCGCGATGGAGTGGACCACCGTCTCCAGCGAGGAGCCCCGGTAGGCGTTGCCGAAGGTGTCGGCCTGGATCTCGTCGATGACGGCCTGGATGCCGCGCCGGATCGAGCGGAAGTTCTTGATGCGCTCTTCCCAGAGAAACCAGGTGCGATAGGAGGCGCCGGCGTCCTCCCGCCAGTGCCGGATGAGGTTGGGAACCCAGGCGTCGTCCACGTTCGTCATCGGTTTGCGCTTGCCGGTTGCGAGGGTCGGACTATGCCCTGCCCCCGTATCCAGCACCACAAGGTCGCGGGTACCCCACCGGGGTTGCGGGTGATGGCGGACGGGTGTCGCAACCGTGCAACGGCGGATCAGGCTTGTGCGGCGCTCGTCCCGCGGGGATCCGCTTTCCGGACGTCACACCGACCACCAAGCGGTGCTCCGGTCGAGGCGTTGCCCGGTTCCCGAGCCGCCCGGCCCCGCGGTCTTCGGTTCGACCTTTCCAGGTAAGGCCCTCCGCCGCGAAGCGCCCGGACGTCCTCGGGAGCGGTCAGTCGGGCATGGCGGTCGACGCCGGCCTGCCCGCTCACGGCCGCGTCCCGCGACGATGCGCCGGCAGGATCGGATGTCCATGACCCAGTTAGCCATGCCGCCGGGGAGGCCAGTCCGACGACAGCGACGCTCGAACATACCGGGCAGCTGCGCCGTTCTGTAGGGATGCCCAGTCCCTCGTCCCTCACGTCCGCGCCGCACCGCCTGATCCGGGCCATCCGCCGGGCCTTCAACCAGTTCCTGGCGCTGCCCCTTGCCACCGTAGCAGGCTTCGTCGGCCTCAACGCAG
The DNA here is from genome assembly GCF_003173715.1 of Methylobacterium durans. Lineage (NCBI taxonomy): Bacteria > Pseudomonadati > Pseudomonadota > Alphaproteobacteria > Hyphomicrobiales > Methylobacteriaceae > Methylobacterium > Methylobacterium durans. Next base: position 4,582,855 of record NZ_CP029550.1, on the reverse strand, counting down.
GCGTCTACCTCGCAGACCGTGTCTGGTCGGAGGGGCGCGTCCCGGACGGCCTCGCCTGGCTGGGCAAGCTGTGCGGTGACCACCAGGCGATCGGCAGCCTCCTGACGACCCTGGCGTCAAGCATCATCACGGTGACGTCGATCACCTTCTCGCTCCTGCTCATCGCGGTCCAGCAGGGATCTGCGGCTCTCACGGCCCAGGTCACCGACCAGTTCATGATGCGGCGGGCAAACCAGCTTTACTTCGGGTACTTCGTCGGCCTGTCCGTCTTTGTGTTGTTGACGCTGCTGACAAATAGCGCATTCCACCGGCCGGTGTTCGGCACGATGCTGGCGCTGATCATGACGACGGCTGCGCTCTGCCTGATCATCCTCATGATCTACAATACCATCGACCAGATGCGTCCGGAGCAGATCGTGCTGTTCATCCACCGGCGCATCCTCCGTGCCCGCGAGCACGACGAACCGGTTCTGTCGCAGACCCGGCGGGCACCGCGGCGGCACTGGGTCCTGGCCTCGACCATCCGCTCGCCGGAGAGCGGACACGTGGTCGGCGTCGAGCGGACACAGCTCCGGACGGCGGTCGAAAGCCGGGGTCGGGGAGGCGTGGAGCTGGAGCTGCTCGTCCCGCTCGGCAGCCAGCTCGCCGTCGGCGACCCGCTGTTCGCCTTGCGCGTCGACCCGCACCAGGTCTTGGATCCCAAGCACCGGGAGGAGATCGCGCACGCGGCGGTCGCGGCCGTCACGTTCGACGCCGGCCGCGACCTCAAGCAGGACGCGCGCTACGGCTTGCACCAGCTCGCGACCATTGCCTGGACCTCCACCTCGACGGCCAAGTCAAACCCGAACCCCGGCCAGTCCGTGGTGCATGCGTTGCGCGACATCATCGCGTTGTGGAGCCCCCGCGAGGCCGACCCGCAGGAGGATCCGTCCTCGCCCCTGGTCTACGCCGACAGGACCCCGAGCGAGGCCACCGACGCGCTTGAGTTGATCATTCTCGTGGCGTCGGAGTCGATGCAGGCGCAGACGCTGGCGGACGCCCTGCGGACGGTGGCCATCCTCCTCGGCCACGTGTCGCAGCCGACGGCGGAGCGGCTCGCCGACGTTGCCCGTCGGGCCGTCTCAAGCCTGGGCGAGCACGTCCTGACACGGCAGCTTGCGGCGGCGCTGGACGAGCTCACGGACGCGCTCGACCGGCGCGGGTTCGCGACAATCGCGGGCGCCGTCGCCGACGCCGCGACGCAACTCGGCGCCAGCCTCGGCAAGCTCAATTCCCGCTCGACCCGGGTGCCGGCCGTGGCCGGGCCGTGATCCGGCACGAGGCGGGCCGGTGCCGCATTCCCCCGTGCTCAGGTCTGCCGCTCCATCGGCTGCGATGGCGACGGCGCGCTCGGTCAAACGCATGAGGCACGCCGTCGGCATCCAGAGCGCTCGACATCGAGGCCGTGCGAGGCATGGGCAAGCCGGCCGTGTGCGGTATATCGGGGCGCGCGAGTTCACCGCGCCGTCTTCAGTGGCGCCCGTCGCGGGGCAGGCTCCGGGGCTGCGGAACCGTGAACCCACCGGCTCGGGATCGCCCGAGCCCCTCGATCTCGAAGACAGGCTTTAACCCGGCGCATGGTCGAGAGTGTCCCGCCTCCCGGTCTCGGCTTCCTCTCGGGGGGCGGGCAGATGGGTGCACGCATGCGTGCGCATGATTGGTCGGCCTCGCCGCTCGGCTCGCCCGAGACCTGGCCGCAATGCCTGCGCTCGGCACTGAGCCTGATGCTCGGCTCCAGGTTCCCGATGTTCGTGGCCTGGGGACCGGAGCTCGGGTTCCTCTACAACGATGCCTACGTCGAGATCCTCGGCCGCAAGCACCCGGCTTCGCTCGGGCGGCGCTTCCAGGATGTCTGGTCCGAGATTTGGGAAGACCTCTTGCCCCTGGTCGATGTGGCCATGGCCGGCGAGGCGACCTGGGCCGAGAACCTGCCGCTGACCATGCACCGGAACGGATTCGCCGAGCAAACCTACTTCACCTTCTCCTACTCGCCGGTCAGGGACGATGCGGGCGCAGTCGGCGGCATGTTCTGCGCCTGCACCGAGACGACCGGCAAGGTGCTGGCCGACGAGGCGTTGCGCGCGAGCGAGGCGCGAGCGTCGGGCGTGCTGGAGGGGATGGGCGAGGGCTTCCTGCTGCTCGACCGCGACTTCCGCATCCTGCAGATGAACGCCGAGGGGTTCCGGCTGGAGGACCGGCCGGCGAGCGAGATCCTGGGGCGCTCCCATTGGGAGGTCTATCCCGGGTCGGAGCACATGCCCATCGGCACGATGTACCTGCGCGCCATGCGCGAGCGCATCCCGCTCACGTTGGAGCATCGCTACGTCTGGCCCGACGGGCACGCGGCCTGGCTGGAGGTGCGGGCCTATCCGGCACCCGATGGCTTGGCGCTGTTCTATCGCGACGTCACGGAGCGGCGGGAGCGAGAGGAAGCGCTGCGCGAGGCCGAGGCGCGCCTGCGCGGGCTCGCCGACAACCTGCCCGGCGGCATGGTCTACCAGATCGGCATGCCGCGCGACGGCTCCAGCCGGCGCTTCCTCTACGTGTCGCGCGGCTTCGAGCGGATGACCGGCATCCCGGCCGAGGCGGTTCTGGCCGATCCCAGGGTCGCCTACGAGCTGATCCTGCCCGAGTACCGCGAGAGCCTGGGCGCGGCCGAGCAGGCCGCCATCCGCGACCTGACGCCCTTCGACTTCGAGGCGCCCTTCCGGCGGCCCGACGGCGAGGTGCGCTGGAGCCGCATCATCTCGGCACCCCGGGTGCTGGCGGATGGCTCGCTCGCCTGGGACGGCATCCAGCTCGACGACACCGGCCGCAAGCGGGTCGAGGAACGCCTGCGCGAGAGCGAGGCCAAGTTCCAGGCCATCGCCGACTCCATCGACCAGATGGTCTGGTCGACGCGGCCCGACGGCTACCACGACTACTTCAACCAGCGCTGGCACGACTTCACCGGCGTCCCGGCCGGCTCGACCGATGGCGCGGGGTGGAACGGCATGTTCCACCCCGACGACCGGGAGCGTGCCTGGTCGACGTGGCGGCACTGCCTCGCGAGCGGCGAGGCCTACCGCATCGAGTACCGGCTGCGGCACCGCACCGGGCAGTACCGCTGGGTGCTCGGTCGCGCCCAGCCCGTGCGCGACGAGGCGGGACGGATCACGCGCTGGTTCGGCACCTGCACCGACATCCAGGATCTCGTGGAGGCGCGCGAGGTTCTGGCACGGAGCCGCGAGGAGCTCGAACGGCTGGTGGCCGAGCGCACCGCCGACCGCGACCGCATGTGGCGACTCTCGACCGACGTCATGCTGGTCGCGCGCTACGACGCCACCATCGAGGCGGTCAACCCGGCCTGGACGACCCTGCTCGGCTGGAACGAGCGGGAACTCATCGGACGCGCCTTCATGGACCTCGTCCACCCGGACGACCTGGCCCCTACCCTGGCCGAGGTCGGCAAGCTGCAGGAGGGCCTGACCACCCTGCGGTTCGAGAATCGCTACCGCCGGAAGGACGGCCGCTATTGCTGGCTGTCCTGGACGGCGGTGCCCGCCGAGGCCCTGATCCACGCGGTCGGGCGCGACATCACGGCCGAGAAGGAGGCTGCGCAAACGCTCGCGGAAACCGAGGAGGCGCTGCGCCAGGCCCAGAAGATGGAGGCGGTCGGCCAGCTGACCGGCGGCATCGCCCACGACTTCAACAACCTGCTCACCGGCATCGTCGGCTCGCTCGACCTGATGCAGACCCGCATCGCGCAGGGGCGCACCGATGCGATCGAGAAGTACGCCAAGGCCGCGATGTCCTCGGCCAATCGCGCGGCCGCCCTGACGCACCGCCTCCTCGCGTTCGCGCGCCGCCAACCCCTCGACCCCAAGCCGGTCGACGCCAACACGCTCGTGACCTCCTTGGAGGATTTGCTGCGCCGGACCATCGGCGAGGCCATCAGTCTGGAGATCGTCACCGCCGGCGGCCTCTGGCTGACCTTGTGCGACCCGCACCAGCTGGAAAGCGCGATCCTGAACCTCGCCATCAACGCCCGTGACGCGATGCCCGACGGGGGCAAGCTCACCATCGAGACCTGCAACACGCATCTCGACCGCGCCTACGCCAAGCTGCATCCGGGCGTCGCGCCCGGCCAATACGTCTGCATCTGCGTGACCGACACCGGTTCCGGCATGCCGCCCGACGTGATCGTCCGGGCCTTCGACCCGTTCTTCACCACCAAGCCCATCGGCCAGGGCACCGGCCTCGGGCTCTCGATGATCTACGGCTTCGCCCGCCAGTCCGAGGGGCACGCCAAGATCTACTCGGAGGTCGGCCGGGGCACGACGGTGAAGGTTTACCTGCCGCGCCACCGCGGCGAACTGGCTGCGGACGAGGACGCGGTCACGGGCCTGACGGAGGCGCACCGGGCGGAGGCCGGGGAGACGGTGCTCGTGGTGGAGGACGAGCCCGTGGTCCGCGACCTCATCGTCGAGGTGCTGAACGACCTCGGCTACCGGGCCCTGGAGGCCCAGGACGGACTTTCGGGCTTGAGGGTCCTGCAGTCGCGAGAGCGCATCGACCTGCTCGTGACCGACGTCGGCCTGCCGGGCCTGAACGGGCGACAGCTCGCGGACCAGGCTCGCGAGGGCCGGCCGGACCTGAAGGTTCTGTTCATCACCGGCTATGCCGAGAACGCGATGTTCGGCAACGGGCATCTCGATCCGGGCATGCAGATGATCACCAAGCCGTTCCCGGTCGAGGCGCTGGCCACCCGCATCCGCGCGATGATCGAGGGGTGACCGCGCGGGCGTCGTGCCGGGCTATGGAACCCAGAGGGTGTCCCGCTCGGCAGCATCGCACGATCCCGTGCCACTGCGGATGCACGCCGATGACAGCGCCCCACTGTCCCTGCGCCGTTCCGGTCAATTGATCGCCGCCGCGTCCGCGAGGCGGGCGGTGAGGCAAGTACGGGCCGGGCGGGGGCCGCACCGTGACCTCCCGCCCGCCCGGGTCACTTGAGCGTCAGGCACCGGACGACGGCGTGTAGCCTGCCGATTTCACTGCCCTGCCGACCGCGGCCGCATCCGCCGTGCCGCGCACCGTGACGGTCTTCGTGGCCGGGTCCGCGGCCGCCTGGGTCCCCGGCAGGTCGCCCTCGACGGCGGCCTGGATCGCACCTGCGCAGTGCCCGCAGGTCATGTCGTCAACCCGGAGGACCACGGTAGCGGCATCCACCGGGCGAGACGTGGATGACGGGCGGGCGGTCGCGTTGTTCGTGCAGCAGCACATTCGGAATCTCCTCGTTCGGGATCCCGCCTCAGATGGACCTTCCCATCGTGGGAAGGTCAAGGGTCGCTCCGCGCATTCCTCGCGCCGCAGTGACCGCAGTGCGAATTCACACGGCAGCGGGAGAGGATGGGCGAAGAACGCACGTCCGACCGATCCACGTTCTTGACCTTCCCATGATGGGAAGGACCATCTGGAAAGCCATCGGAACACAACGGAAATAGCGATGGCACAGCAGGCGCGCGCAAGGCCGGTAGCGGAGTCCGGAACGACATTCGATTTCCCCGTGCGGGGAATGACCTGCGCCTCTTGCGTAGGACGCGTCGAGCGGGCGGTCCGCGCCGTCGAAGGCGTGCGGGCAGCCAATGTGAACCTGGCGACGGAGCGCCTCAGCGGCGTCCTGGCGCCGGGAGCCGGCAACGCCGCTGTCGCCGAAGCCGTCCGGGCGGCAGGTTACGAGCCCGTCGAGGCCGTAGCGGAGCTGCAGGTCTCCGGCATGACGTGCGCGTCCTGCGTCGGTCGTGTCGAGAAGGCGCTCCGGCGGGTCCCGGGCGTCCGCGAGGCGAGCGTCAACCTCGCCTCGCAGCGCGCGACCGTGCGCCACCTGGGCGGGACCGAGATGATCCGGCGTCTCGTCGGCGCGGTCGCGGAAGCGGGTTACGAGGCCGAGCCGGTCCTCGGCGACGTCGCACCGGGGGGCGGCAAGAGGCGGCGCGCGCGGCCGAGCTCGCGGCCCTGCGCCGCTCCGTCCTTCTCGCCGCCCTCGCCACAGCGCCGCTGCTCGTGTTCGAGATGGGCGCCCACCTCTCGGGCGACCTGCACCGGGCCCTGGCGGACAATCTCGGGCAAGGCACCGTCACGATCCTGTCGCTCGTCCTCGCCAGCCTGATCCAGTTCGGGCCGGGGCTGCGCTTCTACGCCAAGGGCATTCCCGCGCTCCTGCGTGGCGCCCCCGACATGAACAGCCTGGTGATGCTCGGGACCAGCGCGGCCTACGGCTTCTCGGTCGTCGCGGTCCTGGCCCCCTGGCTCCTGCCGGCCGGCACGGCCTACACCTACTTCGAGGCCGGCGCGGTGATCGTCACGCTCATCCTGCTCGGACGCTGGTTCGAGTCTCGGGCCCGGGGACGCACGAGCGATGCGATCCGCCGCCTGCTGACGCTTCAGGCGAAAACGGCCCGGGTGGTTCGCGACGGCGCCGAAACGGAGGTCGATGCCGGTGCGGTGCGCGCCGGCGACGTCGTCGTCGTTCGCCCCGGGGAACGCTTGCCGGTCGACGGCCTTGTGCTCGACGGCACATCCTACGTCGACGAAGCCATGGTCACGGGCGAGCCCGTCCCGTCCCGCAAGGCGAAAGGCGACACGGTCATCGGCGGGACCGTGAACGGAACCGGCAGCTTCCGCTTCGCGGCCACGAAGGTCGGGGCCGACACGCTCCTGGCGCAGATCGTGCGGACGGTCGAGGCGGCGCAGGGCTCGAAGCTGCCGATCCAGGCGCTCGTCGACCGGGTGACCACCTGGTTCGTGCCGGCCGTTATGGCCGCCGCGTTCCTCACGCTCGTGGTCTGGCTCGCCTTCGGCCCAACGCCGGCGCTGACTTTCGCGCTGGCGAACGCCGTCGCCGTGCTGATCATCGCCTGCCCCTGCGCGATGGGGCTCGCGACCCCGACCTCGATCATGGTCGGCACCGGCAAGGCGGCCGAGCTCGGCATCCTGTTCCGGCGCGGGGAGGCGCTCCAAGCCCTGCGGGACGCGCGCGTCGTGGCGCTCGATAAGACGGGAACCCTGACCAAGGGGAGGCCCGAACTCACGGATTTCGAGGTCTTGGGCGGCTTCGAGGCGGACACCGTGCTGCGTCTCGTGGCGTCGATGGAGGCCCGCTCGGAGCATCCCGTCGCCGCGGCCATCGTTTCGGAGGCGCGCCGACGCGGGCTCACGCTGTCCGAGGCCGCCGGGTTCGAGGCGGTTCCCGGCTTCGGCGTGCGCGGCGTCGTCGAGGGGCGGCGGGTCGACGCCGGTGCCGACCGCCTGATGCGTCGGCTCGGCCTGGACCTTGGCGCCCTGTCGGGTTCGGCCGCGCGGCTGGCCGACGAGGGCAAGACGCCCCTGTACGTCGCCGTGGACGGGGTTCTCGCGGCACTGGTCGCGGTCGCGGACCCCGTGAAGGCATCCACGCCCGAGGCCATCGCGGCCCTGCATCGCCTGAACCTGAAGGTCGTGATGGTCACCGGCGACAACGGCCGGACCGCGCAGGCCGTCGCCCGCCGCCTCGGCATCGACGCGGTCGAGGCGGAGGTGCTCCCGACCGACAAGGCCGATGTCGTCCGCCGCCTGCAGGAGAACGGCACCGTCACCGTGGCTTTCGTCGGGGATGGCATCAATGACGCCCCGGCGCTTGCCCAGGCCGACGTCGGGCTCGCCGTCGGCACCGGCACGGACATCGCCGTGGAGAGTGCGGACGTGGTGCTGATGTCGGGAGACCTCAGGAATGTCGCGAACGCCGTCGCCCTCTCGCAAGCGACGATCCGCAATATCCGTCAGAACCTGTTCTGGGCTTTCGCCTACAACGCGGTGTTGATCCCGGTCGCCGCCGGTGCGCTGTACCCGGGCTTCGGCATCCTGATGTCGCCGATGTTCGCCGGGCTCGCCATGGCCGTCTCCAGCGTCAGCGTCGTCCTGAACGCCCTCCGGCTGCGGGCTTTCGCGCCGGTGCTTGAGACGGCCAAGGCCCCGGCGTCCTGACAGGCGCCTCCCGCCGAGGCGAGGACGGGCGGGGCCGGCGGTCGCGGGCCGTCGGTCATTCCCGTCTCAAGGCCAGGGGCCTGCGGCCGAAGGGCCGTCGACGAACGAACGCGGACAGGAGTTTGATATGAACATCGGTGCAGCCGCAAAGGCCTCGGGCGTCTCGGCCAAGATGATCCGGTACTACGAGAGCATCGGCCTGATCCGGCCGGCGGCGCGGTCCGAAGCCGGTTATCGCGTGTATGAGGGCGCGGACATCCACGACCTTCGCTTCGTCAAGCGCGCGCGAGGCCTTGGCTTCTCGGTCGAGGAAGTGGGCGCCTTGCTCGACCTGTGGCGCGATACGAGCCGGGCGAGCGCTGACGTCAAGGCGCTTGCGATGCGACGGGTCGGCGAGCTGGAGGCCAGGATCGCCGAGATGCAGGGCCTGGCCCGGTCGCTCCGTCACCTCGCCGACAGCTGCTCCGGCGACGCTCGCCCGGACTGTCCGATCCTCGACGACCTCGCCGCCGTGCCCGCGGCGCGGGCACCGCTCGCCTGCACGGGGCCGTAGCCCGCATCCGCAACTCTGGCACGGCCTCAGGTCTCCGAGCCGCGGACCTCGTCTCAAGCCTGGATCCGCCCCGGTCCATCCGAAGCTTGCAAGCCAGTCCCGTTAACGTCAGGCCTTGGTCCCTGGGCAGCTTTTGCACCCTGCGAGCCGGCACGGAATCTTCTCGGGCCAAGCTAGGGGCCGTGGACACTGAATGGCATGCGCATCCTGCTCATCGAAGACGACGCGATGATCGGCGAGGGCCTCGTCCGGGCCCTCGCCGCGCAAGGCATGTCGATCGATTGGGTGCGCGACGGCCGCGAGGCGGAAGCGGCGCTGCGCGGTGATGGACACGCGCTGGTGCTCCTCGACCTCGGCCTGCCCGGCACCGACGGCCTCGATCTGTTGAAGAACGCCCGCAGCCGCGGGGTCGACACGCCGGTCCTCGTCATCACGGCCCGGGACGCGGTGGACAGCCGCGTGGGCGGCCTCGACCTCGGCGCGGACGACTACCTCGTCAAACCCTTCGAGACGCGCGAACTGCTCGCCAGGATGCGCGCGGTCCTCCGGCGGCGGTCGGGCCGGGCGACCTCGTGCCTGGTCGCCGGCCCGACCGAACTCGACACCGAGACGCATGCCCTGTCGCATGCGGATGCCGTCGCGGTGCTGCCCGCGCGGGAATTCGCCCTCATGAATGCCCTGATGGAGCGCCCCGGACGCATCCTGTCCCGCGCGCAGATCGAGGAGCGCATCTACGGCTGGGGCGAGGAGGTCGAGAGCAACGCCGTCGACGCCCTGATCCACGCGATCCGGCGCAAGTTCGGAAAGGGCGTCATCCTCAACGTCCGCGGCGCCGGCTGGATGGTGCCGAAATCATGACCTCGCCGTCGCTCCGCAAGACGGCGCTTGCCTGGATGACGGCGCTCCTGACGCTCGTCGGCCTGATCGCGATGCTCGTCGCCTACGGCCTTGCGCGAACCGAGGCCGCCGACTTCCTCGACGGGCAGTTGCGGCAGGTCGCCCTCAATGCCGGCCCCGGGCTCGCCGACGCGGACGCGCCGCCGGCCGCCGACCAGGACCCCGAGGACCAGATCGCGGTGACCATCTGGAGCCGGGGTGTCCCCACCCGCAGCGATCTGCAGGGGGCCGCGCTGGCGCCTCCCACATCGACCGGCTACGCGGACGCCGTCATGGCCGGGGAGCCGTGGCGGACCTACACGACGGGCAACGCCGTCTGGACGGTCCAGGTCGCGCAGCGCGACCGGGTGCGCCGGGAGTTCGCCCGCAGCGCCGCCATCGGGGCGGCGGCCCCGATCCTGCTCGTCATCCCGCTGTCCTGGCTCGTCGTCGGCTGGGCGATGAACCGGATGCTCGGCCGCCTCGACGCGCTCGCACGCGACCTCGCCGACCGGAGCGCCGCGGCGGCGGCGCCGCTGTCGCTGGCCGGCATCCCGGTCGAGGTGGCGCCCCTCGTCGAGGGCATGAACGGGCTGATCGCCCGGCTGCGCACGGCGCTCGATGCCCAGAAGCGCTTTCTCGCCGACGCGGCGCATGAATTGCGCACGCCGCTCGCCGCCCTGCAGATCCAGGTCGACAACCTGGGCGCCGACGGCGGTGCGGGCCTGGGCGAGCGCCGGGGCGCCATCGCGGGCGGCGTGAGGCGCGCGAGCGCCCTCGTCGAGCAGTTGCTTCGCCTCGCCCGGCTCGATGCGCCCGCGCAGGCCGAGACCGGTCCGGTCGAGATCGTGCCCCTCCTTCTCGACTGCGTCGGCGAGCACGTCGTCGTCGCCCAGCGCAAGGGTGTCGATCTCGGCGTCACGGTGGATGCACCCGCGACGCTGCAGGGCTCCGAGGCCGAGCTCCGGGTCCTCGTCGCGAACCTGATCGACAACGCCGTGCGCTACACGCCGGCCGGCGGACAGGTGGACGTCCGCCTGCATCGTCCGGAGGGCCAGGTCGTCATCGACATCCTCGACACCGGCTGCGGCATTCCGGCGGGTTCCGAGAGGCGCATCTTCGACCGGTTCCACCGCGCCGCCCCGCCCGACGAGGAAGGCTCCGGCCTCGGCCTTGCCATCGCCCGCCGCATCGCCGAGCGCAACCACTTGGGCCTGACGGTCGAGAACCGCCGGGACGGCTCCAAGGGTGTCCTCGCCCGCGTCGTGCTGCCTGCCTAGGGCCGTTCGCGTCAGCGCGGTTCGCGTCAGCGCGCATCCCCAAGGCTCATTCTGTCCTCATTCGGATGGGCTACAGGCTTCGTCCGACGACGGGCCGGGCCTTGCGCGAGCGCGGGCCGACACGCGCCGGAACAAGAGGTCCGCAGCATGAACCGCGACACGTACCCGGTCCCGAGCAAGGTCCCGGAGGTTACCCTCGGCTTCTGGACCATCAAGATCCTCGCCACGACGCTCGGCGAGACCGGCGGCGACACCGTCACGATGACGCTCGGCTGGGGCTATCTCGCGGGCACGGCGCTGTTCGCCGTCGCGCTGGTCGCCCTCGTCGTCGCCCAGATCCTGTCGCAACGGTTCCATCCGGTCCTCTACTGGGCCACCATCGTCGCCTCGACGACCTTCGGCACGACCATGGCGGATTTCGCCGACCGCTCGCTGGGGATCGGCTACACGGGCGGGTCGAGCCTGCTGCTCCTCTGCCTCGCGGCCATCCTCGGCCTCTGGTACCGCTCGGAGGGGACCGTCTCGGTGGACACGGTCTCGACGCCGCGGGTCGAGGCGTTCTACTGGGCGGCCATCACCTTCTCGCAGACGCTCGGCACCGCGCTCGGCGACTGGCTCGCCGACACCGGCGGCCTCGGCTACGAGGGGGGCGCGCTGGTCTTCGCGGCCGGCCTCGCCGGGGTCGTCGCCCTCTACCACCGGACTCAGGTCTCGCGGGTGCTGCTGTTCTGGGCGGCCTTCATCCTCACCCGCCCGCTCGGCGCGACCGTGGGCGACCTCCTCGACAAGCCCGTCGGCGACGGTGGCCTGAACCTCAGCCGTCCGCTCGCATCGGCTGTGATCGCGGCCTTCATCGTGGCAGCCATCGTCCTGCTGCCGCAGCGCGCGGGCCGCCACCCGGGGGCCGAGGCTGCGAAACCGTCGTAACGCGGGAGCGGCCTGCGATGGCTATCGCCAAGGCGCGTGACGGGCCATCCAGGATTGCCGGGATCCCCGGGTTCGACGCGCCCGCAGGGGCGAAGGCTGAACGCTCGGTCCGTACGGGGGCGCGGGACCGGTGAACGCTACGGGAGGCCGGATTCCGGCCTAGGCGTTCAAGCGGCCTGGCTGCCGCCGGGCCGCCGTTCCAGATCGTTCCGCTGCTGGACCTGCAGCGCCATCGTCCGATTGAGCCGCCCCGGCCTCAACGGTTCGCCGTGCCCCAGCGCGTCCCTCGCCAGCGTTGTTACCGGAAGCGGCGAACGGGTCACGCTACCCGCTACCCCAGGGGTCGCATGGTCGACAGTCGATGAGACCCCGGCCAACGGACCGAAGCGCTCCGCTTGTGCCGAGGATCTCGCCGCGGGACCGGGATGCCCGCGCGGGCGGCGCTCTCCCCGGGTCCCCGGTCATGGGCAGCTCACTCGGCAGGCGTCTTTAGGCCGGGCGGCAACATCGCCCGACGCTGGCTTCAGCCGTCGGTCAGCCGCGCGAACGGAGAGCGCCGGCCCTCATCGGCTGCCGCCGCCGCCGCCTTGCGGGACGGCACGCGAGGGCTGGCCTGCATTTCCACCGGCGGCCGAGTCGGTCTGGATGGTCGACGCACCCGTCGGGCCCGGCGCGATCACGACGTTCCGGTCGTTGCCGGTGGTATCAGGCGTGCGTGTGACCACGGGTGCGGTCGAGCCCGGAAGGTCCGGCCGGACCGGCGCCTGGGCGTTCGCGGCGCCGGCGAATGCCAACGAGACGCCGAGCATGAGGGCTTGTGTGCGCATGTGTGATCTCCGTTTCGAAAGGCTCACTCCGGCCGCTCCCCGGGACTCAGGCGGCCATCTTCCGGCAGCTCTCGGCGCAAGCCCGGCACTGGTCGACGCAAGCCTGCATGTCGCCTACGGCCTCGCAGGAGCGCGCGCAGTCCTCGCAGACGTCGGCGCATTCGGCGCAGGTGTGCTTATGGTGCCGGGTGCCGAGCAGCATGAAGTGCGCGGAGGTCCGGCAGATCTCGGCGCAGGCGAGCATCAGGCGGAGATGCTCGGGCTCGACGTGCTTGCCGCCGGCCGGCAGGCAGTGGCTCGACGCCATGCCGAGGCAGGTCTGGTAGCAGCGCAGGCATTCGTCGATGCAGGCCTGCATGTCATGGCTCATCTGATGCATTCCATCGCTCGCATTGTTGGGGGTCGGGCCAAGCCTTACTATAAGGGGGAGGCCCCGGTGCTCAGGAGCGACCAGGGGCGCTCAGCTCTTTCAACATACCCTTTCGGGGTATAGTTCCGGGTTTCGGGTCGTCGTTCGCCCTCCCCACCAGAGGTACACGGCAGCATGTCAGGTTCCGCAGAGGACCACGGGGGCGTCCCGGTCGACCACAAGCAGCAGATCCCCCGGCTTCGCCGCATCGAGGGACAGGTCCGCGGCGTGCAGCAGATGATCGAGACGGGGCGCTACTGCGTCGACGTCGCCCACCAGATCGACGCCGTCATCGCCGCCCTGCGCCGCGTCCAGTCCGACATGGTCCGGGACCACATGCACGCGCTCGTCCAGTCATCCCTCGCCGGTGACCTTCCGGAGGCCGAACGGCAGCGCCTTGCCGACGAGGTCGGCAGTCTCATCGCCCGTATTGTCTGACGGAGCCCCGGAGCCGGATACACCCGGCGGGACGCGCCACCTCCTGCACCGACTTCCCCCGGAGCTGCCCCCATTGCGGGGACGGGATGACATCCGCTCGTCGCGGCATCCGACGCCCCCCAGATGCCGTCAGTGTCACCGCCCAGCTGGTGGCCTGTGAGGCGACGTGAGCGTCGAAGGCGGCCTGGACCTGGTTCCTCGATCCTTTCCGCTGCTTGAGCAAGCCGGCTTCCTGCGGGGCTTTTGCCGGGCATACCCGGACACGGAGTTTATGGCAGGGGTCGGAGCCCTGGACCATCGGCTGCGCGGGGCGCGCACCTGACGCGCGGGGCCAGCCCACGGTGTCGCCGCGCCTCTCGAAGGGGTGGCGCACGGGCCGGCTGGGCGCATCCGCGCCGGAGCGAACGAGCGTGTCGGTCGCGCCGCCCGTCATGGACGGGGCGCGCAGGCGGTCGGAGGGGCCAGCCCGGCTTCATGCCCTGGCGCCGAGGTCCACGATGGGGCCGCTCCTCCCTGGACATGCCGAGACCAACCACGTCCGTCCCGACTTCGGGAGAGGGCCGTCAGGTCTCGTCTCCCCCGGACGAGGCATCGAGCGGCGCGATGCCGCTCAGGCCCCGAGGTCTCGCGTGGGCGGTTCCCGTTTCCGGCGCGGCCCCCGGACGCGTACGGCACGTCGGGTCCCGAGCGGCCCGGCCGGGGCCCGAGCTCCGAGCGAGGGCCACGGATGGCCCCCGCCGTCCAGAATGAACCTCCACAGGACTTCGGGGCGCCGACAGCCCTCCCCGACTACGTCGCGCCTGGCAGCCGGGGCGCTGCGGCTTTGCCGCCGGACGGCCTTTTCCCGCGCATCCGCCGAAATTGAACGAAGATCGCCCAGGCGTGTTATGCGCTTACTCTTCCGAGTAAACCCCGGCGGGGTATTCCCGCCCTAGGACTTTGTCGATGAGGATCTTTGTGATCGCTGCCGTCGCCGCCTTCGCCGGTATCACCCCCCTCCAAGCGGCTCCGCTTTCCGTCCCGGCCGGGACGGCGGCGCCGGGCGATGTCCTGACCCAGGTCCGCGACCGCGGCATGGGCCACGAAGGCATGCGACACGGCAGCATGCGTGGCATGCGACGGGGCGACATGCATGGCATGCGGCATGGCAGTGGTATGCGCGGCATGCGGCATGGCGGCGGGATGCGGAACATGCACGGCATGAATCACCGCGGCATGTGATCCGGGGGTTGGGGCTGTCCCGGCATCCCCGACCCGTTTCGCTCAGGCCAGGCCGGAGGGCGCTGCCTACCGAGGAGCTCGGCCGTCCGACTCTCGCGGAAGGCGGCGCACCACGGACGGTGCCCGGTGTGTCGCGACCAGACCCCCGGCAAGGAAGCCAAGGTCAACCCTCACGCCTCATCAGCTTGATCTGCACGTAAAACGTTCAACCGGAGAACAATCAACCGGTGGCATTCAGGGCTAAGGCCGAGATTGGTGCAGGGAGCCGGAAGCAAGGCGACATGGCCGCGGATCCGTACCCAGGCATGACACACGACAGCATGTTCAAGACGCTGACGTGGCCCAGCCCGGTGCTGACTGAAATGTCCGGGCTGCCTGTCTTGGAGGCAGGCACGAAAGCGAGGAAGGGCCACGGTGGCCATGGCTGCGAGCGCGGTGGTCGCCACGCCCGATTCCTCATCGACCTGCCGCCACTCTCGCCGGGGCCGGGGCGCGGTGAGCGGGATCAAGGCCACGTCGCGCGGCGGCCGCGGCCTGTCCGCGCCGCGGGCGTGGGCGCGGCTTCGTCCCCGCCAATCTGCGATGCCCCGCCGCCGGGGCGCCCGAGCCCGAGGTTACGCGCCAGTGCCGAGCGCTGCTCGGAATAGTTCGGGCAGACCATCGGGTAGTCCCGCGGCAGGCCGTACCGCTCGCGGTAGCTGTTCGGTTCGAGCCCGTGCTTGGCGAGGTGCCGCTTGAGCGTCTTGTAGGGTTTCCCGTCGAGGAACGAGATCAGGGCATCCGGCGTGACGGACCGACGCACCTGCGTCGGCGTGGGCTTCGGCTGCTCGTCCGCGGGGAGGTGGCGCAGCCCGCTCGCGAGACCGTCCAGCGCCGCATGAACCCTGGCGATCAGGGCGGGAAGCTCGGCAGGCGGCACGGGATTGTTGGCCACGTAGGCGGAAACGAGGTCGGCAGCTATTGCGGTCAGCTGCGGGCTATCGCCCTGCGTCTCTTCTGGCATGTCATTGATCCCACCAAGATGATTCAAGTGGAGTAGGTCGACCCGGCCTGTCGAGCATCAATGGTTGACGATGCCGCAGCCCGAGCGGCGTGAATTCACCCCGCCGGTGGGCGACCAAAGCAGGTTTCCCGAGACGGCACGGGGACGGAGGAAGCTCAGCATGCAGGCCAAGGGTGGATGCAGGGCCGGGCGCCTGGAGACCGCTCGTGGACAGCCGACAAGGGCGCTCCAACCACCATGGGCGTACGGCTCGAACCGCACGAACCCGGAAGCGTCGACTGCTGGTCCGCACAGCCGACGCCCAGATCAACGGACCCGCCGCCCGCACCCGACCGCCACGGCACCGGGCTGGCTCCCTGAGCAGGGCCGTCCTAGGACCTTGGCCTAACGTGCTTGGGCCGAGACGAACGGGATGACCAAGCGATCCAAGACCTCTTCGAAAGCGGCCCCGGCGATCAACTCGGATGCCTGGAAGACTTTCGTGGCGGATGCAATAGCCAAGCATCCGCACGAACGCCCGGACGCGGAACGCGCGGCCAAAGCGACGGCCATGGCGATGCACCGGGCCGGGGGCGCCGTGAAGCGTTGAGGACGTCGTCGACCGCCTTCCCACGGTCCAGGACGAAGCCTGCCGGCGCCGGTCGCCTCTCGTGGCGCCGCCTCTGAGCGCGTGCCGGGTCCTGAACGCGTCTTCGACGCCGCCGAGGCTTGCACCGCCGCGCGACGACATCAGCCGGAGGGCATGGCCATGGCCATGCCCAGTGCATCGTTTTCACAGGGCGCATGAACTTCCTGCCCGCTTGGTGGTCGCCGCCGCTCGGCCGGCCTCCCCGCGTTCGCCGCGGGCTCGTGGAACCGGCGAGACCATCGCGACCGCGGGGGCGCCGCCCTTTGCGAGGCCGCGGCGCCGGGCCCCGTCATGGCGAGCATCGTGGGTTTCACGCCGGGTTCTACCGGGAGCGTGCGACGAACCCACCGCTCAGGCCGCAGGGTCCCGTCGCCTCATGCCGCCATGCAGGGTGCCGCCCGATGTCCGGCGGCGGAGTCCGTTAACCATGCCCGCATCCGTCCGCGGGCCGAGAGATTCGATGCTTGCATCCGGCCACCGGATCTTCGTATGCATGGCCATGGCCATGGAGGCCATGTGAGCCCTGGACGGCGGATCCGCCCAGGGCCGCGGCATCCCTGGGAGGCGGCTCATGTTCAGCGACGTCCGGTCGGCCATCCAACAGGTCGATCAAGAGATCGAGGACCTCATCGAGGAGCAGGACAGGGTGCTGCGCGCGACCTGTTCGCGCCTGGCGCTCCTCTACCTGAAAAAGGACCGCATGGAGGAGCTTCTGGCCAAGGCGGAGCCGGAGGAGGCCGCGATAGCCCGGCCCCCGGCGCGGCCCAAGCCGGTGGTGGCGGCGAAAGCGGGGCGGTCCAACCCGGCTCCGGTCCCGGCACCGCTCGGTCGCGCCGCCACGGTGATCATCGAAGCCCTGGACCGGGAGGGCGCGGCCGGTCTGTCCGGCACCCAGTTGAACGAAGCCGTCAACAAGGCCGGCATGAGCAGGGACGCTGCCGAGAAAGCGAAGACGCGGGTCAAGCGGTTGGGCTTGGTCCGCCACGACGAGCTTGCCCGCCGCTGGTACCCGCTCGCGCAGTCGGATCGGTTGAAGACAGAGTAACAGCCTAAGGGCTGGCCAGATTCGGTCAGTGTCGGAACTTTAACCAGGCCGACGAAATCAGTCGCCGCAAATTACACTCGCGGTATAAAAAATGGTCCGGACCTGATACCATTCCACTCTGATGATGGAGGCGCACGTGGCAGCCAATCACATCGAACAAGCATGGATCTCTCGGCAGGCCGCGCCTGCGGCCGACCGGCCCGACACCGTCGGCCAGTCCATCAGCACGCCGCGGGCCCGAGGCCCGCCCTGGGTTCGGGTGCGGTCGGGGTCGACGGCCCGATTGCACAAAAAGAAACGCGCGACCCATGGGTCGCGCGCTTTATCCTGACCTCGCATCTCAGTTTCGCACCTGCCGCGAGTGTCAGGCATCCCGAACCCAAAGGCTCGGATTCGGCCCGCAAAGGCCGACGGGGTTCACCGGCAGGCTGCCAGGCCCGCTCGGATCAACGGTCGTACCGTAGCCGCACATGCGCGCCAGCGCAAGCGTCTCGTTGCGCCCGTCCTGGATCCCGTCGGCGAAAGCTGCCGGGGCTCCGCCCGCTCCTGAGGACGGCTGCGGATCCCGGTCCCCTTCGCCTGCGAGAGGACACCCACCATGGACGACCTGGACTTCGGCGACATCCGCTCCGCCGACGACAACTCCGTCTCCGCCGCCTTCCTCGACCCGGACTTCGACCGCTGGGACGGCGACGTCGCGCGCGCCCTCGGCCGCCCGGCCTGCGACTTCGACCGGCAGAGCCCGTCCGACGAGGACGACGGCGGCTTCTAGGCGCTCGCGCCACGATCCGACAACCCTCCCCCGGCCTCGGCCGGGGGACCACTCGCCCGTGTCCAGCGACGGGCCGCCGTGCGCCCCGTCAACCCGGAGTTTCGTCATGAGGACCCGCTACAGCGGAACCGCCACACCCTCTTCCACCGGCGCCGATGGAGCGCCGCCGCGCCTCGGCGAGCCGTCGCCGGACGTGCTGCGCCGCGCCGCCCAGGGGATCATCCCGTCCTCGCGGGGGCTGGCGAGCGTGGCCATCGACCATGCGGTCATCGGCATCTCCGTCGCGGACCTCGGCCTCGACGCCGTCCACCTGACGCTGGGCCGCGACGAGACCAGCGGCCTGATCGTCGTCGCCGCCCTCGATGCCGAGCGGCGCGGCCCGCGCGACGTGCTCCGGCTGTTCGGGAACGTCCCCGGTACGGCGGCGCGGTCCGCCGGGCTCGGCGCGGTCTGGACCTGTCCCGGCATGCCGGAGGCCGTCGTGGTGGACAACGGCACGGGCTACCACGACGCCGCCTTCCAGAAGGCCGCGGAGGAGCTCGGGATCCAGGTCCTGCACCGGCCGCCTCGCGCCCTGCCGGGCCGGTCGCATCTCGAAGCCCTGCTGGGCGGCCATGGAGCCTGCCGCTACATCCGCGGGCATGGTGTCGTCACCATGGCGATGCTCGTGGGGGCGGTCCATGCCTGGGTCGCCGCGTGCTACCAGCATCCCCGCGGCCGCGACACGGACGCGTCCTGCGGGCTCGGGTCGTTGGGATCGGAGCCGGTCCCGCCCCGGCAGCCCGCGCGCTCCATGGGGTTCCGGGCTCGTGCGCGGATCTTGCAAGGGCAGGCCGCCTGGGAGACCACGGCGCGCGCGCTGGGCCGCCGCCGTCGGTAGCCGGACCTGAGCCAGCTCCGGCGCCGCCCTGGCGCCCGGGCAGCCCTGATCCACCCCGAACCCTGCGGGCTCGCGCAAGGAGACCCGGTTCTAGGTATGCTCACGTCATTCCGAAGCTGGGCTACCCCTCGCCGCGCCGCCGCGGACGGTCGGTGGCTGCGGGCTTGCCAGCGGCACCGCGCCTGGTCTCGCGACCGTCGGCGGCGCCGGGCGCGTCGTGCCGGTTCGCCCTCTTGGCGCCATGGCGCCTCAGGGCGGCGGTGCCAGGGCCGCCGCAACGTTCGCGCGAGTGACGCACGCGCCGTCCCGTGCCGCGGCACCAGCGCGGCGAATGCCTCCGGTCGCGCCCGCTCGCCCTTGCGTTCGTCCTCGCCCTCCTGGCCGTCGATGATCCGGAGGACCCTGCGCATCGCCTGCGCGTCGAGATGCATGTGCCCGCCCTGCGCGTCCAGCGGCCCGGCCAGGGAGCGCGGTTCGCCACCCCGGGCCCCTCGGCGAACCAGGGGATGCCGCCGACCTCGGCGGCGACCACCTCGCCGCGATGAAGGGCCTCGCGGGCGGCGAACCGGTCGTCGATGCGCTGGTCGACCCAGCCGTGAAGCCGCCAGAACACCGGCTTGACGTGGGAGGAGAAGAACTCGCCCAGGAAGTCGCAGGCCGGTAGCAACCACTTGCCCCGCGGCTCGTGGTCAGGCCGCCCGAGGGGGCCGGCACTCCGGTCATGGGGTCTCGCGGGACCGAGCTCCACCACATGCCTCCACCACGGGCGCATGGCGTTGTGGACGACGAACTCGATCAACGCGCCGCGTGCGTCGAGCGACGGGGTAGCGAGGTGGGCCGGGTTCTTGAACGCCCGGTCCCAGGCGGACACCGGTCCCGGGAGGACATCCGCGCGGAGTCAGACTCGTCCCCCTTGAGCGCGGGAATGCGATGATTGTCGAGCGCGCCGGCCGGGTCGTTCCAGGCAGGGGGGAACGGCGAAGCCGTCGGCATTGCCCGCCGGGCGAGAGAGCGGCGCCGGATTGTCCAGCCCAGGCTCCGCCACGAGGCCGGCCGGGCCGGGGATGCTGGCCCAGGACCCGGGCATCTCAGGGCCGGCCATGTCGCGCACCGTCGCGATCATCCGCCCGTGCATGTCGAGCAAATCCTCGCCGAAGCCGTCGCTCAGGACGGGCCCGAGGCGGTTGCGGGCCGGGCGGCCATCCTCCACCCGTGAAGGGTTCCCGAGAGCCCGGCCCTCGCGATGAATGTCGCGTCGTTGCGCCGGACGCAGCAGCGGCCACGACCCGCGCACGGTGTGCCAAGCCATGTGCCACAGGCGGTGCGAAGCGCTGGCCAGCATGTCGACGACGGGCTCCGGGAAGGGAAAGTCCGCCCGGGGCTCCACGAAGTCGCGGCGCACGGCCGCGACCGAAAGGACCGCGCCCCCCGGCTACGCGAAGCACGGATCCAATTCGGCTGGGCCGCGCCTCGCCCGCCTCCGGCCAGGTCTGCGCGAGATGCCCCGAATACGCCTCGACCCAACCTTCCGCCCCGGCGCCCGTCACGCCGAAGCCTCGGGCGTGGAAGCGGCCATCCCCGCCCGCCAAGTCAGGAGCCGGCGAGGGTTGGTGGCGCGCGCGGGCATGCCGCGGAACGCGAGCCGGCCCGCGAATCCGCCAGGGGTGGCCGCATGCTCCACCGTGAGCTCCCGCTGCCCGGCCAGCAGGTCCTTGGCGTCGGCCGCCAGGCCCGGCCGGTTCCGGAGGCCGCGGAATGGCCGGATCGCGGTGAGTTCGCCGCCCATGGAACCGATCTCCCGGCAGATCCGACGAGGCTCGGCCAGGCTGCAATCGCTTCGCAGTCCTCCGGTCGGGCAGCGTCGGAAGCAGATCCTCGGCCCGGGGCGCGGAACGCCGGCGCTTGTCGCTTTCATGCCGAGCCGGACGATCGGCATGTGCTCCCGGGCGGAGCCAGGGGACGCCGATTCGGGCTGGCGACGCGAGGTGGGCGGGAACATCCCGGTCCCGACCCTGCGGCTGCAGCGAGGATGGGGTCCGTGGCCGCCCCCATCAATCGGTGCCCTGTGCCATGTTCACCCTCCCCGCAGCCCCGGGCGTCCGGCCCACCATCGTTGCCCCCGAAGCGGACAGATGCCGGAACCGGGGGGCGCCGCCGGCCCGCCCTCGGTGGAGGAGATCCAGCAGGCGATGCGGGCCATCGCCACGGTCTGCCCGGCCGAGGCGCGCCCCATCCTCACCGTGTTGCTCGGCAACCTCCTGAGCGCCAGTCAGGCGGGAGGAATCGTCCAGTCCAAGCTTGAGGGCTTGGACGTCAGCCTACGCAAGCACCTCCGGCAAGTGTGGCTCGACGGCGTCGTCGTTCCGCTCGTCCGGACGCGCAACGAGCTTCAACGCGCGACCTTTTCCGCAATGCCGGTCCTGCGCGACCCGCGGGACGTCTCCGACGTTCTTGCCGCCGTTCGGCGGATCGCGAGCGAAGTGCCGGAGCTCACCACGGCACAGGAGCACCTCGCAAAAGCCGTCCGCTACCTGGAGGCGGTGCCGGTTCTCATGCGGGCGATGGCGGACCTGGAAGGCCGCACCTTCAGGATGGGCGCGGGTCGTTGGCGGGCGTCGGGCTACGGTTCGGGCGAACGGGACACCGCCCGCAGGCGCCAGGTCCGGTCGGCCGAGCAGGCATTCCGCCGGGCCGCGCGGAACGCGCTTGCCCCGCTGGCCCGGGACCTGACGGATGCCGTCTTCGCCTGCACCCTGGCAGCCGCCAATGGTCCGCCCTTCACCCGAACCGCGCCGGAATTGCTGGCGCCACCCGTCGGCGGCTTACGGGCGAGAAGCCGTGAAGTCCCGGCTTGGCGCCTGCGCGTCATCGAGGGGCTCCAGGCCGATCTCTGGAACGGAGGATTGGGGGCGGCCCTGGAGGCGCTGCTGCGACGGCATCCGGGCATCGAGGTGCGGGGGGTAGGCGTCACGCGCGAGGGCGACGTTTCGGGGCTGGCGCGGATCAGCTTGGCGCGGGGCAGCATAAAATTCGCGCTCACCGCTCGTTTCGACCTGCAGGTCGGATCGCTCGAACAGGACGCGGCGGATCTCGTCGTCGCCGGCCGACGCACCCCGCGGGCGTCCCGGGCGGAACTGGAGGCATGCCTCGACCGCCTCCTCCCGCCCGAGTTTGACACCGGTCCGTTCCGCCTGATGCACCGGATCCTGGACGGGGACGGCGGCGAGGATCTCGCGCTCGACCCCTACGGCGAGGACGAACTCGTGATCGCCTGCGCCGCCGGCGGCCGGGTTCCGCCGGATTTCGTCGGTTGGCTCGTCGAGGCGGCCGACGAGGAGGGCGTGGCCCTGAAGGTCGCCTCGGATGAGACCGGTCTCCTGATAGGCGAGCTGGCGCGGCACGGTTTCGCCTGGGCGGACGGAAAGGAGCGCCGCTTCATGACGCGTCCGGCCTCGCCGCCCTGGGCCGCTGGGACCGCGCCCTGAGGATGGCCCCAGGCTGCTCGCCCCGGCGCGGGCCAGCCTGGGGCGCCGCCTCCGCGGCAGCGTCAATCATCGTCACATTGGAAGATGATCGCGTCCTCCGCTCCATGGATACCTATTTCATCCCCGTAGTCTTGCTTCCGCGCCGCCACTGCTTTTTCGTGCATCAATCCGTGCGCCGCTTCCCCGGGCGCCCCCACGTTGCTACCGAGCCGATGCCCGAGAAAGGACCGCCCTGAAGAGCGGCCCGAAGTCCGGGGCGGAAACGCCCGGGACGGGCGGCCGCCCGGCGACACCCTTGCCGGGTGGCCGCGCGGACATCGACGTTGCAGGCGCAAGGCGTCACCTTCGATCACGTGGCAGAGCCGGCCGGCGGCGTCGCAGCCCCAGGCAGAGACAGGCTTCGTCGGGGCGTGGCGGTTCGGAGCGGAGTGGCCGACGCGGCCGTGGCGGCCCGATTGGCCCGCGCCCTCAACGTCCGGGGAGGCTTCCCTGCCGCTCAGAGCGGGACCGGGTTTCGGTCCACGAAGGCCGAGGCCATCGCGCTGAAGGGCGCGTCCGGCCGCACCGCATGGGCCAGGAATGCCCGCGCCATCGCGACGACCTCCAGGGCCTCGGGCGACGTCCTGTCCCGGTACCGTGTCACGTAGCCGTGCGCGTCCTTGAGGTTTTGCAGCAGACGCTGGCGGCCCGCGTGCTCTGCCTTGTCGAGTCCGAGGATCTGCACGGTCTCAACCCCCGCGGGGGTCTTGCCGAATGGGATCTCCTCATGGAAGCCGATGTGGTCGCGAGGATCCTCCGGGCCGTCCGGCTTCAGGAGCATCGGCCGCTCCGCGGCCACGTCACCGTTGTGGTTGCGTGCCCGCGCGGCGGGATTGAACAGCGGGAAGACGTTTCCCTTGTTCGAGGAGTTGCAGAAGTGGCAGCTGAGCAGGAGGTTGTCCCAGTCGTAGGCGAGCCAGTAGTACCCGGGCCGCAAGGCCTTTCCCCTGCGGGCCTGCTGCGAGTAGGATTTCGGCCTCCAATGCTCGACATGCAGGAACGCGTAGGGCTTCTCGGGCTGGGCCTCGCAATAGCAGCACTTGCCATGCTGCGCCTGCTCCAGCGCCTGCCGGACGGTCCGGTGCGCGTAGATTCCCTCCGCGATGGCATGCTTGCTCCGACCGGTGTCGTAGCCCGCCGCATCCGCCTCGTAATCCGCGCAGTGGCGTCGCGCCTCGGCTGCGCCGGCGACGGTCAGGTGCTGCGGGGCCGGACCTTTGGCGATCCTGATCATCGGGCGGGCGCCGGGATCCCTTCGAGCCGCGCCACGCTCCGCATCAGGTCCTCGAACGCCTGTTCCTGCGGCGAGGGCGCGGTGGGCAGCTTCGCCGCGTAATCGTCGAGCTTCTTCAGGCGCCGTTTCTCGCCTGCCGAGAGCGTCTCCTTCCGGATCAGCGCGAGGCGCTCGTTCATGAGCGTTTCCGCCTCCGGCCCGCGGGAGCTGTCGAACGCGAACAGCTCGCTGGTCAGGAGCTGGTCGAACCGCCATTCCCGCGGGGGAAGCGGCTTGTTGAGGATGACGGTGTGGTCGTTCTCCCACCGCACCACCGCCACGTTTCCCCCGGCGGACAGGGTCTCCTGGGCGGTCACGGGGCTATGCGTGGTCGCGATGAATTGCACGCCCGGGAAATGCTTGGTGAGGTGGCGCCGGATGATCCTCTGCCACCGCGGATGCAGGTGCAGGTCGACCTCGTCGATCAGGACGATGGCACTCTCGCGCAGCGGATGGGGACTGGCCGGATAGGCGCTGAACATCCGCCAGGCCAGGTCGACGGTCCACGCAAACACCGTCTGGTAGCCCAGGCTCAGGTCGGTCAGGGGCACCACGCCCGAGGGGGTGGAGACGTGGACGCCGCTGTCGGACGCGGAACGCCCCGGGACCTTGGGGCCGCGGATCTCGATATGTCCGGGCTTCATCCCCGGGATCAGGTCGGCCACGGCCTTCTTCAGATCGGTCAGCTTGACTTTGTCATTTCCCGCGTCGCGGCGGTCCTTGGGCTTCGCCATGGTCAGCGATGCGTGGTGCATCCGCTCGAAGATCTCCTCGGCATCGAAGAGATCGATCGCGTCGCTGAACAGCGGGCTTGCCGGGTCGCGTTCGCCGACGACCGATCCATTCCCGTGACCGACATGCCGGGCGGCACCATAACCGATCAGGAGCGGGCCATTGGACGCCAGTTCATGCTCCGTCTGGGCGAATTCGACGTTGGTCAGTTCCGTGCCGTCCTTGGAGCAGGTGACACCGACCTCGATCACCGCATGGTCGGGCGTTTCAAGCGTGGCCCGGATCGTGGATGTCCGGATCGTGGATGTCTTGCTGTCGTCGAGCCGGATGAAGCGCCGGATCTCCTCGTTCTCGTGCTCGGAAAGTTCGGGGCCCGTCCACTCGGGCACCCCCGCATCGCCGCCGGCCTTCGTCGACTTGAGCGTCTGGTTGAAAGCGGGCACCGGTCGCATCCGCGCGAGGGACTGCATGATGGTCGTCTTGCCGACGCCGTTCTCCCCAAGGATCAGGGTCCAGCGAGACGGCTGGCCGTCAAGCCCGGTCAGGTCGAGCCGTTGTTCCGCGGCGAAGGCCCGGACGTTGCGAAGTTTGAGCTCCCGGAAGTGGAACCGGTCCGGGTGTCGCTTCTCGTCTGCCATGTCGTCGTCCGCCGTCCCGAAAGCCACCTTGCGGTCCTTGGCGCGGCGGCGCCCAACCGACCCGGCGGCGGGCGAGACCCTGCCCGGCGCCGGCCGTTATGGCAATGACCGCGGCAGGACGGTCGGGATCCGGTTACGACCATGTGGCGGCAATCGCCCACTTCACCGCGGCGGGGCTTGGCAAGCGAGGACGACGCCCGACCATTCTTCTCGACGGCGGCGGAACGCAAGTGTTCGGACCCATTTCTGACTGCCGCTGGCAGGGCTTGCCGACGTTCTTCGACCCGGGCCTGGCCTCGCACGTCGTATGCGCGCAGCGATGCGGCCGCCCGCGTTCGGCAAAATCTTCCTCACGAAGTTTTTGTATTGTAAAACTGTATTTTTTGTCTTGTTTTTCATC
This sequence comes from Methylobacterium durans, assembly GCF_003173715.1. Taxonomy (NCBI): domain Bacteria; kingdom Pseudomonadati; phylum Pseudomonadota; class Alphaproteobacteria; order Hyphomicrobiales; family Methylobacteriaceae; genus Methylobacterium; species Methylobacterium durans. Next base: position 4,557,386 of record NZ_CP029550.1, on the reverse strand, counting down.
TCACGGAACTCCAAATAACGATGTCTACTATGTAAAAACCGAATAATTTGCTGGTAAGTGGCAGGTCGGATCAAGAAATCGACGGCCCCGAATTCGTTGGCGAAGGTTGGTTGGATCCGCTATGATCGGCGGAGTAAAGCGCCGGAGATCAGGATGGAACATGCACTGGAAGCTCCTCGGCCCGAGGTCGTCGAGGCTCGGGAGGAGCGCCACGAGGATGAGGTCGAGCTCGACAGCGTGACGCTGGCGCGCCTGCTCGCCGAGGTGCGCAACGAGGATGCCTTCGAGCCGGGCGCCTACAACCGGATGCACAACCGTCACAACCGCTGACGCCGCGTCGGCCCCTGCCATGATCACGGTCGATACGGTCCTCCTGAAGCTCGCCAGCCGCTGCAACCTCGATTGCGGTTACTGCTACGTCTATCACATGGGCGACGACGCTTGGCGGACCCAGCCCAAGCGGATGTCGCCGGCCGTCTTAGAGGCCGTCGCCGCACGGCTCGGCGAGCTCGGTGCGGCGCAGGGGCGCGGCTTCAGCGTCGTGCTCCATGGCGGCGAGCCGCTGCTGGTCGGCACGGTGCGGTTCGCCGAGATCTGCCGCACCCTACGCCGCACGCTGCCGCCATCCTGCGCATTGCACCTGCAGACGAACGGAGTCCTCCTGTCGGACGGCATCCTCGCGACCTGCGCCGCGTGCGATGTCGGGGTCTCCATCAGCGTCGACGGCCCCGCCGCCATCCACGACCGGCATCGGACGGACCACCGGGGCGGTCCCTCCCATGGCCGGGTTATGGCCGGCATCGAACGGCTCCTCGCCCATCCCGCCGGCCCCTCCCTGTTCACGGGCGTGCTCGCCGTGGTGGACCTCGCCTCGGATCCCGCCGACGTCTACGCGTTCCTGAAGGCGACCGGGGCGCCGAGCATCGACTTCCTTTACCGCGACGGCAACAACGACGTCCTGCCCGTCGGCAAGGCCAGCCTCGTCTCGGCCGAGTACGGCGAGTGGATGGGGCGCCTTCTCGACGTCTACCTCGCCGATCCGAAGCCCACGCGCGTGCGCGTCCTCGACGACATGCTGAAGCTCCTCCTCGGCGGCGAGGCACGCAAGGAGGGGGTCGGCCTCAACGAGTACGGTATCATCGTCATCGATACCGACGGCAGCGTGAACAAGAACGACACCTTGAAGAGCGCTTTCGGGGCCGCCGACCGCTTCGCCACGGGCTGGTCCGTCCTGACCCACGACCTTCGCGCCGTGGTGCGCTCTCCCGAGTTCGTGGCCTATCACCATTCGCAGCGCCCCGCCGCGCCGGCTTGCCTCGGCTGCCGCGACCTGACGGTATGCGGCGCGGGCATGCCGGCACATCGCTGGAGCCGTGAGAACGGCTTCGCCAACCCGAGCGTCTTTTGCGCCGACCAGCGCTACCTGATCGACCAAATGCGCCGCCACCTCGCCCGACACAAGCTCGCCGCATGATGCTCCCGACATTCCAGCGGGCCAGGACCTCGGCCGACCCGTTCCCCCACCTCCGCGTGCCGGGCATCCTCGCCCGCGAGGCGGCGGACCGGGTCTTGCGCTGGCTCAAGACCCGGGCGCCCTGGACCCTGCGGGTGGAGAGCTTCTACGAGCAGCACGAGATCTCCCTCCTGGCGGCCGAGCTCGATCCCGAGGTGGCGGCCCTTGTCTCGCCGGCTTTCGTCGAAGCGGTCCGCCGTGAGCTGCGGTCACGCTTCGCGCTCGGTGACGAACTCGTCCTCGTCGACATCGGGGCGCACAGGCTGACCTCCGGCCAGACCATCCGCATCCACAACGACTTCCTGGGCGGCGCGGAGACCCACCGGCTCCTGATCCAGCTGAACGACGGGTGGAGCGCGGAGCGCGGCGGCCTGCTCATGCTCTTCGCGGACGAGGCGCCGGAAAGCTTGCGCAGCGTCGTGATGCCGACCCACGCGAGCGGCTTCGCCTTCGAGATCTCGCCCGCTTCCTTCCATGCGGTCTCCTCCATCAAGGACGGCGAGCGCTACACGCTCGTCTACACCTTCCGCAGGCCCGCATGAGCACGGATGCGGACCTCGTCCACGCCGTCCTCGACGTCCGGAACGCCCGCTGGTTTCCCGGCTTGGCGGGGGCGCTCGCCCGGTCCCGGTGGGATGCCGTCCAGGCGGCGACCGGCCTGACCCGGGCCGCCTACGGCACGGCCCGCTATCTCGCCGGCGACCCGGGCCTGCCGAGGGACGACTTGCTGGCCTTCGAACCGCCCGCGGAGTTTCGGGCCGCGGCCCCGATGGCCGTCGAGACGCTGCACGGGGCCGTCTCGCGGCGATACGCGGAACTCGGGCTGGAGTTCCACGCACCCGGCTTGCTCGATGCCGGTCGGCTCCGCGTCCGGCTCGACGCGGCGTTCCGGAGGCTCGGTGAGGTGCCGGACGCCGCCGCCGCCATCGGGGCGGTCCTGGCCGTCCTTCACGTCGCCAAGCCAGCCGGCCCCGACTACGACGTCAGCTACAGCGATCCGGTCCTGCCGTTCTCGATCTTCGTCGGCATCGACGCGGCCGACCAGGCGCATGGCGACCTGCGCCTCGCGGAAGGCATCCTCCACGAATGCATGCACCTCCAGCTCACGCTGATCGAGGCGGCCGTCCCCATGGTCGCGGGCACCGACGAGCGGCACCACTCCCCCTGGCAGGGGACCCTGCGGCCCGCCCAGGGCGTGCTGCATGGCCTCTACGTCTTCCGCGTGATCCAGGACTTCCATCGGGCGCTGCTCGACGGGGGCCGCTGCACGGTCGATGAGCGGGCCTATCTTGCCCGACGTGTGCGCACCATCATGGAGGAGGTCGGCGTCCTCGGCGACCTTTCGGCCAGCCGCGACCTGACCATGGCCGGCAGGCGGCTCGCCACTGCCCTCCTGGCGGCCTGAGCTCACTCCGGCCGGCCGGCTCCCGCCGGGGCGGCGAACCGACGCCGGCTGTCCGGAACGGCGCGCCCCTGCCGCGTGTCACCGCAGACCGTAAAGCGAAGTTGCGGGGATCCGGTCCGTCGCCGGGAGCGGACACCGGCCGCCGGCGTCCAACCCTGCTTCGAGGCCAGACTCGGCCGTTGCCGGTTCCTACGCCGACGGCACCCGACGGTGGTCTGACGCCGTGCCGTCAGTGGATCGCACCGCCGTCGCGCGGCGGACGTGCATCCATCCGGATCATCTGCATCAGGAGGTTGTGGCGGGCGGCGGGGCTGGGGGATCGGGCAAGCGCCTGCGCCGCCGCGAAGTTGCTCAGGCCCACCGAGACTTGGAGCGAGTAGTCGAGCGCTTGCCGGCCCGGGTCGAACGGGGTGCCCGAGCGCAGGTTCTGGAACCAGGGTGCCGGATCCGCCCCATGCGGCGGCACCATGGTGCCGGCGGGCGCCTCCGCGGTCGCATGGCAGGACAGGCAGGACGAGGCCGCGTTGTCGACGGGCCCGTTCAGCCGCCCTTGAAAGCCCACATGAGGCATGTGCACGGCGGGATTGAGGGATGTCTGGATCAGCGGACCCGAGCCGGGATAGCCCGGGTCGTTCCCCCACATGACCCCGACCGGCGCGACGTTCGTCCAGCCCGCCCCGGGTTGTCCGCCAGGGCCGCCGCCATAAACGAAGGTGCCGAAGACCCAACCTGTCACGTCGGCGACCTGCGGGTCCTTCACCGCGATGTCGATCTGCAGCAACCGCACCGGCAGGACGGCGCGCGGGCTGGTCGGCCCCGGCGCTGGGTCGTTCGCGTCCGCGTAGACATACGCATTCCAGGTCGGCGCGCCCTGGAGGTAGGGTACCTCGCTGACTGGGGCCGTCGTGAACAGGAGCTTCGCCGCAACCGTCCCGTTCGGCATCGAGCCGAAGGCGGGATTCGGTCGACCGCGGTCGGCCCAGACCCGTCCAATCGTCACGGCTCCGGGCGCGTTGTAGAACCCGACCGCATAGTTGTTCCAGGAGCGGGATTGGTGGGGGTCGAGCTCGAAGGGCCGTGAGACGCGTTCGCGCGTCAGGCCGTGGATCGGTTCGCGACCATTGGTGCCGAAATCCTGCCAGGGGGCGTTGTACCAACCGCGCACGGTGTTCAGCTTCGGCTCGAAGCACATCTCCACGTCGGGCCGGAGGTTGCCTTCGTAAAAGTGAGCCAGGACGGCCTTGATGTACTGGTCGGGTTGCGTCCTGGGATTGAATGCTGCCCAGGGCTGCGCGTCGTTCGGCGCCGCCGTCGGATAGGCCTGGCTCAGCTCGAACACGTGACCGTGCCAATTCGCCGGCGGTTGGACGACGGCGTTGCAGAAGTCCGTCGTCGGCATGTTGCAGGCGGGCGCGGGCTGCGCGGTCGCCTCGCGCCCTGGCCCGACGCCCACCCAAGCGGCACCCGCGGCGACGAGGGCCGTCGTCCAGGTGACGACCACGGCCGAGCGACGGGGGACCATGGGCAAGCTCCGAATCTTATCCTTGTGGGAAGCAAGACGGTCAAGCTCGCTCATCCAGCGCCCTCGGACAAGTATCCGCGCGAGCCGGTCACCGGCGAAGTTTCTCTCCCTCGACGCGGGCGAAAGGCCCCGTCGTCCCGTGCGAGCGCCTTGGCCGAACGCGCCCATGCGTGGGCCGTCCCCCTCGGGCGCCTGGCTCGGATGCACCGTTTCACCTTGCCGGGCCGCGGAAATCGAGACGGTCGCGGATAGGACCGGAGATAGCTGCCCGCCGCCCGCGGCCAGCTGCGACCGGGTATGAAAGGTTCGCCGAGACCGGCCTGACGGACGTGTAATGGAATCCTTGCGGCTCGTTCCGCACCACTCGTCCCGCCGCCGGCGACCGGAGGCGATGATGACGGGATGCGCGGCGAGGACCAGGGTCACCGCGGCGCGGCGCGGCCCTCGAACATGAAGGTGAACGGGCGCGGGCCCCGGGCGTAGCCGGTGCGCAGGTCAATCAGCCCAAAACCTGCGCCTTGGATGAGATCGGCGATGGGGCGGTTGAGGTGGCAGCCGCCGGCGAGTGGCTTCCAGGCGGGCGTGAGCCAGTCCTGCCAGCGCGCGACCCACCGGTCGGGCGCGCGGCCATGCTCCGCGAACAGCAAGGTGCCGCCGGGGCGGAGCACGCGCCGCATTTCGGCAAGGGCTGCCGTGGCGTCAGGCATGGAGCACAGGGTCCAGGTGGTCACGACCGTGTCCACGCTGCCGCCAGCGAGGGGGATGGCCAACGCCGATCCCGCGACGAACGCGACGGGTAGGCGGCCCGCCGCGGACCGCCGCTCGGCGAGCGCCAGCAAGGGACGTGAGGGTTCCAGTGCCATGAGGTGGTTCACCTCGGGGCCGTAGAACGGAAGGTTCAATCCGGAGCCGAGGCCGACCTCCAGCACGCGGCCGGCGGCTGCACCAGCCACCCGCCGCCGATAAGGAACCAGTTCCTCGTTCGCCATGGCCCGGTCGAGGAGCCGGGGCAGCACGACGTCGGTGTAGAAGCTCATGGCCGTCCCTGACCCCCCCGGATCCGCGCCGGACAAGGCCCCCACGTGCCTCCTGCCGCGCGGGCGATCAAGTGCGGCGGGCGACCGGGTTCCGTGGCCGCGTCCGACCCACGGCTCGCCTGTCGAGGCGGCGGGAAGCCTGCCAAGCTGCGCAACGTCCCTTCGCATCCCCCGGGCGCGCGGCGTCATTCATTTTCATTCATGAGTAGGAGGGCGGCATCGACCATGTCGCGAAACGCCTTCGAGCGCTCGCAGGCCGCCAGCAGGCGCCCCTGCCACGCCGCAGTGGGGGTCTCGGGTGGTGCGTGCCGCGTCGCGAGATAGGTTCGGATTGCCTTCGCCAGTTCGGGCCGGGGAGCGTGCCGTCCACGGAGCAGCTTCGAGACATTGGCCTGGCTGGAGCCGAGGGCGCGCGCGAGCGCCTGCTGGCTCAGGCCGTCCTCCCTGCGGGCCCGTTCGAGCGCCGTCGCGAGCGCGTCGCGCCCGTCGTCGGTCGATCCTGCCTTGCGCGTTTCCATCGTATGAATAAGAATGAATATTCAGGAGCGACGTCAAGGGGCCGGGAGATGATGCTCGAACCGAACCGCCACATGCCGTTCGCGGGGCGTCCGCAGCCCGATCCGGAGGCCGAGGTGGTGCCCGGGGTACGCTGGGGGCGGCCGGAATGGGTACCCAGCGCCGCGTTCTGGGCCGACATGGTCAGCCGGGCGTGCGAGCAATCCGATGGGTTCGTGAACCACGACGGGAGCCTGCAGGAAGAGGTCGGGTTCTGCTTGCTCGGCGGCTACGGCATCACGGCCGAGGTCAACCATGCCGTGCATGACCGCTTGCTGGAAGAAGGCTTGTTCGTGCCCGGACGCCGGCCGAGCGAGCGGGAGATCGAGACCCTCCTGCTGCAGCCTGTCCGGCTCCATGGTCGCCCGGTCCGCTACCGCTTCCCGCACCAGCGAGCCCGCCGGCTCTCGGTGGCGCTGCGGATGATCGAGGATGATCCGCCACCGACCGGCGAAGCCCTGGCGTTCCGGCGACACCTGATGCGGATCCCGGGCATCGGGCCGAAGACGGCGTCCTGGATCGCGCGCAACTGGCTCGGCAGCGACGAGGTCGCGATCCTCGACATCCACATCATCCGGGCCGGCGTCCTGATGGGTCTGTTCGACCGCTCGATGCGGCTTCCGCGCGATTACGAAACCCTGGAGCGGCGCTTCCTCGAATTCTGCGGCGCCCTCGGTGCCAGGCCGTCACTGCTCGACGCGGTGATGTGGCGCGCGATGAGGAATATCGGCCGCGGACCCGTTTGACGGCGTTTAACAAAGGAGGCCACAATCCTTGGGGTTTGGGTCCAGGGATCTCGATGTCAGGCGGCAATAAGTCCAGTACGCGCAAGGGGGCCCGCGTAGGCCCGGGTGCCCCGCCCGCCCAGCCGACCTTCGGTCGGGTCGGGGAGACCGGAGGCGGGACCGGCGGCGGGGGAGCGGAGACCCGTGCGACCTTCGCTACGACACGGAACTCATCAGCGTGCGTGTCCCCGTGCTGGCAACGGTGCGTGAGCGCGACGTGCTCGATGTGATCCTCCACCGGGACGAAGCTTTCGAGACGGCCGTGTGCCGCACGCGGCCGACGGCCGACATCGCGGGCTCGCTCGCGGGCATCGAGGGATTGGACCAGCTCCTGGGATGCCTGCGCGCGGGACACCGGTACGAGGCTCGCGTCATGGAGGTGGACCGCACCCGCTGCCGCGTCTTGGTCGAGCGGGTGACGCGTTGATCATCGCCGGAGGCTGTTACCTCGAAGTCTGCACCGTTCCGCGCTGGCGGCGCCTGTTCGGGTCCGGCGGTCGGGCCGCCGCGGCCGTCGGCCGGCTTTCCCCCGGCACGGTACTGCACACCTACGCCCACCGGACCTGGGTTCCCGACGTCGTGAGCTCGCTGCACGCCTTCGGGGTGACCGCGAGCGTGCGCCCCATCGACCAGCGGATCTCGTTTTCCTACTTCCATCCCCTCTCGCCCGCCCTGCTCGAACCCGCCGAGCCGACGGCCCAGGCGCCCCTGGCCGTCTCCGGCGACATCGTGCTGCGCTTCGGCTTCGTCGAGGGCGACGCCGTCGTCGAGGCACGGCGCGCGGTCCACGATCCTCAGACCGGCCAGGCGGCCCAGGCGTTCCGCGCCAACGGCTCGCGGGCCGAGACGCTCGCCGTCGTCCTGAACCAGGGCGAGGCCGAGGTCGCGACAGGCGCGGCGGGCGACGACGTCGGCGCCGCGCTCCTCGCGGCGCACCGCGCCGACGTCGTCGTCGTCAAGCGCGGGTGCGAGGGAGCCCGGGTGTTTCGGGCCCAAGGCGCACCGGCGGACATTCCGGCCTATCGCTCGGAGCGCGTCTTCAAGATCGGCTCCGGCGACGTCTTCAGCGCCGCCTTCGCGCATCATTGGGGCGAGCGCGGTCTGGAACCGGCCGCCGCCGCGGACCTGGCCTCGCGCCACGTCGCCCATTTCGTGGATTACCACGCGCTTCCCCTGCCCGCGCCCGCGGAACTCGGGGCCCAGGCCCCCTCCCCGCCGGTCGCCGGCCCGGCCTGATCTACCTGGCCGGCCCATTCTTCGACCTCGCGCAGCGCTGGCTCGTCGAGGAGGCGCTCGAACGGCTGCAGGCGCTCGGCGCGCCGGTATTCTCGCCCCTGCACGAGGTCGGGATGGGACGCCCGGCCCAGGAGACCGCGACCGCCGACCTCGAAGGCCTCGACCGATGCGCCGCGGTGCTCGCGCTGCTCGACGGCGCCGATCCTGGCACCCTGTTCGAGGTCGGCTACGCGCGGGCCCACGGGAAGCCGGTGGTCGTCCTCGCCGAGCGGGTCGAGGACCTGCACCTGACGATGCTCGCCGGCAGCGGCTGCGCGGTCGTGCGGGACCTGACCTCGGCGCTCTACCGGACTGTCTGGGCTGCGATGGAATGAGGCTCCTCCTGCTCTCTGGCGGCCTGGACTCGGCGGCCATCGCCGCCTGGCAGCGGCCCGACGTCTGCCTGACGGTCGATTACGGGCAGCGGCCGGCCAAGGGGGAGATCGCCGCGGCTGCCTCGGTCGCCCACGAGCTCGGGCTTCGCCACGAGGTCGTTCGGGTCGACCTGTCGGCCCTCGGCCTCGGACCGCTCGCCGGTCGGCCTTCCTCGGACCTGGCGCGGGCGCCCGAGTGGTGGCCGTACCGCAACCAGATGCTGGTCACGCTGGCCGGCATGCGGTTCGTCGGGGAGGGCTTGACCGAGATCCTGCTCGGGGCAATCAACACGGATGTGCACGCCGATGGGCGGCCGCCCTTCCTGCGCGCCGTCGACCGGCTGATGCACCTCCAGGAGGGCGGCGTGCGGGTTACGGCACCGGCAAGCCGCCTCTCGGCCCTGGAGCTTCTGGGGGTGTCGGGGCTGCCCCGTTCCCTCCTGGGCGCGACGTTTTCCTGCCATGTCATGGAATACGCCTGCGGGCGATGCCGCGGCTGCGAGAAGCACCGAGAGACCCTGTCCTGCCTTGCGCGGGAGGAGGACGCCCGGGACGCGACCGAACGGTTCGTCGAACAGGCAAGAGGCTGACGCCATGTCGGGATTGCCGCTCGGACGTCGGCGCGCCCTACCGAAGCCTCGCCGCCCGGACGCTGGGGCCGACGCGTGCGACCTCCAGTTCACCGTGGACCTGATCGGGGTTCGGCGGGACGTGGTGGCGCAGGTTCGTGCCGGCGACGCCCTCGTGGTCGCCCTCGTGTCGGAGAACGCAATGATCAGCGCCGTTTGCCGGACCGGCGACGGCGCGGTGGTGGGTGCGCTCGCCGCCTTCCCCGGCTTGGCGCGCCTCCTCGGCTGCCTTGAGCAGGAGGTGCCGTATGCGGCCCACGTGGAGGAGGTCGCGCCGGCCCGCTGCGTCGTGACGGTGTCCAGGGCCGATTGATGATCGTTGTCGGCGGAACCTATCGGGAGGTTTGCAGCTATCCGGAATGGGACCGAATCTACGGTTCCGGCGGTCGCGCCGCCGTGGCTCTGAGCGGTCTTTCCCCGGGCACCGCGCTGCACACCTACGCCTACAAGGGATGGGCGGCGGACGTCCGCGCGACGATGGCGGCCTTCGGGGTCGACGCGCACGTCATCGAGATCGAGGAGGAGCTCGTCTTCGAGTACTACCATCCGCTCAGCAAGGACCGTGTCCCGCATCCCACGGTCGCCGCGCCCGATATCGAGATCTCCGGCGACGTCGTGCTGAGCTTCGGCATGCTGGAGGGGTCGGCCGCCGTGACCGCCAAACGCGTCGTCTACGACCCGCAGTCCGGAAGTTCGCTCTACGACCCGAAAACCGGACGGCTCAACACCGCGTTCCTGGCGTCGGGGTCGCGGGCGGGCGAGCTGGCGTACGTGGTCCGCGACTACATGCTGGTCTCGCCGGATCCGGCGCAGGAGCCCATGGACGTGGCAACGGACATCATGTCCGAGGAAGGCGCCACGGTGGTCGTAGCCCGGCATGCCATCGGCGGCGCCAGCGTCTATGTCGGGGACATGAGGCCGACGCGCATCCCGGCCTACCGGTCGGACACCTGGTTCAAGATCGGGGCGGGAGACGTCTTCTGCGCGGCCTTCGCGTACTACTGGGGCGAGCTCAGGCTGGACCCGGTTGCGGCGGCGGACCTCGCCGCGCGCAGCGTCGCCTATTTCAATGACGGCCACCGTCTTCCCATTCCGCCTGCCGAGGCTCTCCAAGACCTTCCGGCGCAGCCGCCGGGCACGCACCGCGGGCGCATCTTCCTGTCGGGACCCTCGGGGACGCTTTCCCGGCGTTGGCTGCTCGACGAGGCCTACTGGCGGCTGAAGGAACTGGGCAGCGAGGTGTTCTCGCCCTTCCACGAGTTCGGCGACGTTCTGGGGGACCGCGCCGCCGATGCCCTCGCCGCCTTGACGGATTGCACTGCCTTGCTCGCCCTCGCGGATGGCAGCGACGCAGGGACGAGCACCCTGATCGGGCATGCGCGGGCCAGCGGGACGCCGGTCGTCGTTCTCGCCGAGGCCGTAGCGGCTGCGGACCTCGCAGTTCACGTCGGCATGCGGTGCGAGATCGCCCAGGATTTCACCTCCGCCCTGTATCGGGCGCATCTGGCCAGCCTGCGCTAAGGTCCGCGTTCCCCCACCATGAGAGCCCCGACCCGCCCTCCGCCCAAGCCGATCCGCGGCACCTCGGCAGATCCGGTGCCCGTGCCCGCCTCGACCTCGCCTGAGGACGCCGTCGAGCGGATCAAGTCGGCGCGGGCGCATTGGCACGCCTTCCAGGATTTCCTGGATCGGCGGCCGCATTCGCGCTGGGTTTTCCGTGGCTGTGCGTCCCGCGCATTCCAGTGCCTGCCGAGCGCCGGGCGTATCCCGAACCACGACCCCTTGTTCGAGGAGCACGTGTTCCGTGCTTTCAAGCGCGAGGCACGCCTTCACGTCTCGCTGCCGGGAGCCACGGACTGGGACTGGCTGGCGCTCGGCCAGCATTTCGGGCTGCCGACGCGCCTGCTCGATTGGACGACCAACCCCCTCGTGGCATGCTTCTTCGCTGTCTCCAGCGCCCCGTTCGACGAGGACGCCGTGATTTACGCGCAGCCCGTGCACGACACTCTCGTGATCAACCCGGACAACGCACCTGGGCCCTTCGAGATAGACCGCGTCGGATTCCTGCTCCCAGCCACCACCGCGCCGAGGATCGCCAGCCAACGCGGGTTGTTCTCGGTCCATCCTCGTCCCAGCGAGCCCTGGGTGCCGGACGGGCTTGCGCAGAACAGCTTCGTGATCCCGCAAGCCTTGCGGCCACGGTTTCAGCGAAAGCTCTTCAGCCTCGGCATCGATGCGGCTCACGTCTGGGCCAGCCTTGAAGGCGTGTGCCTGTCGCTCAATTGGCAGTACAGGCAGCGTCTCGGCATCGGCGCCGCCGTGTTTTGAGAGGTCGGCATGTCCAACCCTGACGCACCGAACCCGGATGCTGCGGCCGTGCTTCGTGCCGTCGCCGCGGCCGTGCGGGACATCGACGTGTCCGAGACCGAGGCTTGGGACGACCTTGATGCGCTCTCGTCGAACACGCACGTCGATGCCGTCGAAGTCTTCGCCGACGAGATCAAGCTCCGGGCCGACGGCTTCGAGGGCCTGGTCAACGTGCATTGCACGCTGAACTACGGGAACGACAAGGACGGGCTGACGCTGTCCGAGACATTTCCGGGGCGGTTCGAGGGCACCCTATCCCCCGAGGGCCCGATCATCCGGCGCCTGACCGTCGACACCAGCGGCTTCTACGCATGAGGGTTCGCAAAGGACCGAACCGGGTGCCATCATGAACCTCATGCGGATAGCGCGGCATGACTCGCCCCAGCGTTCTGCTGCAGGACGACGTCCTCCAGACCTGACAGTGTTTGGTTGGTGGCCCTGACCGCGATGCCGGCGGTAGGCGCTTGCGCCTGCCACCCTTCTGCTATCACCCGTATCGTCGGGCGCTCGTCCGCCCGTAGCGCGAACGCCCGCCGGATGCGCGGCGCATCGCCAATCTACGAAAGCGCATCTATTCGCTTTCAAGGGTCAGCCCATTCGCTTTCAAAAACAGGCTAATCACTTTCCCCAGAGCGCGTCACACGTCGAGATTTGCCACGCTCAGCGCGTTCTCCTGGATGAACTCGCGGCGGGGCTCCACCACGTCGCCCATCAGCTTCACGAAGAGGTCGTCGGCGTCGGTCGTGTCCTTGACCTTCACCTGCAGGAGCGAGCGCACGTCGCGGTCGAGGGTCGTCTCCCAGAGCTGCTGGGCGGTCATCTCGCCGAGACCCTTGTAACGCTGGAGCTGGAGACCCTTGCGGCCGAAGGCCATCACCGCCTCGAACAGGCCGACCGGACCGTGGAGCAGCGTCGCGTCGCCCTTGCGGGCCAGCGTCACGGGCTCGCCGTAGATCTCGCGGAGCGCGTCCGCCCGCTCGGCGAGGCGGCGGGCCTCCTGCGAGGCGATGAGGGAGGCGTCGAGAGTCGAGACCTGGCGCACGCCGCGCAGCGTCCGGCTGAGCACGTAGCCGCCCTCGGACGCCTCGCCCTGCCAGCCCTGCTCGATCTCGTCGGCGATGGCGTCGAGGCGCTTGGACGTCATGTCGGCCAGCACCTCCGCCTCCCCCGGATGCTCGGCCGCCTCGGGCCGGAGCGCGCCCGCGATCACCGCCTGCTCCACCACGGCGCGGTCGTAGCGGGTGTGAAGTCCCTGCAGGATCGTCCGGAAGGCGCGGGCCTCGTCGACGAGGGCCTTGAGCTGGTCGCCTGCAAACTCGATGCCCGAGGCGAGCCGCAGGGTGGCGCCCTCGACGCCCTGGTCGATCAGGTAATCCTCGAGCGCCCGCTCGTCCTTCAGGTAGATCGCCTTGCGCCCGCGCTCGGCTTTGTAGAGGGGCGGCTGCGCGATGTAGAGGTGCCCGCGCTCGATCAGCTCCGGCATCTGCCGGAAGAAGAAGGTCAGGAGCAGGGTGCGGATATGCGAGCCGTCCACGTCAGCATCGGTCATGATGATGATGCGGTGGTAGCGCAGCTTCTCCGGGTTGAAGCCCTCGCGGTCGGTGCTCGATCGCCCGATGCCGGCGCCGAGCGCCGTGATCAGCGTGCCGATCTCGGCCGAGGACAGCATCCGGTCCGCCCGCACCCGCTCGACGTTGAGGATCTTGCCGCGCAGCGGCAGGACGGCCTGGAAGGTGCGGTCGCGGCCCTGCTTGGCCGAACCGCCGGCGGAATCGCCCTCCACCAGCAGGATCTCGCACTTGGTCGGGTCGCGCTCCTGACAATCCGCGAGCTTGCCGGGCAGCGAGGCGATGTCGAGCGCGCCCTTGCGGGTCACCGTCTCGCGGGCCTTGCGCGCCGCCTCGCGGGCCGAGGCCGCGAGCACGACCTTGCCCATGACGGAGCGGGCTTGGCCCGGATTCTCCTCGAGCCAGTTCGACAGGCCCTCGTTCAGCACGTTCTCGACCGCCGGGCGCACCTCGGAGGAGACGAGCTTGTCCTTGGTCTGCGAGGAGAACTTCGGGTCCGGCACCTGCACGGAGATGACGGCGGTCAGGCCCTCGCGACAATCCTCGCCCGTCAGCGAGACCTTCTCCTTCTTGGCGATACCGGAGGATTCGGCGTAGCCCGTGATCTGGCGCGTGAGCGCCGCACGGAAGCCCGCCATATGGGTGCCGCCGTCGCGCTGCGGGATGTTGTTCGTGAAGGGCAGCACGGTCTCGTTGAACGAGTCGTTCCACCAGAGCGCGACCTCGACGCGGATGCCGTCGCGCTCGGAGGAGACGGTGACCGGCTTCGTCATGCCGTCGATCGGCTTTCGCGAGCGGTCGAGGTAGCGAACGAACGCCTCAATCCCGCCCTCATAGCAGAGCTCCTCACGCTTGTGCTCGGCGTGGCGGGCGTCGGTGAGCACGATGCGCACGCCGGAATTCAGGAAGGCGAGCTCGCGCAGGCGCTTCTCCAGCGTAGGATAGTCGAACTCCACCATCGTGAAGGTTTCGGGCGAGGGCAGGAACGTCACCTCCGTGCCGCGCCGGCCCTTGGCCTCGCCGACGACCCGGAGCGGCGCCACGGCGTCGCCGTGCCGAAAATCCATCGTGTGCTCCTGGCCGTTGCGCCAGATGCGCAGCCGCAGCAGCGTCGAGAGGGCGTTCACCACCGAAACGCCGACGCCGTGCAGGCCGCCGGAGACCTTGTAGGAGTTCTGGTCGAACTTACCGCCCGCGTGCAGCTGGGTCATGATGACCTCGGCCGCCGAGACGCCCTCCTCCTTGTGGATGTCCACCGGGATGCCCCGCCCGTTGTCGGACACGGTGCAGGAGCCATCGGCGTTCAGCGTCACGGTGACGAGGTCGGCGTGGCCCGCAAGCGCCTCGTCGATGGCATTGTCCACCACCTCGTAGACCATGTGGTGGAGGCCCGAGCCGTCGTCGGTGTCGCCGATATACATGCCCGGCCGCTTGCGCACGGCGTCGAGCCCCTTGAGCACCCGGATCGATTCCGCGCCGTAGGTCTCGGCGTTCTCAGTCTGCGGATTGTCGGCCATGAAGTTCCTCGGGCAGGCGGGTCACCGTGCGGCCCGTTCGGGGTCGCCGAAGCCGCACGCCTGCGATTCGTCTGACCCGCCTGATATAGGGGTTCCGCCTTGTAATTACGATGGTTTCCGGCGCGCGGACGGTCCGGTCCGTACCCTTTGTCGCGGCATCGCGTTAACGCCGCGTTAGGCGCGATTCCCCGGGGCCTCAGCCCTGGAGGAACGGGTTCGTCAGGCGCTCCTCGCCGAGGGTGCCGGTGGGGCCGTGGCCGGGGATGAAGGCCACGTCGTCGCCGAGCGGCAGCACCTTCTCCTTGATGGCCCGGATGAGCTCGCCGTGGTTGCCGCCCGGAAGGTCTGTGCGGCCGACCGAGCCCTTGAACACCACGTCGCCGACGAGGGCGAAGCGCGCGTCCCGGCTCACGAACACGACGCTGCCCGGCGAGTGGCCGGGGGCATGCAGGATGTCGAAGACGAGGGGGCCGACCGCGACGGCGTCGCCCTCGTCGAGCCAGCGGTCCGGGGTGACGGCGCGGGCGCCCTGGATGCCGTAGCCAGCGCCGGTCTCGGGCAGGGAATCGAGCAGGAACCGGTCGGCCTCGTGCGGACCCTCGATCGGCACGTTGCCGAGGCGCTCGCGCAGCTCCGCGGCGCCGCCCGCGTGGTCGATGTGGCCGTGTGTGAGCAGGATCTTCTCGATCCGCAGGCCCTGCTCGCGGATCGCCACCTCGATCCGGTCGAGGTCGCCGCCCGGATCGACCACGGCGCCGACCTTGGTGGCCTCGTCCCAGATCAGAGTGCAGTTCTGCTGGAAGGGCGTGACCGGGATGATTCCGGCGCGGGGCGTGCCTGGCATCGGGACTCGTTTCGGGTTCGTCGCCCGGACGGGGCGGGAAGGGCCGGCCCTTCTAGCGCGCCTTCGCGCCCCGCGCGAATCGCCCTCAAGCCGGGCTGCGCTTCAGGAGCGCGTCGAGGCCGCCGACGCGATACCAGTGGTAGCCGTAGCCTTCGAGGCACAGGAGGTGGCGGCCCGCCTCCGCCTCGCTGCGGGCACCGGTGAGGAGGTCGATCAGGAGATCGCCCTCGGGCGGCTCGATGCCGGTGCGCAGGCTGATCTCGGTCGGGTGCGCGGCGAGATTGCAGACGCAGAGCACCGCGTTGTTGCGCCAGTCGTAGCGCAGGGCGAGCACCGCGCTCTCGCCGGTCTCGACCGCCGTCACCGCGCCCCAGCCGATCTCCGGCGCCTCCTTGCGCAGGCGGATCATGCTCTGCATCCAGGCGAGCAGCGAATCCTTGTCGTGGCGCTGCTCGGCGACGTTGACGTGCTCGTAGCCGTAGGGGCCCCTGCCGATCACCGGCATGGTCGGCCGGTCCGATTTCGTGAAGCCGCCGTTCCGCTCGCCCGTCCACTGCATCGGCGTGCGGGCGCATTCGCGCTCCTTCAGGGAGAGGTCGTCGCCCATCCCGATCTCGTCGCCGTAGCGCAGCACCGGGGTGCCGGGCAGGCCGAGCATCAGGGCGTAGGCGAGGCGGATCTTGCGCGGGTCCCCCTGGAGCATCGGCGCGAGGCGGCGGCGGATGCCGCGCTCGTAGAGCTGCATGTCCTTGTCGGGCCCGAAGGCGTCGAACACGGTCTGCCGCTGCTTCTCGGTCAGCCGCCCGAGGTCGAGCTCGTCGTGGTTGCGCAGAAAGGTCGCCCACTGGGCCGAGGCCGGACGGCGCCAGGTCTTGTCGATGGCCTTGAGCAGCGGGCGCGTGTCGCCCGCAGCGAGCGCGTAGAAGGTCGCCTGATTGACCTGGAAGTTGAACATCATGTGCATGCGGTCGGCGTCGTCGCCGAAATAGTCGAGGTCCTGCTTGGGCAGGATGTTGGCCTCGGCCAGGATGATCGCGTCCCCCTGGCGCCATTGCAGGAACTCGCGGAAGTCGCGCAGCATGTCGAACTGCTCGACCGGCTCGCCTTTCACGTCGGCCCCCTTCTTGGCGATGACGAACGGGACCGCGTCCATGCGGAAGCCCGAGACGCCGAGCTCGATCCAGAACCCCATGATCTTCAGGATCTCGGCCCGCACCTCCGGGTTGGCGGTGTTGAGGTCGGGCTGGAAGTCGAAGAAGCGGTGGAAGTAGTAAGCCTTGGCCTGCGCATCGTAGGTCCAGGTCGTTTTCTGGACGCCCGGGAAGACCATGCCCTCGTCGGCGTTGGCGGGCTTCTCCTCCGACCAGACATACCAGTCCCGGTAGGGCGAGCCCGGGTCCGAGCGGGCGGACTGGAACCAGCGGTGCCGGTCCGAAGTGTGGTTGACCACGAGGTCGATGATGACGCGCAGGCCCCTCTGCTTGGCCGCATGCGTGAAGGCGACGAAATCGCCGAGCGAGCCGTAATCGGGATCGACCCCGTAATAATCCGAGATGTCGTAGCCGCCGTCCTTCTTCGGCGAAGGCTGGAACGGCATCAGCCAGATCGCCGTGATCCCGAGACCCTGCAGGTAGTCGAGCCGCCGCTCGAGGCCGACGAAATCGCCGATCCCATCGCCGTTCGCGTCCATGAAGGTACGGACCGACAGGCAGTAGACGACGGCGTTCTTGTACCAGAGATCGGTGATCATGCGGCCTCCCGGGCGGCCCACGCGGTGCGCCGGGCGAACGCGTAACGCTCACGGTTGCGAAATGGTCTCGCTGCAACCAAGCGGCGGTACCTCGCGAGAGATCGTTCACCCTGGTCCGAGAATCCGGCGGCGTGGGCCCTGTATAGGCGGGCGTTCGGTGTCTTCGACTGAACTGGTTGAGGCGACATCAATCGTCTTCGGACGATGCAAGCGCGGGGACGGATGCGTTGGTCTGCCTGAACTGAACAAGGTGGACGATGAGACGTATCCTGATGGGCGCCCTCCTGTGCGCGACGCTGTCACTGCCGGCCGAGGCGCGGAATTTCGCCGTGCCGCCGAAGAGCCCGGTCGTCACCGTCGTCGTCCCCGATACCTGGAAGGTGCGGGAGATCGACTTCGGGTATTCCGCCCAATCGCCGGACGACGAGGTGGTTTTCTACGTCGAGTACGCCAGCAAGAAGAAGCTCGAGGCGATGCTCGAGACGAACCGGGCCTGGATGCGCGAGAACGAGATCGACGACAGCGTGAAGCCGATCGAGAAGGAGATGGACTTCAACGGCACGTCCGGCACCGTGCTGCGCTACGACACCAAGGATGCAAACGGGAAGACCATCGTCGATTTCGTGCTGCTCAGCGGCGGCGAGAACCAAGTGATCATGCTCACTCTCTGGGGCTCGGAGGAGGAGCGCGCCTCCCACAAGGCCGAGATCTCCGCGATCATGAACAGCGTCCGGCCCATCAAGTGAGGGAGAGAGCCGTGATGCGCAAAATTCTTGCAGCCGCCCTGGCGGCAGGCGTCGCCGCCGGGCCAGCGGCCGCGGACGATTTCTGGTCCGGCGCGAAGGCGAAGATCGGCGGCGGACAGAGTGCCCCCACCGGCTCGAACCGCGATGCGTACGAGGCGGCCGAGCGCGCCGCCTCGGAGGCCTGGGAGCGGCTGCCCTTCTCGACACGCCGGGCGATGTTCGTCACCCGCAAGGCGGCGCTCTACGGCGACTACGACGCGCGCGGCTCGAACGTCTTCGCACCAGGCGAGCCGCTCGTCAGCTAGGTCGAGCCCCTCGGCTTCGCCTACCGCAAATCCGGCGACCTCTACACCTTCGAGGGCACGATCGACTTCGCGATCCGGACGAAGTCCGGCGAGGAACTCGGCAGCCAGAAGGCCTTCCAGAGCTACAGCCTGACGAGCCACGCGCGGGCGCGGGAGTTCTTCCTCAATCTGACAATCACGCTCGACGGGGCCCCGGCGGGCGACTACGTCCTCGCCGTCACCCTCAACGACACCGTTCGAAAGATGAGCACCGAGATCGAGCAGCCCTTCACGATCCGGGCGGCGGATGGCCGGGCACCTTAAATCAGCCGCGTTGTGATCCCCATCTGGGGTCGGGACGGCCGCGCTTGATCCGCGCGGCCTCCCCGCGCGTTGTGTGAAGCCGGCCGGTGCCCGCCCCCTGATGAACATCATCCTGATCAAGCTGTTCGCGACGGCCCTCACGTTGAGTCAGGTCACGACCCGGCCCGACGCGGTCAGGACCCAGTTCGATCCGGCGAAGGACGGGGCGGAGGTCGTGCAGATCCTGCGCGACGGCTGCGCGCACATGCGCAAGGCCTTCGACATCGAGGACATCAACCTCGACGAGTTGATCTCGACAGCGATGGAGGATCCGAGTGCGGTGGCGGGCGCGGGCGCGGGCGCGCCGAAGCTCCTGCACGGGCTCGACATTGGGGAACTCAGCACGAGCTACCGCCAGTTCTGCAAGGGCGAGAACCCGAAGGATTCACCCTTCGACGCCTCCGAGGTGATCGCCTTCTATAACAAGGCCGTCACCGACCTGCCCTCGGCCGAGGCGTTGCGGGACGCGAAGCTTCCCGGCGCCAGCGTCATCCTCGACGGGTCGGGCAAGCCCTACGCCGAGACCTTCGAGCCGAATGGGCGCCGTCTCACCGTGCCGATCGCCTCGGTGCCGCCCCTCGTGCGCAAGGCTTTCGTCGCGGCGGAGGACAAGCGCTTCGAGAGCCACCACGGCATCGACGAGCGCGGCGTCATCCGCGCCTTCATCGGCAACCTCGCCTCGCCGGGGCGCCCGCAGGGCGGCTCGACCATCACGCAGCAGGTGGTCAAGAATCTCTCGGTCGGCGACGACGTCACCTACGAGCGCAAGATCCGCGAGATGATCGTGGCGGCGCGGCTCGAACGGATTCTCTCGAAGCCCGAGATCCTCGGTCTCTACCTGAACGGCATCTATCTCGGCCGCGGCGCCTACGGCATCGAGATGGCCGCGCGCAGCTATTTCGGAAAATCGGTCGGCGACCTCACCCTGCCCGAGGCGGCCCTCCTCGCCGGCATGCCGAAGGGGCCGAACTATTACAGCCCCGACAGGTACCCGGACCGCGCCCGCGAGCGGCGCGCCTACGTGCTCTCCCGCCTCAAGGAGGAGGGTGCGATCACCGAGGAGCAGATGGCGGAGGCCGTGAAGTCCGATCTCGGCCTGAAGCCCGTCGAGACGGCCCGGCGCGATTCCGGTTTCTACGTGGTCGACCACCTCGCCCGCGAGGCGCGCACCTTCGGCGGCCTCGACTCGCTCACCGCCGCCTCCTTCACCGTTCGCTCGACTGTCAATGCCGGGCTGCAGCGGGCGATCGAGAGCGTGCTTCAGGACGGCCTCGCGAATTACGAGCGCGCCACGGGCCGCCAGAGCTTCACGGGGCCGGAATTCAACCTCGCCGACGCCGTGCGGAAGATCGAGGCCGCTGCCCCGGCGCCTTCCGCGGCCCCTGCCGCCGCGCAACCGGCACCCCCCGTCCCGGTCGAGGCGAAGGCGTTGCCGGAAGCCCGCAAGGCGGTCAAGGCCGCGAGCGCGCGGCCGCCTGCCACCAAGGTCGCGGGCCCGAAGCCGGCCTGGCTCCGGGCGCTCGAGAGCGCGCGGGCGCCTCTCTACGATGTGCACTGGCCGCTCGCCGTGGTCCTGGAGACGGGGCGCGGGGCCGTGAAGGTCGGGCTCGCCGACGGGCGGGTCGCGAGCCTCGATCCCGGCATCGCGCGCGGCAGGCTGCAGCCCTACGACGTGGTGCGGGTCAAGCTGCGTGACGCCAAGGGCGCGCTGCGCGCCGAGATACGGGTGCGGCCGACGGTCCAGGGGGCCGCCCTCGTCCTGGAGAACCGCACCGGCCGCATCCTCGCCATGTCCGGCGGCTTCTCGTACCCGGTCAGCCAGCTCAACCGCGTGACCCAGGCCGTGCGCCAACCGGGCTCGACCCTGAAGCCCCTCACCTATCTCGCCGCCCTCAACGCTGGGCTGCAGCCGAATACGCTGGTGATGGATTCCGCCGTGACGCTGCCCCCCATCGGCGGCGTCGGCGATGCCTGGTCGCCCAAGAACTACGACGGCGGCGGTTCGGGCGCGACCACGCTGCGGCGGGGCCTCGAATTCTCGAAAAACCTTGTCACCGCCCGCCTCCTACAGGGCGGCATCGCCGAGAAGGCGCCTGCGAGCCTGCAGCGCGTCTGCGACATCGCGCTCGAGGCCCAGATCTATGCCGAGTGCGAGCGCTACTATCCCTTCGTCCTGGGCGCCCAGCCGGTGCGGATGCTCGACCTCGCCGCCTTCTACGCCACGGTGGCGAACGAGGGCGCGCGCCCGACGCCCTACGCCCTGGAGAGCATCGAGAGGGACGGCAAGGCGATCTACGCACACGCCGCGCGCGAGCCCGTGCGGATCGGCTCAGCCGACCGGGTCGCCTTCTATCAGCTCAAGACCATGCTGCAGGGCGTGACCAACCACGGCACCGCCGCGGCGCTCGCCCGCAACTCCGCCTACGTCGCGGGCAAGACCGGCACCTCGGAGAACGAGAATGACGCGTGGTTCGCGGGCTTCACCAACGAGGTCACAATCGTGGTCTGGGTGGGCTATGACAACGCCGACGGCACCCGCCGCACGCTGGGGCGTGGCCAGACGGGCGGGCACGTGGCGGTGCCGATCGCGGGCTCGATCCTGCAGGCCGCCTGGGCGAACGGGGTGGCGCGCACGCCACTCGCACCGCCCTCGCAGGAGGCGCGTCGCAACCTGATCGACCTGCCCGTCGACCCCCGCAGCGGCGAGCGCATCGCCGGCGGCGGCTTCCTGGAGCATTTCCGCACACAAGCGGACGGCCGCATGGCCGACACCCAGTACCGTCTCGTGCCGCGCGAGACCCTCTACGCGATGCGGCCGGACGCGGAGGACGGCGATGCCGGCCTCGGCGGCGCGGAGGACGGCGCCGACACGCGCGGCGACTTCTTCGGCAACCGCGCGCCCGATGGAGACTTCCTCGATCCTTATGGCGGACGCAGCCAGCAACCGGGCCGCACCCGCCGTGCGCAAGACGACATCGACGGCTACCAGGACGGCGCGCGGGCCTGGCCCGGCCAGACGAGCCGCTCGCCCTTCGGAGACGAGGAATGGCCGCGGCCCCGCCGCCGCGACCCGGACTGGCTCTTCGGCGACGATCCGCGCTACTGAGCGCCCATCCCCACAGCCCCACATCCCCGAACCAGAGGCCCGAGACGTGCGGACGCATCTGACGGCATCCCTTGCCTACGCGCTGGCCCTGCCCCTCCTCGGCGGGTATTCCGCCCCGGCGCTGGCCCAGGCGAAGGAATCGACGCCCGGCATGGCGGCGCAGGCCCCGGCCGCGCCCGAGCGCATCCGCGAGGTGCCCTCGGTCACGGCTCTCGACCCTGCGCAGATCAGGCCCGGCACGATCCTGTTCACCGACCACAGGGACAACCCGTCGGCGCCCGAGAACGGCCTGACGCCCTATCTCGACTGGGTCCGCAACCGCCCGGCCGAGGCGGCCGCTCTCGCCCCCTTTCCCGGCTACAAGGAGCCTGATTACACGGTCACCGTGAACGGCGTGACGAAGCCCCGGCACGAGACCCTCAAGGTCTACGTGGCGGAGGGGCGCTTCGTGGTGGCCCGCCCGCCCGAGGCGGTCGACCTCGCGGCCTTCGCGACTCTCGGGTTCGTCCAGACGATGGATCCAGCCATCAAGCACAGGGCGCTCAGTCCCGCCGACGTGACCCCGACGAAGGACCCTGCGGCCGCTTTCGCCAAGCGGCCCGATCGGCCCTGGTGCGCGGACGGCGCCGCCTGCATCGAGTCGCGCTACGATCTCGAGGGCAAGCTGCCGCTCGGCGTGAAACTCGCGAACAAGCTGGAGGAGGGCTCGTCGAAGAAGATCGCCGAGTTCGTCTCCTTCCAGAGCGAGTTGCGCACCCTTCCCCCGACGGAGGCCGCCTCGCTCGCCAAGCTCACGAAGCTCGACACGGCGGTGACGGGCGGTCTCGAGCAGACGATTTTCTGGGTCAACCAGATCCTGCGTTTCGGCAAGTTCCTAGCCGTGTTCCAGCCGATGCCGGGCGACCCGGCGAAGACGGTGGTGACGACCTACATGGCGCTCGCCATCAAAGCTGACGTCCTCGACCGCAAGGCGGAATACGCCCGCGTGCCGGTGCTGAAGAACCTGCTGCCGGCGCAGGTGCTGATGGGCAATTCGAGCTTCAACACCGGCAACTCGATCAGCGCAGGCCTGCCGACCTACGCCCGCAACCGCATCGCGGCCTTCGCCGACGCGCTGGCGAAGCGGTAGGGGCCGCAACATCGTCCGGTGAAGCCCGGCACAGGCTCCTCTCCCGTATCGGGAAAGGGTCGGGATGAACGACCATCTGATCCGTCAAGCGGGTCGGATCCGCTGGCGCGGACCAACGCCTCTCGAACGGGTGCGGTGGTCGGCCCGCGCTGCGGCCGACCTCAGTTGCCCCGGTTCGCGATCGAGGGCATCGACGGCTGAGTGTAGAGGCGGTTCACGTCGCGGCGGGTCTGGGTGCCGTTGGTGTCGTTCGAGCGGCGGAAATTGTCCGAGCTGAAGGTTTCGGCGAAGCCGCTGCGGCTGTCGGTGCCCTCGACGCTGTTGCAGGCGCCGAGGCCGGCCGCGAGGACCGCGATGAGGGCGAGGGGCTTGAGGCGCATATCGTCTTCCAGATCTCGTCGCTGAGCGGTCTCGCTCGGGGTCGCGCCGTGGTGGTGCCGCCTGGGCAGCCCCGTCAAGCGCATGGTTCATGGGCGGTGCAGCATTGCCGACAGGGTGATGCCGGGCGGCCACGGAAAACACACCAATCCGCGTCGAATCGGCCACGCAACCGCGGCAATCGTGTGGAGGATCGGGTGCGGACTCTGGCGAATCCTCCCGCTTTTGAAGAAGACTGGCGTCGATGAGCAACGTTCTGCCCTTCCGCCAGCGTCAGCCCGCCGTACAACTCGCGCGGTGCGAGGTCGTGGCCGTCGCCGGCGACCTCTTGGACGTCCTGGAGCAGTTGGAGGCGCTCAGCGCGCGCGCCGCCGCGATGGGCCGTCCGCCTCTCGAGGTGGAGCGCACGGTGCAGAATCTCCTCGACGCGGTCAGCGCCGTCGAGCGAGCCCTCGATTGCATCGGCGAGGGCGACGAGGCCGCCCCCGGCTGATCGTGCGGATTTCTCAAACCAGGAATTGCATCGGAACTGTCACGTTAACCCTCCGTTGAAGGTGGGACGTCCCGCCGCAGGCGCGGGAGAGCCTGCCGGAGGGGACCGATGCCGACGACCCAAGCCCGACTCGCCCGTCATTCACGGAATCACGGTATCGTGATAGCCCTCGCCGCGGCCGGGATGGTGCTGGGCACCGCAGCCGTTCAGGCGCAGGAGGAGGGGCTCGGCGGCCTCTTCCGCCAGCTCTTCTCCCCGGCGCAGCCCGCGGCCCAGCCGGAGCCGGCCGACGTGCAGATGCCCTCGCCCGAGCGCTATTACGGGCGACGTCATGCCCGCACCGCCCGGCTTCGCCCGAAGGTCCGCTACGCGGCGCTGCCGAAGCCCGAGCCGCTCAAGGTCCGCGTCACCGACCGTCAGCAGCCTCTCGACATGAAGGCCGGCCCGGCTGCGGCGCTCCTCAAGGACGAGACCCTGCGTCCCGGCGACATCGTGATCCTGAAGGATGGTGCCCGCGTCTTCACCGGCAATCCGGACAAGAAGCACGCACTGCACGAGTTCGAGCCCGTCGATCGCTCGCGACAGGTCGACAAGAAGACCCGCCGGCTCCTCGCCGCCATGATCGCCCCGGTTGGCGCGCTCCCCGCCGACGAGGCCCGTCGTCAGATCCCCCGGCTGAAGCGGGACGCCGCACCGCGGGATTCCGCGCCGGTGCAGACTGAAGCCGCCGCAATCCGCGTGATCAACCCTTGGGTGACGCAGCCGTAGCTCGGACAGCCTGTCAGGCTGCCGTCGCGCCGGACAGGCTCGCCCACACCGTCCCATAATGGCAGGCCGTGGCGACGAGCACGAAGCCGTGCCAGATCGCGTTCTGGAAGGGCAGGCTCCGCCAGACGTGGAAGACGACGCCGAAGGAGTAGAGCAGGCCGCCTACCGCCAGGAGCCAGAGCGCGGTGGGCTGCAGGGCCGCGATGACGGATTCGTAGGCGAGAAGGCCGCTCCAGCCGAGCATCAGGTAGAGGGCGATCGAGAGACGGTCGAAACGGCCGGGCAGGAACAGCTTCACCGCGATGCCGATGCCGGCCACGACCCAGATGAAGGCGAGGAGCCCGTAGGCCGTCGGGCCCGTGCCGACGAGAGTGACAAGCGGCGTGTAGGTTCCGGCGATCATCAGGTAGATCAGGGCGTGATCGGCGCGTCGCAATAGCCACTTGCGCGGATGAACCGGGTGCAGGTTGTAGATCGCCGAGACGGCCAGCATCGAGACGAGGACGGTGGCGTAGACGACGATGGCGGCGCGTGCGCCCCAGCCGAGATGGGCCATCGTAGCCGTGACCACGAGAGCGACGGCACCGGCAAGACCGAGCGCCACGCCGAGACAATGGATCACCCCATCGGCCATGATCTCGCGACGGGTATAGCTCCAAGTCAGCCCAACGGGTCGTCCATCTTCCGCCAGGAACATCTCTGCCTCCAGCACCACGTCGAGCTTAAGCTTTTTCTCGGCAAGTCGTTCCGTGGACAAACTACCGAGGCGCGGTTACTCCCAGCTATTTCCACCCACATAGTGAAGATTGGTGCGATGCAAGACGTTTCGCCGCAGGGCGAAGACGTGCCGCACCTGTAGAGTGCGACGGCGATGCGGTGCCCGTCCGCCCTCCGACTCGGTTTGCTCTCGTGAGCATTGGCAACCGTCGCGTCACGCCCGGGTGGCGGCCATCGCTTCGTAGCCGAAGGGGACGCTCGCCGGGCCGAGACGTGAGGATGCAGGCAGCGTGCCGCGGCTGAGGCGGGCATGGACCACCGCCATGACGAGCACCGCCATCGCCGAGACCTGATGAGCGAGCGCGGCCCAGAGAGGCACGGCGAGCAGCAGCGCCGTGATGCCGAGTGTGGCCTGGGCGAGGGTGAGCGCGGCGATGCCGGTCGCACGCCGGGCCAGGGCCTTGCCGCCGGACAGGCGCGCATCGACCGCGTGGACGAGCGCCACCGCGACGATGAGGTAGGCGGTCAGGCGGTGGTTGAATTGGACCAGGGTGACGTTGTCGACGAAGTTCTCGATCCAGGGCTTGACCACGAACAGCCCCGATACGGCCGGCACCCACTCGCCGTTCATGGTGGGCCAGGTGTTGTAGACGAGCCCGGCATGGGAGCCCGCCACGAGGCCACCGAGGAAGATCTGCATCAGCACAAGGATCGGGAGGGCGTAGGCGGTGCGCCGCAGCCGTGCCTTGGCCGGCGGGATCGACGCCCCCCGTAGGCCGGTCGCGAGCCAGACGAGGCCCGCGAGGATGAGGCTCGCGGTGGTCAGGTGCAGGGCGAGCTTGAGGGGGGCGACCGCCGTCATGCCGGGCTGCAGGCCAGAGGCGACCATGATCCAGCCTATCGCGCCCTGGAGCCCGCCGAGGACGCCGAGCCCGAGCAGGGCGAGGCCGAGGCGGCCGCCGAGGCTCCCGCGCAGCCAGAACCAGATGAGGGGCAGGAAGAAGGCGAGGCCGATGAGGCGCCCCAGCATCCGGTGCCCCCATTCCCAGGCATAGAGAACCTTGAAATCGGCAAGCCCCAGACCCTGGTTGAGAATCCGGTATTGCGGCGTGTCCTTGTACTTGTCGAATTCCGCCGCCCAGGCCTCGGCCGAGAGGGGCGGGACGGCTCCGGTGACCGGACGCCACTCCGTAATCGAGAGGCCGGAGCCGGTGAGCCGGGTCGCGCCGCCCACCGCCACCATCGCCACCACGAGGGCGGCGAGCAGATGGAGCCAGGTGCGCACGGCGCGGTTTGCCGGGGGAGTCGCGGTCGCGGCGGAGATCATCGTGTCGCTCGCTCGGGGCTTTGTCGGACGCCGCCCGTCGCGGGATGAACCGAAGGGAGCGGGCGCTGTCGGGGCAGGCTCTTACGGCAGCCTGCGCGGGCGGGGCAACGCCTGCCGGTGACGCAGAGCGCCCTCGCCGGGGATCCCGCCGATGCGGCGCCGAGCCGTGTTGCCATCGGATGGGGGGCGCAGTAGCCCTCGCGGCGTTCCCGGTGGGGCAGATGCAATCCCACCGGACTGCCCTGTCCGCTTCCGCCCGGCTGGGGAGAGACGATTGAGGAGACGATCCCGATGGCCCGCCGGACCCGCACGTTGATCGGAACGATCGTGATCCTGGCTTTCGTCATCATCTACGCGCCGCTCGCGATGGCGCTCGCCGACAGCCGCATCGCCGAGGCCCCCGCCCCTGTGCAGACCGTGCTCTACTGCCTGCTCGGCATCGCCTGGATCTTTCCCCTGATGCCCGTGATCCGCTGGATGGAGCGGCCGGATGCCTGACCGATCCCGTTGGACGGCGGAGCGCCCGCGATTTCGCCGCACTCGGGCGCCAGAAGCGGGGCATCAGTGTCTGCGAACCCCGATTCTGGTCCTTCCCCGCCCCATGCCCCGTGCTCTTCCGCGCCGCCTCGGCCTCGTCGGCTTCCTTCTCCTCGCGTGCACCCCGCTCGCGGCGCAAGAGACGCCCCGCTCGATCGGTGATTGCGAGCGGCTGAAGAACGATCTCGCCTACAACCAGTGCCTGTCGATATTCGGGCCCGCCGCCAAGAACATCGCGGGTGGTGACGGGGCGGCGTCATCGGCGCCGCCGGTGACGGCCGCCGCGATCCCGATGGCCGAGGATCCGACGCCGGAGGTCGGCCGCGGCCGTCGCGGGCGCTCGCGCTACGGGCGCCGGGGCCGTCAGGTCGCCGTCTTCACCGCCGGCGGCTCCGAGGAGACACGCAGCTACCGGCGCCGCCGCAGGCGCTGAGGCGCGTCAGGAGACGTCGAGGCGCCGGCCGCGATTCCAGGCGAGGAACGGCACGCCCGAGAGGAGGCCGTTCAGGGCGGCCCGCGATTGGTGACAGCCGTTGACCGAAACCCGCGGCAGGGCGTGCAGGTGGTCGGCATGCTGCGCGAACAGATGCCCCGGCCGCGTCGTCACCGCCGTGGCGAAACCGAGATCGCGCGCCAACGCGAAATCCCGCGGCCCCGCCGAAGTCCGGTCTCCCACCGGGTAGGAGAGATGGCGCACGGGGCGCGCGAGTGCCGCTTCAATGCGGGCGCGGCCTTCCGCGATCTCGGCGCCGGCGACGTCCCTGTCGTGCTTGGCGAGCATCGGGTGCGAGCGCGTATGCGCCCCGATCGTCACGGCGGGGGCGCGGGACAGATCCCGCAATTCGCTCCAGTCGAGGCAGAGCTCCGCCGCGATGCTGCCGGCCCGGACGCCGGCCCGGTCGCAGAGATCCGCGACGACGCTCAGGAGCCGATCCTCCGACCCCGTTCGCAACGCCCGGTAGACCGCCTCGAATGCGGCTGTCTTCTCGGATGCGGTGCGGGCCGGAAGGTCGATGCCGGCCCCCTCCCCGCTCGCGACCCGGACCCGGTCGAGACGTCGGATTGCCCGCTCCAGTTCGAGCCACCAGAGCCGGCCCCGCTGGTCGGCGAAATCGCTTGTCACGAACAGCGTCCAGGGCGCGCGATGGCGGGCGAGCACCGGCGCCGCGTGGATCGCGTTGTCGCGGTAGCCATCGTCGAAGGTGAGGGCGGCGAAGGGCTTCTGGCCGGCCCGGGTCAGGCGCTCCGGCACCTCGTCGAGGGGAACGATGGAGAAACCCCGCTCGCGCAGAGCCGTCAGGGTCCGGTCGAGAAAGCCCGGCGTGATGCTGAGGAGGCGGTTCGGTGCGAAGGGACCGGGTGCATCGGGCGTGACGTGGTGAAAGGTCAGGATCAGACCACGCCCCCGGGCCGCCGGCTCCAGCCAGCGGTCGGCCGCGAGGCCGGAGACGACGCGGAATCCGGCCTCGAACAGGCGACGGCGATTGCGTGGAGAGAGCAAGGGAGGGCCTCCCGGCGCCGCTCGGGGCGGTTCCGTGACCTCTAACCCGAGGACCGACAAGGTTTCGTTACCCACACCAGCAGGTCACAGGCGCAGCGACACCCGGCCTTAGGACAGGGCCCCCTAAATGTACCCGATCTGGCGCCCACGGGCGGCGCTGCGGGAGAGTTCGGCCGATGTCGGTTCTCGTCCAGGACTGGTCCGGAGCATCCCTGGTCGCAGAGGGCGTGCAAGGAGCACACGGGGGCATGCGGGCGGAAGTCTGGTCCGATCTCGGTGCCGTCGAGGCGATCTGGCGGAAACTGGAGAGCGGTCCCGACTGCCTCGGCACGCCCTACCAGCGCTTCGACTGGGTGGCCGCCTTCCTGCGCAAGGGCGCCGCGGCGGGGCCGCTCCGCGTCGTCGTCCTGCGCGACGCGAGCGGGTGGCCGCGCCTCCTGATGCCGCTCGCCATTCGCCGAGAGCGAGGCGTGCGGGTCGCGCGCGTCGTCGGCGGCACCCACGCGAACTATCACCTGCCCCTCTTCGCGAGCCGGGAGGCGACCGCGATCCGGCACGAAGATCTCGTCGATCTCCTCGTGCGCGTCGCGCCGAAGGCCGGCATCGATCTCTACCTCCTGACGCACCAGCCGCGGACCTGGGACGGCGCCGTCAACCCGCTCGCGATCGGGGCGCGACCGGGCGCGAACGACGCCTACGGCCTGATGCTGGGGCCCGACTCCGAGGCAACCCTGCGGCGCGCCTTCAGCGCGGATGCCCGCAAGAAACTGCGTTCGAAGGAGAAGCGCCTGATCGAGGCGGTCGGCCCGCTTGACTATCGGCGGGCGGAGACGAGAGCCGAGATGGATTCCTACCTCGGCGCCTTCTTTGCCCATAAGGCCGCCCGCTTCGCGAGCCTCTGCATCGCGGATCCTTACGCCGACGAATCCATTCGGAGCTTCCTCGCCGCAGCGGCCGATCCGGGTGCGGGCACGCCCGCAATCGAGATCCACGCCCTGGTCGCCCGGGAGACCGGGCGGGTCCTCGCGACCTTCGGGGGCGCCGTGGATTGCGGCCGCTTCAGCGGCATGATGACGGCTTTCGACGGGGCGGCGGACGTCTCCCGCTTCAGCCCCGGCGATCTCCTGCTGCACCATCTCGTGCGCGATCAGGCAGAGCGCGGGCGCCGCGCCTTCGACCTCGGGGTGGGAAAAGCGCGCTACAAATCGAGCATCTGCGACGAGACGATCGAGCTCGCCGAGTTCGTCCTGCCGGTGAGCGCGCGGGGCCGCCTCTACGGCGTCGCGGCCGGCGCCGCCACCCGCCTGCGGGCGCGCATCAAGCGCGACCCGCGCCTCTGGGCTCTGGCTCAGCGCCTGCGGCGCCTGCGCCCCGCCACCTGACGGTCCGGCTCAAGCCGCCGAGAGGCGCAGCGGCATGTCATGGTCCAGCGCCTCGGCGGCGGTCGCGACCTTGTCCTGCGCGACCAGAACCTGGCCCGCACCCGCATCCTCCGCGATCCCGTACAGGGCGACGAGGTCAACATCGTCGGCCGATGCGTTCGAGGCGATGACGACGCTGTCCATCCGTCCGGCGACCTCCGCAAGGAGGGCCCGGGACGCCTCCCCGGGCCGGAAGCGCTGGCTGCACACGACCCAGTCGTAGGCCTCCGCCATCGCGTCGAGGGAGATGGCGAGTGCCTGCGGCTCTTCGAGCAGCACCTCGCCCTCGACGAATCCGTGGGCGACCCGGTGGAGACGAGAGCCCGGCACGGGCTGGATCACGTCCAGGAAGGCGGCGTCGCCGGCGACGAGATCGGTCAGTCCCGGCTCGTCCGGCCCGCTGGCCGGACCATCGAGATCGACCGCGAGAACCCGGGCGCCGCCGGCCAGGGTGTCCGCCAGGGTCTCGGCGAGCCCTTTCGGGGCACGCCGCCCCGAGCCGCGCATTGCGGTCTCGGTCTCGACGACGAGGATGGTACGGCCGCCCTCGCCCCGAGCCTGTGCACCGAGGCGGTCGATCAGGAGGCCGAGGTCGAACGGAGCGCCCGTTTCCGCGCGCGGGTGGGTCGGCTTGTCCGGGCCGCTCGCGGGCGCCGGTCCGACGGTCGCCTGCGCGAGCGGCGGCCAAGAGGCCGGCGGAGCGGCTTCGGGGAAGGTGAAGCGCGCGGGCTCCGGCCGGGTCGCTGCCGCCTCGCTCCCGTCGGACCGCCCCGCTTCCGCCGGAGGTGCGCCGCCCGGGTTGGCGAGCAGGCGCCGCGCGATCACCGCGCCCGCCGAGAACAGAAAGGCGAACAGCATTGCGAGTCCGACGATCGGCAGCTTCTTGGGGAAGGACGGTAGCTCCGGAACGACCGCCCGCGAGACGATGCGCACATCGGCCGGGCTCGCGCTCTCCGCATCGCGGGCCGCAGCCTCGCGGTAGCGGGAAAGATAGGATTCGAGCTGCTCGCGCTGGGCCTTGGCCTCACGCTCCAGTGCCCTCAGCTGAACCTCGCTCGAATTGCCCTTCACGACGACGTCCCGCTGTCCCTCGACCGTCGCCTGAAGGCTCTCGACGCGGGCCCCCGCGATCTTGGCGTCGTTCTCCAGCGTCCGCCCGATCCGCTCGGCCGCGGACTTGATCTGCCCGTCGAGGTCGGCGACCTGCGCGGTCAGCTCCTTGATGCGCGGATGAGCCGGGAGGAGCGTGCGCGACTCAAGGGCGAGTTGCGCTCGCAGGGTGATGCGGCTCTCGACGACGCGACGGATCAAGTCGTTGTTGGCGACATCCGGGATCTCGAAGGCGCGTCCGTCCTTGATCATCTCGCGGATGAGCTTCACGCGCCCATCAAGGTCCGCCTTGAGGGTGCGGGCGTGCGAGAGCTGGCTCGACAATTCGGCGAGTTGCTGCCCGCTCAGCGGCTGGCCGGCAATGCCGCCCGCCGCCACGAGCCCGTTCTTGGCCCGGAAGGCTTCGACCTTCGCCTCCGCTTCGGCCACCCGGCTGCGCAGGGTCTCGATGTTGCCGCCGAGCCAGGTCGAAGCGTAGCGGGCGGTGTCGACCTTCGCGGCCTCCAGCGAGGCGATGTAGAGTTCCGAGATGGTGTTGGCGCCCTGCGCTGCGAGCGCCGGATCCTTCGAGCGGAACTCGACACTGAGGATCCGCGACTTGCCGGCCGGATAGACGAGGAGCCGCTCGAAATAGGCGTCGAGCACCCGGTCCTCGGAGGGGCGCTCCAGCGGGTTCTGGGCGAGTCCGACGAGCATCAATGCGCGCTGCACCGGGCCGAGCCCATCGACGCTCGGGTCGAATTCCGGGTTGCCGACGAGCTTCAGCCGCCGGATCGCCTCGCGGGCGAGATCGCGCGACATCACGACTTGCGCCTGACTCGCCACTGCCTGCTCGTCGATGGGCTGGGGCTGGTCGGTCCGCTCCTGGGCCGTACGGGCGAAGCCGGCCTCGCGGCTCTCCAGGAGGAGCTTGGCCTCACCGGTGTAGCGGGGCGGCACGACCTGAACGAAGGCGACGGCCGCCGCTCCGGCAGCGATGGTCGGCAGGGCGATCCAGAGCCAGGACCGGCGCAGGACGCCACCGACCTGCGACAGGGCGAGCCCCTCCGGCGGCGGGCCGGCTTGCGCTGTGCGCCCGGCCTCGGGGACGGCACGGAGCGTGGAACGATCGGTACGCAAGGTCTTCGGTGTCCGCTGCACGGGATCGGATCAGGGCGCAGTAGAAACCGTTAAGATTGATCAGGGGTTAAGGCCGAAGCCGTCGTGGCTGCGTCCTTCCGGGACGTCAGCCTTCATTAACCATATCCGCCTACACCGTCGCCGTTGAGCACAATCACGGCGGCATGGGTCGATGAACCGGCGCGCACTCCTTCTAGCTCTCACTTCCAGCCTCGCGTTGGGCGGCTGCCTGCGCCCGGACTTCCGGACAGAGCAGCTCGATGCGACCGGCACGGGGTCTATCGGCGCGCGCTACACCCTGTCGGCGGGCGACCGTCTGCGCGTGATCGTGTTCGGCCAGGACAACCTCTCGAACATCTACGCGGTCGACGGCGCCGGCCGCATCGCCATGCCGCTGATCGGCACGGTAGCGATCGGCGGGCAGACGACCGCGGCGGCCGCGCGCACCATCGAGGGCAAGCTGGCGGCGGGCTTCGTGCGCGAACCCCACGTGACGGTCGAGGTCGACGCTTACAGGCCGTTCTACATCCTCGGCGAGGTGACGACCTCGGGCCAGTATCCCTACGTCAACGAAATGACGGTGGAGACGGCAGTGGCCATCGCGGCGGGCTTCGGACCACGCGCGGCCCGCGACTACGCCGTGCTGACCCGCGAAGGCCCGGGCGGCCTCGTCTCCGGTATCGTGCCGATGACCTATCCGGTGCGACCGGGCGACACGATCATGGTCAAGGAGCGCTTCTTCTGAGGCGGTCCGCGGCAGCGCTCGTGCCCGCCGGTCCGGAAGGCGTGCGTCCCAACGGGGGCGGGATGCGAATGCCGGACGCTCCCCGGCCGGTGCCGGACCGCCTCGACGCCGAGGCTCCCCCGGAGCCCGTGTGATCGACAGGTCCGCCTCGCCTTCGCCGGATCGGCGCAAACTGCGCCATTTCCTTATCCCGGCCCTAACCCTGCGCGCAGATCGTCGCCGCGTCGGATGTCCCGCCGC
Source organism: Methylobacterium durans (assembly GCF_003173715.1). NCBI lineage: Bacteria > Pseudomonadati > Pseudomonadota > Alphaproteobacteria > Hyphomicrobiales > Methylobacteriaceae > Methylobacterium > Methylobacterium durans. The sequence continues at coordinate 4,524,261 of NZ_CP029550.1, read as the reverse complement.
CGGATCCTTAACCCGCCGCGCAAGGGTCGAGTCCTAGCCTCCGAGCCGGTTCCGCGCCGTCCTCGGAGATGCCGTCCGTGCTCGCCCCCTCCGCCCCCCTGCTCCTGCCCGCCCAGCCGCACCGGATCCTGCACGTCTTCCGCGCCCCGGTCGGCGGGCTGTTCCGGCACGTCGTCGATCTCACCCGATTGCAGGCCGCTTCCGGGCATCAGGTCGGCATCGTCTGCGACGCGACGACCGGCGGCGCGCGGGCCGAGGCCGCCCTTGCCGACCTCGCCCCCTGTCTCGCGCTCGGGGTGACGCGGGTGCCGATGCGCCGCAACCCGCACCTCTCCGATGCCGCCGCGCTGCTGGCGGTGGCGCGGCGCGCCCGCGCGGTCGGCGCCGACGTGCTGCACGGACACGGCGCGAAGGGGGGCGCCTACGCCCGGCTCTGCCCCATCCCGGGTCAGGCTCCGGTCATCCGCGCCTACACGCCGCACGGCGGCAGCTATAATTATCGGCCCGGCACACCGATGCACCGGCTCTACATGGCGGCCGAGGGCGTGCTCGCGCGGCGCACCGACGTGTTCCTGTTCGAGAGCGAATACGTCGCGCAGCGCCACCGTGCCTATGTCGGCACCGCGGCGGGCCTCACCCGGATCGTCCACAACGGCATCGCGGCGTCCGAGTTCGCGCCCGTCGAGCCGGCCTCCGACCCCTTCGACCTCCTCTACGTTGGCGAGTTGCGGGACGCCAAGGGCCTGCCCGTCCTGTTGCAGGCGCTGGCGCGATTGCGTGCGGAGGGGCGGCCGGTGCGACTCCTTATGGTGGGATCGGGCCCGGACGCCGAGAGTCTCGCCGGACAGGTTCGCACCCTCGGACTCGCGGACGCCGTCGCCTTCGAGCCCGCTCAGCCCATCCGGCCGGTTCTCGCCCGCGGCCGCATCATGGTGGTGCCCTCCTTCGCCGAGTCGTTGCCCTATGTGGTTCTGGAGGCCGCGGCGGCGGCCCAGCCACTCGTCGCGACGAATGTCGGCGGCATCCCGGAGATCTTCGGCACGGCCGCGGACGATCTGGTGCCGCCCCGCGATGCATCGGCCCTCACGGCCGCGATCGCCCGCGTTCTCGACGAGGCGCCCGAGACCCGGCGCAGCCGCTTCGCCGCACTGAGCGCCTCCGTGCGTCTCCGCTTCTCCATGGAGCGGATGGGGGCCGACGTGCTCTCCGGCTACGCCGCCGCCTTCCGCGCCCGCCGCCTTGACGAGGCGGCATCGCGTGCGGGCGCGACGCCGGGCACGGTCCGCGTCCGATCTGGGCTTTAAGCTTTTCGAGATGCGGTTGTGCAACCCTAGGCTGGACCAAAGCACGGCCGCGACAGACGGCAGCCAGGGGCTGAGTGTCCGATGAGTGCCTTCGACGTCCGCGATCTCCTGAAGGTTGCCGGTCAGCCCGAGGTGGCGGCCGTGGCAGCGGGCGACATGCCTCACCGGCCGCCCGCGGAGGCGACCGCGCCCCAGTCCAAACCGATGATATCCCCGGTGGTGCTCGCCGGTTGCGTCAGGGCCGCGGAGTTCGTCCTGATCGCCAGCCTCGGTCTTGCCCTGCATCAGGCGATGCTGCGGGGGCTCGTGCCGCTCGGGATGCCCTATGGTGCCGCGATCCTGGCGGTCTCGGCCCTCGCGCTGGCCCTGTTCCAGGGGGCGGGCACCTACCGGATGGCGGCGTTCCGCGCCTTCTTCCCGGCCGCTCTCAAGCTGTCGGCGGGCTGGGCCCTCGCCTTCCTGCTCGTCGCCGCCGGCATGGTTCTCGCCAAGGTCGCCGACAACTATTCCCGGCTCTGGCTCGCCGCCTATTTCTCGGGTGGCCTCCTCCTCGTCCTCGCCGGCCGCTTCCTGCTCACGCAGGTCGTGAGCGCGCAGGTGCGCATGGGACGCTTCGACCGGCGCACCGCCATCGTCGGGGGTGGCCCCGTGGCCGTCGACCTTATCCGCGCGCTCGAGGCCCAGGGCGACACCGGCATTCGCATCGTCGGCGTGTTCGACGACCGCAACGACGACCGCTCCTCGGACGTCGTCGCGGGCTACCCGAAGCTCGGCACCGTGAGCGACCTCGTCGCCTATGCCCGCAACGCCCGCCTCGACCTGATCGTCTTCACCCTGCCGATCTCTGCCGAGGGGCGCATCCTGCAGATGCTCGCCAAGCTCTGGGTGCTGCCGATCGACATCCGGCTCTCGGCGCATGCCACGAAGCTGCGCCTGCGCCCCCGCTCCTACTCCTATATCGGCTCGGTGCCGGTGCTCGATGTGTTCGACAAGCCGATCGCGGACTGGGACGTGGTGGTCAAGGCGGCCTTCGACCGGGTCGTCGGGCTCGCCCTCCTCGTCCTTCTGGCGCCCGTGATGCTCGCGGTCGCGCTCGCCGTCCGGCTGACCTCGCCGGGGCCGGTCCTGTTCCGGCAGAAGCGGCACGGCTTCAACAACGAGCTGATCGAGGTCTTCAAGTTCCGCTCGATGTATGTCGACCAGTGCGATCTCGGTGCGGCCAAGCAAGTTACCCGGGGCGATCCGCGGGTGACGCCGGTCGGCCGCTTCATCCGCAAGACGAGCCTCGACGAGCTGCCCCAGCTCCTGAACGTGATCAGGGGCGACCTTTCGCTCGTCGGCCCCCGCCCGCACGCCCTCCAGGCGAAAGCCGCCAACACCCTCTACGATCAGGTCGTGGATGGCTATTTCGCCCGCCATCGGGTCAAGCCCGGCATCACCGGCTGGGCCCAGGTGAACGGATGGCGGGGCGAGACCGACACCAGCGAGAAACTTCAGCGCCGGGTCGAGCACGACCTCTATTACATCGAGAACTGGTCGGTCCTCCTAGACCTGCAGATCCTTCTGACGACGCCCTTCGCGCTGTTCAGGACGCAGAACGCGTACTGACGCGCGCACTCCCCGAAACGTGCGGGAGCGAGGCGCGGGAAGACAGCCTCCCGCGCCGCTGCCCACTTACGGAAGGGCGCCTGCCTTCTCCTTAGCCTTCATGATCGTGTCCCGGCACCCGTCCGCATTCCCGGCCTTCTCCTCGGTCTTGGCCTTCTGAACGAGGTCGCGGGCCTCCTTCACGCCGGAGGCGCTGGGCTGGACGCTCGGATCGCTTGGCTTGCCCGCGGGCGGCTGGGCGAGCGCCTTGTCCGAATGGGAGGAGGTCGGGCCGCCCGGGGGCTCCTTGCCGGTCACCTTCTCCGCGCCCGCGCTGTCGAGACGCCGTTCGAGCGTCGCGATCTCCTCGGCGCAGGGGGTGGCGAGGGCCGGCCCGGCGGCGAAGGTGGCGAGGGTCGAGGCCGCCAGCACGGCCGGAATCAGGGCGGATATCCGCATCAGACGCTTCTCCCGAATGTGGAACGGGCCGCCGGGATCGGCGGCCCGCCATCAGAGTGGGGAGAGAAGCGATGTCCGGAGGATCAGTTCCTCCCGCCGAGGTTGCAGACTTGCGCTCGGGCGTGCGGCGTCCGGGCGCAGGCGCGTGCCATCACCACGTGTAACGCAGGCCGCCATAGACCGACAGAGGCTGAACCAGGGTCGTGGTGCGCGGGTCGTTCAGGACGTACCGGTTGGCGAAGTTGTTGTCCCGCTCGAGGAAGGTGCCGAAATTGGCGTAGCGGTTGTTGAACAGGTTCGTGACGAGCAGGAAGATCTGCGCGTTGTCCGTGATCTGCACGCTCGAGTTGAGGTTGACCGTGTAATAGGCGGGCAGCTTGCGGTTGATGTTCGACTCGTCGCCGCGGAAGAAGGACGAGGAATAGGCGGCGAGGTTCGCGCCGAAGCGCCAGATCGGCGTGATCGCGTAGTCGAAGCCGATCTTGAACTGGTGCTCGGGGACGAGCGGCAGCTTGTTGCCGGGCCGGATGTCGATCGAGCCGTCGGGATTCGCGAGCGGGTTGTTCGGCGACGAGAGCGTTCCGGTGAACTGGAAGGTCGCGTCGATCAGCGCGTAATTGGCGTAGACGCTGAGGCCCGGCATCGCGTACTCGGCCTGCACTTCGATGCCCTGGCGCTGGGTGGCGGGCACGTTCACGAAGTAGCCGCGGGCGGCGTTGCCCGGCACGGCGAGCTGGAGGATGTCGTTCGAGAGGTCGGTGCGGAAGAAGCCGAGCTTGTAGTTGAAGATGCCGTCCTCGTAGAAGTTCGGCACCGTGCCGCGGAAGCCCGCCTCGTAGGTGCGGCCCACCACCTGCTCCAGCGGCGGGTCGGCGACCAGTGAGTTCGGCAGCAGGCAGGGGCGCTGCGGGTTGGCGCAGGCGAGCTCCAACGGGGTCGGCGCGCGGTTCGATTCCGAGTAGCCGCCGTAGAGGGTCATCCACGGGAAGAACCGGTAGGTCAGGCCCGCCACCGGGTTGATCCGGTTGAAGTAATGCGTGCCGTTGACGTCCGGCGAGAAGCCGGTGAGGTCCGTCGTCGAGATGCGGGCGAAGTTGAGCCGCGCGCCCGCCGTGACCGAGAGGGCGTCGGTCACGTCGAACGTGTCGAGGGCGTAGAGGCCCATATAGAGGTTGGAGCCGGTGACCGAGCTCGGCGCGATGCCGAGTGCCGCCGCGGTGCGCAGCTGCTGCGTGCCGACGCCGGGCACGAACCCGTAGGTCGGGTTGTTCGGGTTCGTGGTGACGGACAGGTCCGGGTTGATGATGCCGAGCGTGCTCTGCGACTTGAACCCGTAATCCGCGACATCGATGCTGCCGCCGACGATGAAGGTGTTCGTGTGGTCGAAGATCCGGTCGCGGTTCGTCGCCTGCAGGGTGCCGCCCCAGCCGAGCGCCTCCGTGCGCACCGTGTCGAGGGTGCCGTAGGGCACGCCCGGCGTGAAGGGGATGCGCGGCGTGTTCCGCCCCTGCAGGAGGAACTGGTTCCGGAACGCGAGTTCCGATTGTCCCGGTGCACGGATGAAGCCGTCATCCTCGGCGCAGAGCGAGCCGCGGAAGGACGATTGCCGGCTGCAATTCTCGAACTCGGCGTCGTTGCCGTCGATCACGAACTGGCTGAAGCGGCGGACATAGGCGTTGCCGGCCAGATCCCAGGTCGGCGAGATGTTGACCTTTCCGTTGACCTGGATCTGACCCATCTCGGTCGCGATCGATTGCGGATAGGTGAAGATCGCGCGCTCGTCGACGCGGGTGAAGTCGACCGGGGCGGCGGCCGCCGCGCCGAAGAAGGTTTTGGCGCCCGAGGCGACGATGTGGAACTCGGAATCGAGGGTGCGGTAGCCGAGGTCGGCGTAGACGCGGCCGATCTCGGAGGGCGATTGGAAGCGCCAGCCCCGGTCGCGAAGGCCCTCGCCCGCGAAGTAGAAGCTCCAGGGGCCGATGACTTCGCCGTATTGCAGCGTGCCGGCGATACGCCCGTCCGAGCCGCCGAAGACCGTGACCTCCTTACCCTGCCAGGTGAAGCCGTTCTTCATCTCGATGTTGACGGCGCCGCCGAGGGCGTTGAGGCCGAAGATCGGGTTGCCGGTGACGATGTCGATCCGGTTGATCGCGACGGAGGGGATCAGGTCCCAGTTCACCACGTCGCCGAAGGCCTCGTTGATGCGCACACCGTTCTGGTAGACGGCGAGGCCCTGCGGGGCGCCCTGCAGCGGCGAGGCATCGAAGCCGCGGTAGGTCAGCGTCTGCCGGAAGCTGTTGCCCTGGCCGTCGGAGAGGTTCACTCCGGCGGTGCGACGGGCCAGGGTGAAGGTGGGATCGAGGGTGGCGCGATCCTGGGCGATCTCGGCCGCGGTCACGGTCTCGACCGTGAAGGGCACCTTGGAGACCGGCTGGCGCCCGAGGCCGGAGACCCCGCTCGCGCCGCCGGAATTGCCGATGCCGCCGACCGGCGTCGTCGCCACAACGTCGAGCTCCGGCAGGGTGACCGCCTGAGTGCCGCCCTGCTGTGCCTGCGCGAGGCACGGCAGCATGGCCACCGATGCGATCAGGCTGCCGCGAAGCGCCCGCATACCCATTTCCCCAACCCCATGAAATTCGAGACGCGGCCCCATTCGACGGGGCTCTCCCTCCCTTCATGAGGGGCATCGGGGATCCGGACAATCGGGGCCGCCACGCTTTCGACGCGAAATCGGCGCACCGGCCCCGTCGGCAGCGCCTCGTGGCGTCGATGCAACAGATTTCTTCTACAATTTCAGCGTGTTAGGGTACTTCCGGCAAGCAAGTTCGGGATGAAGTGGCAAGGCCTCTTTCGGTCGCACTTTGGGCGAGGCTGCGCGACGTTGGGAAGGTCCCGGCGCCGATGCAACCTTCAGTTTCGTCGATGGCGAATTTCAGAGCCGGGCCTGGATCTTGCGCGCGATCTCGCCGAGCCGTTGCTCCAAGAGCGTGGGCACCTCGCAGACATAGGTCAGCGACTGGCTGCGTTCCTGGAAGATGCGCCGGTCCCAGGCGAATTTCGTCTCGATCTCCGACTGGTCCTTGGGGATATCGCGAGCGTCCTGGGCGCTCGGCGCATCCTTGGTCTGGCTGATCTGGTCGGCCTCCTGGCGGATGCGCTCGGCCATCCGGCGCTGCCCCTGGGCGTAGCGGGTGATGCCGCTCATCACGCGCGAGCGCTCGCCGTTGATCACTTCGAACACGCCCGCGAAGACGTGGGTCAAGTGCTTCGCCTTCTCGGGGTCCTTTGCCTCGTCGAGCTTCGCCACGTAGGCGTCGAGGAGGCTATCGACCTCGGTCACGTCGGTGCGGCGCGAGGCCAACTTCTGGGCAAGCGCCGCCGCCTCGAAATCGTCGCCCCAGGGTCCGGCCGCCTCGAGGTCGGGGCCGTTCCAGACCGTGCCGGCGCTCAAGCTCGGCACCTTGCGCTGCACGCAAGGCCAGTCCGGGTCGGGCTTCGGGTGGGCGAGCGCCGTGCCGGCGAGGAGGCCGAGTGCGGCCAGGGCGAGCGAGGTCTGTCGGATCATGAATTGTCTCCGGCCGGACCACCGCGCCGGGCCATGATGCCGCGGCCGGGGTCGTAGGCGATCACGGCGAGGGTGAAGAAGGCGAGCGTGGTGCCCAGGACGACGGCGCAGGCGAGCGGCTCGAACTGCCCGTAGAGGGCGAAGCGCACGAGCTGCACCGCGTGCGTGAACGGGTTGCACTCGCAGATCCAGTAGAGGGTCTCCGAGGATTCCCGGATACGCCAGAGCGGATAGAGGGCCGATGACGCGAAGAACATCGGGAAGATCACGAAGTTCATGACGCTGGCGAAGTTCTCCAGCTGCCGCACCATCGAGGAGAGGAGCAGCCCGATCGCGCCGAGCATCAGCCCCGAGGCGACGAAGGCGGGCAGAGCCGCGAGGTAGCCCATCGGCGGGATGTCGGTCTCCCAGAACCAGGCGACGGCCAGGAAGGCGTAAGCCTGCACGACCGAGACGGTGACGCCGGCGATCAGCTTGGCGAGCAGCAGCGTCCAGCGCGGGTAGGGACTCGTCAGCAGAACCTTCATGGAGCCGACCTCGCGGTCGTAGACCATGGAAAGCGACGATTGCATGCCGTTGAAGAGCTGGATCATCACGGCGAGTCCGGGCACCACGTAGACCTCGTAGAGCACGTAGGTCTGGTAGGGCGGTTCGATCGAGACGCCCAGCGTGTTGCGGAAGCCCGCCGCGAAGATGAACAGCCAGACGAGCGGGCGCACCAGCGCCGAGAAGAACCGTTCCTTCTGATTGAAGAATCGCAGCAATTCCCGGCGGACGATGCCACCGAGGCAGGTCAGGTAGCCGACGGCGTCGAGGCGGCCGTGATGGGAAGCGGCTTGCGTCCGCGCTGGCGCGGCGGGGCCTGCGGCGGTGTGGGTCTGCGTACTCATGCGGCCTGCCAGGCTCCGTCCTTCGTGTCGGCGACGAGGCGGCGAAAGGCGGTCTCCAGGCTCTCGCCCTCGGTGCCGATGCTGCCCGCCTGACCGCGGGCGACGATGCGGCCCCGGTGCAGCACCACGGCGTCGTCGCCCGGCTCGATCTCCTCGAAGATGTGCGTGGCCCAGAGCACGGAGAGCCCCTCCTCCCGCACCAGCGCCCGCACGATGGCGACGATGTCGGCCCGCGACTCGAGGTCGAGCCCCACGGTCGGTTCGTCGAGCAGCAGCAGGCTCGGCCCGTGCACGAGCGAGCGGGCGATCTCGATGCGCCGCGACTGGCCGCCCGAGAGCGTGCGCACCTTGTCGTCGCGCCTGTCGGCGAGGCCGACCCGGTCGAGAAGCGTTGCGATCCGCGCCCGCGCGGCCTTGCGGCCGATCCCGTGCAGGCTCGCGTGGTAGTGGAGGTTCTGCGCCACCGTCAGGTCGGTGTCGAGGGTGCGGGCCTGGAACACCACGCCGAGGCGGGCGAGCGCCCGCGAGGGCTCCCGGTCGAGCCCGTGCCCGAAGATCGCGACCCGCCCGTCCTGGTTGTTGTAGAGGCGGGTGATCACCGAGAAGAGCGTCGTCTTGCCCGCGCCGTTCGGCCCGAGCAGCGCCATGAAGCGGCCCCGCTCGACGCGGATCGAGACGTCGGAGAGGGCCGCCCGCGCTCCGAACCGGTGGCTCACATGCGCGACGTCGAGGGCCGCCTCCGCCTCGCGGCCCGCGGTCATTTCCCGAGGGCCCGTTTGGCGTCGGAGACGGCGTCGACGCACTCGTCGAACTCGCCTTCCCCCTGCTCGCGCTCGGCGACGCGCAGGGCCTTCTTGGCTTTGGAAGCGGCGGCCTCCGGCGGGTTCTGGGACAGCGCCGCCTTGATCGCGGCGATGCCCTCCGTGCAGGCGGTCTTGTCGTCGGCGAGGGCCGGCGCGGCGGCGAGGCAGGCCGCGAGGGCGAGTGCTGTGAGGCGCATGCGGGGCTCCTACTTCACCGAGATCGTGCCGGTCATGCCCTTCGACTCCAGACCGCGGGCCTCCCATTTGTACTCGCCCGGCTTGATAGCCACGAACTCGATGGCGATCTCGCCCGGATCGTCGAATTCCAGGTGGTCCGGCGGGCCGCCCCCGTGGATCTCCAGATGGTTGATGACGATCTGGTTGAGCCAGATGTACCGGAAGAACTCCGGCGCGTAGAATTTGTACTCCTGCCGGCCTTTGGCGACGATCCGCAGCCGGTAGGCCTTGCCGGCCTCCATCTCGATGTCCTTGTTCTCGACGACGAAGTCGTTGCCCTCCTCGTTGCCGAGCACGAGGTCGGGCAGGTTCTGGCGCTTCTTCGTGAGGTCGAGGGCGAGTGCCGGTCCCGCCGCGAGGAGACCCGCGAGGCCGAGCGCCGCGAGCCGGAATGTCCGCTTCATCCTGTGTGCTCCTCCCGTGCCGCCTCTTCGGGCGTCCTGCCACGTCGATGTCCTGGCCGAGGTCTCGGCTATTGCGGCGAAACCGCCACACCCCAGGGCAGCAGCCCGACGGGGATGCTCTTGACCACCTTGCCCGCCTCGACGTCGATCACCGAGACGTCGTTCGAGGTGCCGTTGGTGGAGAACAGGAGCTTCTGGTCTGGCGTGAAGGCGAGCTGCCAGACCCGCTGGCCGACCGGGAGGTACTTCTCGACCTCGTAGGTCTTGGCGTCGATCACCGCGACGCGGTTGGCCGGACCGAGAGCCACGAAGGCCTTCGCGCCGTCCTTGGTGATGCGGATGCCGACGGGCTGGATCGCCTCGTCGTTCACGCTCGGGATCTTGAAGCTGATCTTCTTCACGACGCGCCGCGTCGCCACGTCGATGACGCTGACCGTCCCGCCGACCTCCGCCGAGACCCAGAGGAACTTGCCGTCCGCTGTGAATTCGGCGAAGCGCGGGCGCGCGTCGACCAGCACGTTGTCGATCACCTGGAAGGTCTTGGTGTCGATGAAATGGGCCATGTTGGTGGTCTCGGAGGTGTTGACGAGCACCTTCCCGTCCGGAGACAGGCCCATTCCCTCCGGCTCCACGCCGACCGGCACCTCGGCCAGGATCTTGTTCTTCTCGATATCGAGGACCGTGACCTGGCTGTCGTCCTCGTTGGCGACGTAGAGGGGGTTCCCCTCCGGCGCGAGGATGAACTGCTCGGGGTCGGGGCCGGAGCGGAGCGAGCGCACCACCTTGCCGCTCGCGGTGTCGAGCACGTCGATCCGGTCGTCGTCGCTTGCACAGACGAAGAGTTCCTTGCCGTCCTTGCTCGTGGTCACGCCTCGCGGGCGGCGCCCGACCTTCCAGGTCCCGGTGACGGTGAGCGTGCTCGTGTCGATGACGCTGACCGAGTTGCCCTTCTCGTTCGTGACGTAGACCGTGTAGGCCTCTGCCGAACCCGAGGCTGCGAGCAGCCCGGCCGCGAGGGCCGCGACGCTCAACCCCGCCTTGACGCAGCGGCTCATAGGACCTCCTCCCCTGGCGCCCGCCATCTTCGGGCGAGCGATTGCGCGCGATAGTAGTGCGTTTCCCGCAGGTTGCGAGGCTCGGAGCCCGCGCGGGCCCGATCACGATTGCCGCAGGCCGGCGGGAATCCCCGCCTATCGGAACTTGCAGGCCGTCTCTGGCAGGTCGATGCCGAGCGTGTCCAGCGGCGTGCGCTGGTGCAGGTAGCCGGATTCCGGCGAGACCGAGACCACCGCCTTCGGCTGCACGACGATGAGCGGCTGGCGCAACTGGTGGTCCCAGGGGCGATAGCTCAGCGACACGCCCTTGTAGGCCGGCAGGCTGAAGGCCGGATCGGTGAGGAACGGGCCGATGGCGGCGGCATCGTTCGTCTTCTTCGCGGTCACCGCGTCCCCGACCGTGCGAACGGCCGCCCAGGCCTGATAGTCGAGGGGGCGCATCAGGCGCCCCGCGAGCCGACGGAACCGGTTCTGCGCCTGCGCGGCGCCCCAGGTCTCCAGCGTCGGATGCCAGGTCGTGGCGATCAGGCCCTGGGTGCCGCCGACGGGGCGCGGATCGACCGTCTTGTAGGGCACGTAATCGCCCCAGTCGTTCGCCTCGTCGGCCACGATCGCCATGTCGTAGTCGATGCCCCGGGTGAAGACCATCGCCTCGGCCCGGGTCGGCGTGTCGCCCCGCGCCCGGGCGAGCGGCCCGAAGGTCCACGGCTTCTCCGCTTGGATCTTGAGGGCGAACTTGCGGGCCGAGTTCTTCCAGGCCTCGGCATAGAGCCGGTCGGCCTCGTTCGGGCCGACGATCAGGAAGAGCTTGCGCCAGCGCATGAAGGTGAGGAACTGCGCGAGCGCGTCCGTCTGCATCGCCCGGCTCGGGACGACGTGGAAGACGTTCTGGCGGCATTCCGCACCGCGCAGGGCGTCGTCAGCGGCGGCCGCGTTAAAGACGACCGCGCCGTCCGCCTTCACGGCGTCCGAGACCGCCAGGACCTCGGCGGCGGGCAGCGTCAGGACGAGGTACTTCACGCCCTTGGCGACGAGGCCCTTCGCGGCCTCGACGGCGCTCGGCCCGCCCTCCGTGAGCGCGACCTCGTCGAGGGCGTAGGTCTGCTTGGTGAAGCGGCCGGTGGTGTTGTTGTCTTGGATCGCCATCCGGGCGCCGGCTACGCCCTCGTCCTCCGGGACGGCCTCGGCGTCGTAGGAGGCGGGGGAGGGCTGAGGCTGGTAGAGGATGCCGATGCGCGTCTCGAGCGCCTGCGGCTGGGCCGGCACCGCCGCCGGCTCCTGCGCGCGCGCCGGTCCGAGTGGCACCGGCCCCGCGAGCGACAGGGCGAGGACGGCGAGGAGAGAGCGGGAGGGAATGCGCATGCGGGCGGCACGCTAGCAATATTGTCCCCGCGCACTCAACGCCGGAAGCATAAGGGAAGCCTAAGGGCGCGAACGCCCGCGCCGCGAAGGGCGCCGGAGGGGGAGCGTCGAGCCGCTTGCATCCGCCCGTTGCCAAATCCTCCTCCCGCCCGAGGTGTAGGGCCGGGCGCGGCCAGTCGCGGCATCCGGCGCGCCTTTTCTCATCCCGGGCCGCCCGCACGAGACCGTCACGCATGTCCCGACGCGCCCCCGCCCTTCCCCTTTTGGTCCTGCCCCTCGTGCTCGCCGCCGCGCCGGCCTCGGCCGCCCCCGAGAAGGCCGCGATCTTCCCGGTCGAGCTGCTCGATCCCGGCGTCGTCGGCGGCCGTAAGCCGCGCCCCGACGAGATCCGCAAGCTCGCCCTCGTCACCGAGGAACTGCGCAAGGCGCTGCAGGCGAACGGGGCTGTGGAGCCCGTCGACGTCGCCCCGCAATCGGCCGAGATCGCCAAGCAGGCGCCCCTCTACAAATGCGAGGGCTGCGCGGCAGGCATTGCCAAGACGCTGGGTGCGGACCTCGCCGTGACCGGCTATGTGGAGAAGGGATCGAACCAGATCTTCAACCTGAACGTCGTCATCAGCGACGCGGCCACCGGCAAGGTCGTGCGCGGCGGGCAGGTGGTGATCCGGGCCGATACCGACGATACCTGGGCCCACGCCATGCGTTGGGTCGTTAAGAACCGGCTCCTCGCCGAGCCCCTGCCGAACCGGTCCTGAAGATCCTGTTGAGCCAACATCCGAAGCCCGCCGTGCCGAACCCGTCCGTTCCCTCCCCCGCCGCGCCGCGCCTCCTCGTCAGCGTCCGGGACGCGGCCGAGGCGGCTCTCGCGGCGGGCGCCGGGGCCGACCTCGTCGATGCGAAGGACCCGGAGCGGGGCGCCCTCGGGGCGCTCCCGGAGGCGAGCGTCGCTTCGATCCTCGCCGCCGTGCGGGGACGCGCCGCCACGAGCGCGGTGGCCGGCGAGCCCGAGGGCGCGGCGGATCTTGCGCGGCGCGTGGCAGCCTTTGCGGGCACGGCCGCCGACTTCCTCAAGGTGGCGGTGCCGCCGAACCTGAGGCGGAGCCCGACGGCGCTCGCCGCCGCTGCGGGCGCCGCTCCGGGGCGCCTCATCGCCGTGCTCTTCGCCGAGGACGGGGTCGGGCCGGAGGATCCGGCGGTATTGGCCGCCGCGGGCTTCGTCGGCGCGATGATCGACACGGCGGGGAAGGACGGGCGGCGCCTGCCCGACATCGTCGCGCCCGCCATCCTCTCGGCCTTCTGCGCCGGATGCCGGGCCGGGGGCCTCATGACCGGGCTCGCCGGCTCGCTCCGGGTCGAGGACATCGCCGGACTGGCGGTCCATCGGCCGGACTACCTCGGCTTCCGGGGCGGCCTCTGCCGCGGCGGGGACCGGCGGGGCGGGCTCGATCCCGTCCGCATCGACGCTGGCGTCGCGGCGCTCCGGGCACTTGGCCGACGGGACGCCGCGTGAGCGCGCCCGCCCTCAGCGTGGTCAAGCTCGGCGGGAGCCTGCTCGGCGACCGAGCGCGCCTGCGCGCCATCCTCGCGGGCCTGGCCCAGGGGGCGGAAGGGCCCTGCATCCTGGTGCCGGGGGGCGGACCTCACGCCGACGCGGTGCGGGCGGCGCAGGTCTCCGAGGGTTTCGACGACGCGCACGCCCACCGCCTCGCCCTCGCCGCGATGGGGCGCGTGAGCGATCATCTTCGCGACCTCGAGACGTTGATCGCGATCATCCGGAATCCGGCCGCGGCGGCGCGCCACGCCCGCGCCGGCGGGCTGCCCGTCTGGGATCCGGCGGATCTCGCATCCGGTCATCCGGACATCCCCGAATCCTGGTCCGTGACCTCGGACAGCCTCGCCCTCTGGCTGGCGACGGAGACCGGAGCCGAGCGCTGCCTCCTCCTGAAGGCCGCCCCCTGCCCGCCCGGCGCCGGGCCGGAGGAACTGGCCCGGCTCGGCCTCGTCGATGCCGCCTTCCCCGACTTCGCCGCGCGCTACGGCGGCCGCATCGTCGTGCGGGGCGCCGACATGCACCTGAAAGTTGCGGCGTGAGCACCTCCGAGCAAGGCGCCCGCGCCCCCGAGCACCTCGTCTTCGTGACGGGCAAGCTCGCCCGGGCGCGGCTGGAAAAGGTCGCGGCCGGCCTGCCCGCCGACCGCTTCGCCTGGACGATCGCCGATGCCGGGGTGAAGGTCGCCGCCTTGATGACGGAGGAGATCATCCGCCGCCGGGTCCGGATCCCGGACGGCGCCACCCGCATCCTCCTGCCCGGGCGCTGCCGGGCGAACCCGGAGGCGCTCGCTTCCCATTTCGGCGTGCCGGTGGAGCGGGGGCCCGACGAGATCGTGGACCTGCCGGCCCATCTCGGGCTCGCTGGGCGCACGGTCGACCTGTCGCGGCACGACCTGCGCATCTTCTCCGAGATCGTCGACGCCTCGAAGATGACGCCCAACGCGATCCTGGCCAAGGGCCTCGACCTCGCCCGCCGCGGCGCCGACGTGATCGACCTCGGCGGCCTGCCCGACACCGACTTCCCGCATCTCGAGGACAGCGTGCGCCTCCTGAAGGGGGCGGGGCTGAGGGTCAGCGTCGATTCCTTTTCCCTCGACGAGCTGCGGCGCGGCGCCGGGGCGGGGGCCGACTACCTCCTCAGCCTCAACGAGGAGAATCTCGACCTCGCCTTCGAGACCGACGCGGTGCCGGTCCTCGTGCCGATGCGGCCGGACGACATGCCCTCCCTCGACCGGGCGATCGAGCGGATGGAGCGCGCCGGCCGCCCCTACATGGCCGACCCGATCCTGGAGCCGATCCATTTCGGCTTCGTCGACTCGATTGCCCGCTACCGCGAGGTGCGAGCCCGTCATCCCGGCATCGAGATGATGATGGGCACCGGCAACCTGACGGAGCTCACGGAAGCCGACAGCCTCGGCGTCACGGCGCTCCTCCTCGGCATGTGCTCGGAACTCGCCATCCGCAACGTGCTGATCGTGCAGGTCTCGAACCACACCCGTCGCACGGTGGAGGAGCACGACGCGGCCCGGCGCGTCATGTACGCGGCCAAGGCCGATTCCGCCCTGCCGAAGGGCTACGGCCGGGCACTTCTGGCACTTCACGACAAGCGCCCCTTCGTGCAGACACCCGACGAGATCGCGACCCTCGCCGCCGAGGTACGCGACCCGAACTACCGGATCGCGGTCGCCGAGGACGGCATCCATGTCTACAACCGCGACGTCCACAAGGTCGGCACCGACGCGATGGCCTTCTTCCCGGACCTGAACGTGGAAAGCGACGGCGCCCACGCCTTCTACCTGGGCGCCGAGCTCGCCAAGGCCGAGACGGCCTTCCGGCTCGGCAAGCGCTACGTGCAGGACGAGCCCCTGCGCTGGGGCGCGGCCGCCGACGACGAGGCCGAGGACACCACCGCCTTCAAGAAGGCCGGCCACACCAAGCATTCGGGCCCCGGCGGTCCGCCGCCCGGCACGCGCGATGCCGCGAAGGTGCCGGCCGAGGCCGATGCCGCGCCGCCCGAGACGGTCGACGAGGGCGCGGCGCGGGCGGAAGCCGAGGGCCTGACCGAAACACCCGGTGACCGGCCGGCGCGGATCGTCTGCGGCAAGCTCGTGCCGGCGGACGAGGCCTGACCCATGCCCTTGATCCTCGAGACCATCGTGACGACGCTCTCGCCCGCGGGCGAATTGCACCTCGTGCCCTTCGGGCTGATCGAGGACGGCGAGGACCTCATCCTCGCGCCCTTCCGGCCCTCGCCGACGATTCTCAACCTCGACGCGAGCCCGGTCTTCGCGGCCTCCGCCCCGCGGGACGTGCGCGTCATCGCGGGCTGCGTCACGGGGCGGCGCGACTGGCCGGTCGTTCCCTGCGCGAAGATCCGCGGGATGCGGCTCGCGGAATGCTTCGCCCATGCCGAGTTCGAGGTGGTCTCGGTCGAGGACGACGCGACGCGCCCGCGCTACCGGGGGCGCGCCGTGCATCGGGAGAGTCATGCCCCCTTCCTCGGCTTCAACCGCGCCCAGAGCGCGGTGCTGGAGGCCGCCATCCTCTCGACGCGCCTCCACATGCTGGAGCCGGAGAAGATCCTCTCCGAGATGCGCTATCTCGCCATCGCGATATCCAAGACAGCCGGGCCCCGCGAGCGCGAGGCCTGGGGCTGGATCGAGGACAAGGTCTCGGCTGCCCTCGGCACGGACCGAATCCTCGCAAACCCCGACGCCGCCTGAGAAAAGCGGCGCGTGAAGGAGACAGGGACCCCATGAAGATGCTGGCACTCGCGACGGCGGCGGCGCTCGCCGTCGTGTCGTTCTCCGCCGAGGCCCACGGGCCGACCCGCCGGAAGATCTCGGAGAGCGTCGAGATCAACGCGCCCGCCGACAAGGTCTGGGCGGTCGTCGGCAATTTCCAGGACATGAGCTGGCTGCCGCCGGTCGAGAAGACGGAAGGCACGGGCGGCAACGACGCCAAGGCCACCCGCACGCTGACGCTCAAGGGCGGGGCCACGGTGGTGGAGGAGCTGTCCAAGTACTCCGCCGAGAAGAAGAGCTACTCGTACCGGATCGACAAGGTCGACGTGAAGACCCTGCCGGTGAACGACTATTCCTCGACGATCGAGGTCGAGGACGCGGGCGGCAAGTCGAAGGTCACCTGGAAGGGCGCCTTCTACCGCGGCTACATGAACAACGATCCGCCGCCCGAGCTGAACGACGAGAACTCCGAGAAGGCCGTGCGCGGCCTCTACCGCACGGGCCTCGACGCCCTGAAGGCCAAGGTCGAGAAGGGCTCGTAGCCGGCGTGCGAAGCCTCGCCGAGGCGGGAGGCCGGCTGCGCGCCGGTCTCTCGGGCCTCACACTCCTCGCCGCGCTCCCGGCCGCTGCCGCCGAGGCGGTGGTGACGGTGCAGGGCGCGAATGCCGTCGAGATCCTGGATCTCGACGCGGCCAAGGTCGCGGCGCGCATCCCCGTGCCCGGCTCGCCCGCGGGCATCGCCCTCTCGCCCGACCGGAAGACCGCCTACGTCACGCGGCCGGACGGGCCGGGCCTCGCCATCCTCGACCTCGACGCCCGCAGGGTCACCGGCACGGTGCCGCTGCCCGGCGGCCCCCTCGGCATCGCCTGCAACCCGCGCTCGGGTATCGTCTACGTCGCCGACTGGTACGGCAAACGCCTCTTCGTGCTGGTGCCGCGGGAGGGGACCCTGGTGCCGGACGGCGAGATCGCGGTCGGCGCCTCGCCGTCGGGCATCGCGGTCACGCCGGACGGCGCCACGCTGCTCGTAGCGAACCGGGAGGCCGACACGGTCTCGGTGGTCGATGCCGCGAGCCGGCGCGAGACCAAGGTCGTCCCGGTGGGCCGCCACCCGTTCGGCCTCACCCTCGATCCGGAGGCCAGGCGTGCCTACGCGGCCAACGTCCTCTCGGACGACGTCTCGGTGATCGACCTCGCTTCGGCGCGCGAGATCGCCCGGGTGAAGACGGGCGAGCGCCCCTACGTCGTGGCGCTCGCCGGGGACGCGGCTTCGTCACCGACCAGTACACGGCGAGCGTCACGGTGTTCGACCTCGCCACCCTCAAGCCCGTGACGGCGATCGACGTCGGCGACCATCCCGAAGGCATCGCGGCCACCCGCGACGGCAGCCGGCTCTACGTGGCGAACTGGGGCGCCAACACGGTCAGCGTGATCGACGCGCTGACGCTCGGCGTGACGAAGGAGATCGAGGTCGGCGACGGGCCGAGGGCGTTCGGGGACTTTCTGCGGTAGCGGTTCGTCCGCCCGGGCTGAGCGGGAGCCCACCTCTCCCGTCCGGGAGAGATCGCGCCCGCCGCAGGCGGACCGGGTGAGGGGTGCGAGGTCTCCGGAGAGGTCGCATCCCTCACCCTGTCCCTCTCCCGAACGGGAGAGGGGACCCGCGCCATGCTCCGAAGCACGAGCCGGGAGGCCCCCCTCCCGTTCGGGAGAGGGCGTGCGTCGTGTCTCCGGCGTATGCGTGAGCGCCCAGCCCCCGATGCGGGCGTGCGAGACGTCCCGACCGCTCGCTCCTGTGGGGCGCGGTTCGCCGTGCGGCCGTGCTTCGCTCAGACCGCCACGCCGGCACGCTGGAAGTCACCGATCTTCTCGGGCGAGAAGCCCTGCCGCCACGCGGCCTCCCGCCCGGGCTCCGGCAGGATGCGGCCGAACTCGATCATCTGCTCGGCGACGATGTCCTGGACGTAGACCCAGACGTCCTCGTGCCCGATTCCGGCCGCCGTCCCGACGCGCGTGCAGAGCGCCTCGATCAGGCCGCGCTTCTGCTCGGCCGTGCGCCCCGCCCTGATGAGCCCGTGGACGAAGACGTGCGGGACGTCGTTCGGTCGTCCGCCGATGAAGTGCGTTCCCGGGCCAGCGGCCTCGAAGAACACCTGCGCGAAGTAGCCCGGCGCGCCCGTGTTGCCGCCGTGGGCTTCGGTGATCGCGGTCGCGATCCGCTGCCGTTGCGCCTCGGACAGGACCAGATTGGCCGTCCTGACGATGTAGGTCGGCATGGCTCAGCTCTCCTCCTCGACGGACGGTGAGTGGAGCACGCCGCCCTGCCGCTCCGCAACGGACCGGCGGCGGTGGGCACCGGGATGTCGGGCCGCCCCTCCGGCCCTACGCCGCCTCCGGCGGTCCGCCGGGCGCGTCCTCCGTGGGCGAGTTGAGGATGTCCTCCAATTCGTCCACCAGCATGTCGATCTGCTCCTGCGTGGCCAGCACCTTCAGGGTCTCGCCGGTCGCGGTGGCGATGGCGAGCTCGATGCCATCGCCGGAACGGGTCGCCAGGATGCGGGCAAGTCTCTGCGTCGGGCGCATGCGGGTCTCCGGAATCGGGTGAGGGAAACGTTTCAGGTCACGGAAGGTCCGCGGCGCCGATGAGGGCGACCGCGACGGCGGGACCGCAGGTCGAGGCCCATTCGGGGCTTCCCGCGATGCGCTCGGCCACGAGGTCGGTGAAGGCGCGGCAGGGACGCCCGAGGCGGAGCGCCAGCCGCTCGGCCAGGAACGCGCCCGCGCCGCAGGCGACGAGGGGCGCGTCGGACGCGAGGTCGGGGCGCGACAGCAGGGTCGCGGCGGCGTCGTGGAGGAGGCGCAATTGCGCCTCCGCGAAATGCGCCGCGAGCGCCCGCCACTCGGCGGCCGTGCCCTCCCCCGGTCTCGGCCGATGGTGCGGGCGAGCCGGGTCTCGCTCTCGGGAATCGACTTGCCCTTGAGGTCGGCGCTGTGCTGCTGGTCCGCGCCCTCGGGCAGCTCGCCGGTGAGCCGGTAGAGGTCGGCCGTGTTGGCGAAGGTCTCGGCCATCAGGCGGGTGCGGCGCCCGCGCCAGGGCGCGTCGGGGCCGAGCGCCACGAGGTGACTGCGCACGACGCCCGTGTAGACGAGTTCCCCGGTCTCCAGGCGCTCGGCGTCGCTGTAGCCCGACGCGGCCGGGCGGCCCGCGACCACCGGGATCAGGTCCGCCGTGGTCGAGCCGATATCGACGAGGAGACCCTCGGCGAGGTGGCGCCCGACCAGGGCTGCGGTGGCGTGCCAGTTGGCCGAGGCGATGTCGGCCGCGCAGGACTCCGCCGCCTCCGGCGCCACGAAGCCGCCGCGGCCGGCGTAGATCGCGACGCGTCCGGGCAGGTTCGCCCGCGCCCAGCCCGAGAGCTGCGCGACGCCGTCCGTGCGGTCGCTGAAGCAATCCGTCAGCTCGCCCGTCATCGTGACCGCGTGGCGGGCGTTCCCGCGGCCCAGTCCGGCAGATCCGCGAGGGTCTTGTCGAGGGCCGGCAGGCCCCGCCAGAGAGGGCACGGCGCCTGCACCACCGCCCGCACCCGGCCCCCCGAGACGAGGGCCGCCTTGACATGGACCCCCCGAGATCCCAGCCGATCGTGGGCTCGGCGTCTGGCGCGGCGTCTCGGGTCAAGCGTTCGGTTCCCGGCAAGAGAGGGAGGTGGGCATGGGGACGTCCTTCTCGGTCATCCCGGTGATCGACCTGCGCCACGGCCGCGTGGTGCGGGCGCGCAGGGGCGAGCGCCACTCCTATGCCCCGATCGAGACGCCCTTGGCAAAGGGATCCGAGCCGGGGCCGATCGCGGCGGCGCTGGCCGGCGCGGTCGACGCGCGGATCCTCTACCTCGCCGACCTCGACGCCATCATGGATGGCGCCCCGCCTAACCTCGCCGCCGTCGCCGCGGTAGCCCGCGCCTGTCCCGGCGTCGCCCTCTGGCTCGACGCGGGCTTCGCGGAGGCCGGAGCCGTCGAGTCCGTGATCGCCTCCGGCCTCGCCCGCCCCGTCCTCGGCAGCGAGAGCCAGCGGGACCCGGACCTCGTGCGGGCCTGCGGGGCGCGCGCCATCCTCTCGCTGGATCGCAGCGGGGCGGAGCGCCTCGACCCGGCGGGGCTGCACGCGCGGCCCGGGATCTGGCCGGACGACGTGATCGTGATGAGCCTCGACCGGGTCGGCGCCGGGCTCGGCCCGGATCTCGACGGGCTCGCGGCGGCGCGGGCGCTGGCGCCGCGGGCAAGGCTCTACGCGGCGGGCGGGGTGCGGGGCGCGGGCGATCTCGCCGCCCTGCGCGCGGCCGGCGCGGCGGGCGCCCTCGTGGCCTCCGCGATCCACGACGGGCGGATCGGGGCGGCCGATCTCGGCGAAGGCTGACGGCAAGAAAAGCGGCAAGAAAAAAGGTGGGACGGCGTGTGCCGTCCCACCTGAAGGGCCTTAGCGGCCGAGGAAGATGGAAGCCAGTCGCTGGAGCAGGCCCCGCGGTGCGGGCGGAGGCGCGCTCTGCCCAGGACTGTCCCCGATCTACGCGTTGGCGGCGAAGGGGTGCTGAGCGGAGTTGCGCTGCTCGGTGACGACGGACGCCTTCGGCTCGCCGTTGACGGCGCGCTGGATCGACAGCTTCGTCGCCTCGTAGTTGTACTTCTGGATCTTGGCGTCGTCGGCCGCTTCCCAGTGGATGAACACGCCGACCAGGATGTAGAGGTCGTCGGCCTCGTCGGCCGGGATGATGCCCTCGGCAACCGCGTCCTGGACGGCCTTGGCGACGCCGTGCTGGGCGGGGCCGAACATCTGGACGGCCTGGCGGGCGTCGTTGATGGTGACCTTGTTGAACATCAGCGTGTTCGGCTTGCACGGCAGGTTCGGCGCGATCACCGCGAGCAGGCTGGTGAAGCCGTGCTTGTTGTTCACGAGGCCGTTGCAGAAGGCCGTCTCGGCCGGCGAGCCGCGCGGTCCGATGATGAGATCGATGTGGGCGACCTCGTTGCCGTCACCGACGAGAGCCTCGCCGACCTGCACCTTGTTGATCTTTGCCATTCGGGGTCTCTCCCTGCTAATCGAAAGACACGGCCGCCCCGGAATCAGGCACGGCCGACGGCCATCCTTGTTTGCGACGTTCGGCAAGGGGCCGAACCGGTTAGCCCGGATAGCGGCGCGGACCCTACAGCGGGGCCCTCCCCGTAACAACCCTGCTCCCCGCCCCGGAATCGGTAAATTATCGCGGGCTCCCCCCGCACTGCGCGCAGGGCTCCGGCGCGGGCCCGGCTAAGGTCTGACGAGCCCCGCGCCAGCCTCCGTCAGGGCCGCGTGGAACAGGGTGGCGACGGTGAGATCGGCGCTCGTGCCGGGGTTGAGCCCGGCCTCCTTCATCGCCCGGTCGTGGGCGAGGAGCGCCGCCGCCGCCCCCTCCCCGAGGACGAGATCGGCGAGCGCCGCCTGCGCCTCGGCCCTGGCCGCCTCCGCGCGCGCCGCCCCGTGCTTGCGGGCGATGTGGCTGTCCGGCAGCCGCGTCAGATAAGCGAGGTGCACGGCGGTCGTGGTCCAGGGCGGTGCGAGGCCGGCTGCGCGGGCGCGGGTGAGGGCCTCGAGGCCGATCGCGCGAAGCTCCGCGTAGTCGGTGACGTAGGCCCGGGCGATGGCGTCGCGATCGGCCGCCTCCGCCATCGCCTCCCGCAGCGGCGGGACCGGGTCCGACGCCGTCACGTCGTGACGGGCCGCCGCCCCGAGGCCGCCGGGATTGGCCCGGCGGATCGCGGCGAAGACCCCCTCCGCATCCGCCTCGTCGAGCCCGGCGAGCACGGCGGGGAGCGTCGCGCCCCGCTCGGCCGCGACGGCGAGCGGAGCGCAGAGGAGCAGGATGCCGAGGTTGGTGTTCTGCCCGACGGCCCGCATGGTCGCGTCCATCGCGCCCGCGACCCGGGCGCCGACCCCCGCCCCCGCCGCCGCGAGATGGGGCGCCGAGACCTCGGCGCTCGCGACGAAATCGGCGACCTCCATCCGGTGGCCGGCTCCGTGGACGTGGACGTTGCCGGGCTTGATCGCGTCGAGCTCGGCGAGGCAGGCCGCCCGGTAGAGCGTCGCGATCAGGCCCGGCGCGAGGGCCGCCATCTCAGCCCTGCGCCGCGACGAGGGCGGGGCGCGACGCGGGCCGGGCCGCCCGCACCGCGTTGAGGAAGCCGCGGGCGACGGCACCCGCGATGTCGACCTCGGTCACCCGCTGCAGGCCGGACCAGGCCGGCATGCTGTTGACCTCCAGCACGAGGAAGCCGCCCTGCCCGTCCTCCACGAGATCGATGCCGGTGTAATCGACCCCGACCGCGGCGGCCGCGGCCTCGGCGAGCTCCGCGGCGCGGGCCGGCATCGCCCAGGCGTGCGGGCGCCCGCCCCGGTGCACGTTGGTGATCCAGCCGTCACCCTCGCGGATCATGCCGGCAATGGCGCGGCCCTCGCAGACGAAGACCCGGTAGTCCCGCCACAGCCCGTCGCTGCGCGGCACGTAGCGCTGCAGGTAGTAGACGCGGTTCACGGCGTCCTCGGGGGGCAGGTCCTCCGGCCGCTCGACGAGCTGCAGTCCCTCCCCCTGCGAGCCGAAGAGCGGCTTCAGCACGAGAGGCCGGCCGGGCCTCGCCTCGCGGGCGACGATCTCGGCCGCCGCCTCCCGCCGCGAGACGACGAAGGTGTCGGGGGTCGGCAGCCCAGCCCGGGCGACGAGGAGCGAGGTCGCCGCCTTGTCGACGGAGCGCTCGATCGCGACGGGGCTGTTCCAGACGGTGACGCCGGAGGCGACCAGGGCGTGGAGCACGCCGAGGCGCATCGTGGTGGCCTCGAAGGTGCCGCCCGCGATGGTCCGCAGGAGCACGCCGTCCGGCAGCGCGTCGGAGAATCCGGGCACGCGCAGCGGCTCGCCCCCGCCCGTCACGACGGCGACGTCGGCGAGGGAGAACAGCACGGGCTCGTGCCCGAGCGCGGTGAGCGCCGCCTTCAGGCGGCCCTTGTGCCAGGACCCGTTATCGGCCGCGAGCCCGATGCGCATGGAGGGATGGTTCCGGTGGAGGACGAAGGGTTTTTGCGAGAGGCACGCTCCCTCTCCCGTTCGGGAGAGGGTTGGGGTGAGGGGTGCGCCGTATCCGGAGAGGTCGCATCCCTCACCCGGTCGACTGATGCCGACTCGACCTCTCCCGGACGGGAGAGGTGGCCGAAGCTTACGCGAACGACGCGTCGACGAGCTCCGGCATCAGGCGACCGCCCCGGAAGCTCTTGCCGGTGTTGACCGAGGTGACGATCACCTCCGCCGGGCTGAACAGGGCGCCGTCGATCTTGTAGAAGTCCCCGTTCACCCGGGCGAAGATCTCGGCGAAGGGGGCGCCGTGGTCGTTCGAGGTGGTCGAGGGGAGCTGCTCGGCGAGCTGGCGCGCATCCGCCTCGTCGGCCTCAACGAAGAGCTGCACCCGGCCGCCGTAGATGATCGCGTCGTTGGTGCGGCCCATCGCCTGGACGAAATCGGGGTGCTGCGGCGAGAGCGGCGCCGATCCGATGCCGTCCACGATCTTGTGCAGGTCGAAGCCGACCGTGTGCGCCTTGTGCAGCGCCACTTCGAGGACGCGGGCGACGACCTGCGTCGAGCCGGCCAGCGACTGCGTCGGCGCGAAGATGAAGGTCACGTCCTCGGGGCTGAGGCCCGCGGCCTCCGCCACCTTGGCGACGACCGAGGCCGGCGGCCCGCTCGCCGCCTCGAGGACCAGGGCGGTCTTCGTGGCGGTGTCGCGGTAGCCGAGTTCCTTGTAGAGATCCTCCACGACCGCGACCGCCCGGCCCGGCCCCGAGCCGAGGGCGAAGAAGCCGGAATCGCCCGTCTCGTCGGCGAGGCTCCAGCCCGCGTACTGGCTGCCGAGGCAGGCGATGACGGGGTCGTTGGCGTGCACCACCACCGAGTAGGGCCAGGAGGAGACGGGGCCCGAGGGGCTGATCGTCACCGTGCCGAGGCCGCCGAGGCAAATCTCGGCCATGCGGCGGCCGGCCTCGATCGAGCCCCGCACGGAGGCGCCGGCATCCACCATCCGGGCGCCGCCGGGCTCCTGCGTCACCGCGAGCCGCAAGACCTCCGCGTCGGCGACGAGGCGCTCAACCAGCGGCGCCGTCAGCGCGTTGACGCTCGGATACTTCACACTCGTGCTCATCGGTTCCCTCCTGGTCGAGGAGGGCGTGCAGACGTGCCGCCCTCTCCCGCAATGCCGCCCGCGCCGCCGCCCCGTCCCGGCCCGTGGCGAGCAGGGTGCAGAGCGGCGCGTCCCGGGCCACGTCCGTACCGGCGCGGGGCCGGTCTCGGGCGTGATCGGGCCACGCGATCGGCGGCACCGGACGGTAATCCCGCGCCCCGTAACAGATCTCGGCGGCCGCCGCATCCACCGGCGGGGGGCGAGCGGCGGCAGGCGGCCCTCGGCGGCCGACACATGCGCCAGGAGCAGGCTGCCCCTGCGCCGGTCGAGGATGTCGAGGGTGGCGCCGGGGCGCGGGTTGATCTCGGTGAGCCACCAGCGCGCGCCGTCCGACAGGATGTCGGCGCTGGCCAGCCCGCGCAGGCCGGTGGCGGCGGCGAGCCGCGCGACCGCGCCCGTGATCTCTCCGACGAGGGCGGCCGGCAGCGGCAGCGCCTCCGCGGCGGCGCGCAGCACCGCCCCGCCGTATCGGTGAGGCCGCAGGAGCGTAAGCGCGCTCCACTGCTCGGTGAGCCCCACCACGGCGATATCGCGCCCGTCCGCGAGCACGGAGAGGCCGAAGGCCCGGCCCGGCACGCGGGCCTGGAAATAGGTGCCGGCCGGGGCGCGACCCCGCGTCGCCGGGCGGATGTGGCCGCCCCCCGAGCCGCCCGCCCGCTTCAGGAGCCAGCCGGCCGGATCGTCGAGGGCGTCCCGCGTCACCGCCGGGTGCGGGATGGAGAGCCGCCGGCAGAGGGCGGCGAAGCCGAGCGGTTCCTTGAGGGCCGCCACGGTCTCCGGGCCTGCCCCGATCAGCCGGTGGCGCCGGGCGATCTCCGCCATCAGGTCCGGCGCGCCCTCGAGGCCCGAGCCGAGCACCAATCCGAGGCAGCGCGGCCCGGCGCGCTCCGCCAGGGCGTCGAGGGCGCCGAGCAGCGCACCGCCGCCGAGGCGCCCGGTGCCGAAGCGGCCGGGGAGCGGCCGGTAATCCTCCGCGCGCTCGAGAGTGTCGGCATCACCGAACAGGTCGGCGACGAAGGGGCGAAGGCCCGCCCGCCGCGCGCTCTCGGCGAGCGCCCGCCCCGACTGGGCGGCGACGAGGATCGCCTCCCCGGCCACCGACGTGCCAGCCCGCTCCCGCGTCAGCCCGCGATCTCGACGGCGAGCGTGTAGGCGTCGCGGAAATCGAGGCAGAGGGGCTCGGAGGAATCGAGCATCCGGCGGAACAGCCGGCACTGGGTCTGGTACTTCACGTTGCCGACGGCCAGCGCCCCGATGCCGAGCCCCTTGCCGGTCGGCAGGGCGACATCGACGGCGTTGACGTCGATGCCGGCGATGCCCGCGGGCGGCACGGCATTGACGTCCGAGGCGACCAAGAGCTTCGGGGCGGATTCGAGATCCTCCGCCGACAGGATCGGGATGCCGGCGGGGCCGGCCGAGAGGATCACCTCGGCGTCATGGATCGCGGCACGGCGCGCCTCGACCGTCGAGCCGTCGACGGCGCCGACCTCGATGCCGAAGCGCCATTTCATCGTGAAGGCGATCTTCGAGACGCGCTCTTCGCCGTCGTGGCCCACGAGCACGGCCCTGGCGCCTTCGAGCGCGCCGATCACCGCCGCCACGTAGGCGACGACGCCGGCGCCCCCGAAGATCACGATGCGCTTGCCCTTGAGGTCGGTGCCGAACTTCGAGCGCAGCGCCCGGGCGACCTCGGCCACCATGGCGGCGCCGGTGGTGAAGGATCCGGCCGGGTCCGCGAAGACGTGGTTGGCGAAGGGCGGCACGAACGCCTTCTTCGCCCGGTCCACCATGTCGAGGGCGTCCTCGGCGTTCTTGCCGCCGATGAAGATGCCGGTCCGGGTGCCGTCCTGCGGTGCGCGGGAGAAGATCGAGTCCTGCGTCAGGGACACGACGTCGGCAAGGTCGACGCCGGTGTAGGTGACGATGGTCTCGAAGCCGGCATCGACGGCCATGTTCACGTCGAAGGGACTCATGTGCTTGAGGGGCGTGAGCATGTGCAGGATCGAGCGCGCCATGTTCGGTCTTCTCCTCCGCGATCGGCCGCCGCCTGACGCGCCGTGCCTCGCGACAGGTCAAAAGCCCTCCGGCAGGGCCGGGTCAAGCGCCTTGGCCCCGGAAATCGTGCGCGGAGGGCCGGCACCGGTCGATCGGCGGGCCGGGATGTTCCGGCAAGTGCCCTTTTGAAATATTCAAATTCCGTCGACTGATTTTCATGGGCGTTGCAAGAATGCACTATCTGGATGACGTCGTCTCGATAGGTTTGCCCACGGTCCAATTCTGGAGACGACCGTGACGACCTTTGCTCCCACCACGAAGCAGATCATCCTCGGCGCCATCGCCGCCGCCCTGGCGCTGGCCGCGACGGCCTGCGCGCCGAAGCCGCCGCCCGCCCCGGTCGAGCCCGCCCCGATCATCAAGAAGGGCTGACCGGCCCGGATCCACCTGTCCCGTCCGGGAAAGGTCGAGTCCGCGGGACGCGGACCGTGTGGGGCGTGCGGCCTTTCCGGAAGTCTCGCACCCCTCACCCCGACCCTCTCCCGAACGGGAGAGGGAGCCCGGTGCCGCTCTCAGGCCGCGTCCACGCTCAGGCCGCGTCCACGCTCAGGCCGCGTCCACGCTCAGGCCGCGTCCACGCTCGCGCCCGTGTTGCGGCCGCGCGCGATCACGAAGCGCAGGGGCCCCGGCCGCTCCAGGGACGCGACCAGGGCACGGGCCTCCGCCTCGGACGGCAGCAGCGCGAAGCCGGTCGGCCCCCAGGAACTCTGCCCGAAGCCCGCCACGCCCCGATCCGCGATGGAGGCGAGGGCCTCGGCGACGGCCGGGCTGGCGTAGCGCCCGCCCTGGTGGGGCGCGAAATGATCGCCGATCCGGCGCTGGATCGCGGTGATGCCCGCCCCGAAGGCGTCCGCATCCGCCACCACGGCGGCGGGCATGACCTGCATCAGAACGATGCGGCAGATCTCGGCGGCCTCGGCCTCGGGGAAGCGCGGCAGGTCGCGGAACGCCTCGATCTCGCGCTTGCCGTGCACGCCCGTCATGCCCGCGTCGAGGATCAGCACGACGCGCCACGCCTCCGGATAGGGCAGCCGCGCGATCACCGGCGGCGGGCTGCCGCCCGCGTCGCGCCCGCCGTCCACGATGAGGCCGCCCTCGGTGAAGGCGGCGAGACCGACGCCCGAGCGGTTGCCGCGGTCGAGGGCGTCGGCGAAATCCTGCGGGGCGAAGGGACGGCCGTGGAGCCGGGCGAGCGCGGCCGCCACGGCGAGGGCGAGCTGCGTGCCCGAGCCGAAGCCCGCATGGGCCGGGATCGCTTCCGTGACACGGAAGGCGCCGGCCTCCGGCACGCCGAGATGCCCGGCCGCGGCGCGGGCATAGGCGAGCAGGCGCTCCGCCTCCGGCCCCTCCGCCGTCAGGCCCTCGGCCGCCGCCGCGACGAGCTCCACCGCGGGCGCGTCGACGGCGAGGCCGATACTGCCGAAGCGCCGGCCGAGGCCGCCGTGGAGATCCAGGAAGCCGAAATGCAGGCGGGCCGGGGCGCGCACGCGCACCGACGCAGCCTCGGCCGGGCCGCTGTCGCCGATCTCGTCCTGCCTTGCATCAAGCGGCCGGTCCGGGGGTGCCGTCACCTCAGATCCTCTCCCGTCCGGGCGCCGCCCCGCCGCATCGTCCCAAATTCGCCCGGACTTTCTAGCGGAGCGCCCGTGCGGGGCAACCTCCGATCCCCAGGGTCCGATCCGCGACGCTCGATCCACACGGTGCGTCCCGCAGGCCCGCGGAAATCCGGCGGCGGCTCTTGCTTGCCGGCTTTGACCGATGCAAACGTGCGGCCCCGTGCATCGGCCGACGAGGACCCCGGGTCCCGACCGGTCGCGCGAGGCCGCTCAGGCCTCAGCCGACCCCGCGGTGCTCCAATTCGAATGCGAGGGAGGTCGGATGGCTGCCTGGGTGAAGGGGAGCGCGACGGATGCGGGGAGCGCCATCGGGGCCGCCGCCGCGCTTCTCGCCGCGTCACGTGCTCCGGTCGTGGCCGGCCTGTCGGCGGACCTCGCGGCGATCCGAGCGGCCTATCATCTGGCCGCCGCCGCCGGCGCCTCGGTCGACACGGCGGGCGCCGCTGGCACCTATGCCGAACTCGGCTCGCTCAGCCGCACGGGCGCCATGACGACGACGCCGGCCGAGGCCGTGGGCCGGGCCGACGTCGTCCTCGTCGTCGGCGAGGCGCCCTGGCAGAGCCCGGTCCTGAAGGCGATCGCCGCCGCCGGCCCGAGCCGCGGCCGGACGGCTGGTGCCGAGCGCAGCCTCCTCGCCCTCGGCGGCCGGGGGAACGCGGCGACGCGGACCTACGCGGCGGAGGCCGGCGGCCTCGCGGTCTCGATCGCCGAGCTGCGCGCCTTCGCCAAGGGCCATCTGGCCGGCGAGGCGCCCTATACCGATCTCGCCAAGCGTCTCTACGCGGCGCAGTTCGGCGTCGCCCTCTACGACCCGGCCGAAATCGGCGAGATGGGCGTCGAGATGCTCCAGGGCCTCGTCAAGGAGATCAACGAATCGACGCGCTTCTTCGCGCTCGCCCTGTCGGACGCGCCGGGCCAGGACCGGGCCGTCGTGCAGCTCTCGGCCTGGACGACGGGGCAGGCGCCCCGCGTCGGCTTCGGGCGGGGTCAGCCCGAGCACGATCCCTGGCGCTTCGACGCCGCCCGCCAGGTCGCCTCGGGCGAGGCCGACGCCGCCCTCTGGCTCGGCGCCCTGCCCGCGCCGCTCCCGGACTGGCTCGGCAGCCTGCCCGCGATCGCCCTCGTCGGCGAGGGCAGCCCCGAGGCCGCGGCGGGCACGGCCGAGATCGTCATCGCGGTCGGCGTGCCCGGCGAGAGCGCGGACGGCGTGCTCTGGAACGAGGACCGCGCCGCCCTGACGTACTTTGCGGCCAAGGATGCCGCCGCGGGCGCGCCGAGCGCCGCCGACGTGCTCGGCCGCATCCGCGACCGCCTCACCGAACAGAAGGGCGCCTGATGCTGATCCGGATCACAGGTGGACGGGTCGTCGATCCGACGGCCGGCCGCGACGCCGTCGGCGACGTCTGGATCGAGGACGGCCGCGTCGTGGCCCCGTCCGAGCGCGCGCCCGACCGCACGTTCGACGCGGCGGGCTGCGTCGTGATGGCGGGCGGCGTCGAGGTCCATTCGCACATCGCGGGCGGCAACGTCGTGCTCTCGCGCCTCCTCATGCCCGATCTCTACGTGAGCGAGGCGGCCCCCGAGGGCCATCCCTTCGCGCATGCGGGCGGCTCGGCCGCCTGGATCGGCGCGAACTACGCGCGAATGGGCTACACCACCGCCGTCGAGCCGGCGATGCCGCCGGTCAACGCGCTGGCGACCCAGCTCGAACTCGCCGACATCCCGCTCCTCGACCGGGGCGCGCTCTGCGTGATGGGCAACGACGACCACCTGCTCCAGCTCCTGCGCGACCGCGAGGGGAAGGCGGCCGTGCGCGACCTCGTGGCGCTCAACACCGCGACCTCGCGGGCGCTCGGGGTGAAGTGCATCAACGCGGGCGGCGCCTCCGCCTTCAAGGACGGGGCGCTCAAGCTCAGCCTCGACGACGAGATCCCGACCTACGGGCTCTCGACCCGCAAGATCATGAGTTCGCTCCTCGACGCGGTCGAGGAAATCGGCGTGCCGCACCCCCTGCACGTCCATTGCAACAATCTCGGGCTTCCCTGCGCCGACGACTCCTTCGTGGCGACGCTGGAGGCGGCAGAGGGGCGGCGCATCCACTTCGCCCACGCCCAGTTCTACGCCTACGGCGTGGTCGACCCCGAGAACCCGATGACGGGCGGCTTCCGCTCGGCGGCCGAGCGCCTGACGCGGGCGATGGAGGCCCACCCGAACGCGACCTTCGACGTCGGCCAGGTGGTGTTCGGGCAGACCGTGACGATCTCCCTCGACATCCTGCGCCAGTTCGCCGGCCGCAAGGGCGCCAACCCGAAGAAGTGGATCCTCAACGCGGGCGACGCGGAGGGCGGCGGCGTGGTGCCCTTCCTCTACCGGCCGCGGGGCCCGACAAGCTCGCTCCAATGGGCGATCGGCCTGGAGCTGATGCTGCTCTCGGGGATCCGGAGCGCACCATCCTGACCACCGATCACCCGAATGGCGGCCCCTTCACCGAGTACCCGCGCATCATCCATCTCCTGATGGACAAGGAGGAGCGGGACCGCGAGATCGCGACCCTGCCGAAGGTGGTGGGCGAGCGTTCCTCGCTGCCCGGGATCGAGCGCGAGTACACGCTCTCCGAGATCGCGCAGCTCACCCGCTCCGGGCCCGCCAAGCTGCTGGGCCTCGCCGACCGCGGGCACCTGCGCGAGGGCGCGCGCGCCGACGTCGCGATCTACCGCGACGACCGCGACCGCACGGCGATGTTCGCGCGGGCGAAGCTCGTGCTCAAGGACGGCGTGCCGATCGTCGAGGACGGCGAGATCGTCGATTGGCGCGCCGGGCGCACCCTCGAACTCACGGTCGAGTCCGACAAGGCGATGGAGCGGCGCACTGACGCCTACCTGCAGGACCGCTACGGCCAGGGGCTCGACAGCTTCGCCGTGCCGGACGCGGCCTTCCCCGTCGCGGACGTCTTCGAGGAGGTGGCATGCCGCGCCTGACATCCACCCCTGCCCGCCCCGCCCGCGCGGTCGCACCCCGCATGACCGGATCGAAGTCTGACGATGGCTGACCTCTCCCTCAACGGCATCC
Source organism: Methylobacterium durans (assembly GCF_003173715.1). Lineage (NCBI taxonomy): Bacteria > Pseudomonadati > Pseudomonadota > Alphaproteobacteria > Hyphomicrobiales > Methylobacteriaceae > Methylobacterium > Methylobacterium durans. The sequence continues at coordinate 4,493,313 of NZ_CP029550.1, read as the reverse complement.
CGGTGGAGGACACCTTCGCCGAGGCGTTCGACGTGGCCGGCACCGCGATCGTCGTCACCAACGACACGCCCAAATGGGCGATGATCGCCGCCACCGTGATGACGGGCTTCGCCACCTCGGTGATCGGCTGCGGCGCCGAGGCCGGCATCGACGCCGAGCTCTCCCCCGAGGAGACCCCGGACGGGCGCCCGGGCGTGCGCATCCTGCTGTTCGGCTTCGAACCGAACGGGCTCAAGGAGCAGCTCCTCAAGCGCGTCGGCCAGTGCATCCTCACCTGCCCCGGAACCGCCTGCTACGCGGGGGTCGAGGGGCCGACCAAGATCAAGCTCGGCGGCGCGATCCGCTATTTCGGCGACGGCTTCGCGGTGGCCAAGCGCCTCACCGACGCGCAGGGCAAGGTGCGCCGGTTCTGGCGCATCCCCGTCATGGACGGCGAGTTCCTGTGCGAGGATTCGACCCGCGCGGTCGACGGCGCGGTCGGCGGCGGCAACCTCCTGTTCCTCGGCCGCAAGCACGCGGACACGCTGAAGGTCGCCGAGATCGCGGTGGAGGCGGCCAGGTCCGTGCCGGGCGCGATCCTGCCCTTCCCCGGCGGTGTCGTGCGCTCCGGCTCGAAGGTCGGCGGCCGCACCAAGGGCATGATGGCCTCGACCAACGACGCCTACTGCCCGACGCTGAAAGGTCGGGCCGGCTCGGCGCTGCCGCCCGAATGCGGCGTGGTGCTGGAGATCGTGATCGACGCCCTCACCTCGCAGGGGGTCGCCGAGTCGATGCGGGCGGCGCTCCACGCGGCGACCGAGGTGGGCGCGAGCCACGGGCTCGTGGCGGTCACGGCCGGCAATTACGGCGGCAATCTCGGGCGCCACCATTACCACCTCCGGGACCTCCTCACGAAACCGGGTGCAGCATGAGCGTCCTGACCTTGCGCGAGGCCCCGCCCGAGCGCCTCGACTTCCGCAATATCACCCCGCTCGCCCTCGCGAAGCTGTCCGAGATCGAGGTGGCCAAGCTGCCCGTCGGCACCAGCCGCCGGGGTCTCAGCCTCGGCGACTGCTTCTCGGTGACGCTCGACGGCTCCGACACGCTCACGATCGAGGGCGGCTCGGAGCGGCTCGACCGGGTCGGCGCCGCCCTCTCCGCGGGCACGATCCGGGTCGCGGGCGATGTCGGCCAGCGCCTCGGCGAGGGCATGGCGGGCGGGAGCCTCCTCGTCTCGGGCAATGCCGGCCCCTTCGCGGGCAGCGGCGCCACGGGCGGCACGATCACGATCGAGGGCGATGCCGGCGACCACGCAGGCGGCGCGGTCTACGCGGCCAAGGCCGGCCTCGACGGGGCGACCCTGGTCATCAAGGGCCGGGCCGGCGACGGTCTCGGCGACCGGATGCGGCGCGGCCTCCTCGTCGCGGGCGAGGCGGGGGCGCATGCCGGCGCGCGCATGATCGCGGGCACGATCGCGGCGCTCGCCGTCGGCGATCATCCGGGCTTCGGCATGCGCCGCGGCACGCTGCTGGTCGGAAGCCACGGCGCGATGAGCCCGACCTTCGTCGAGACGGGCAGCCACGACCTCGTCTTCCTGCGCCTCCTCGCGCGCTCCCTGCGGGGGTGAGCCCGGCCCATGCCGACCTCGCGGCCGGCACGCTGAAGCGCTACTCGGGCGACCTCGCGACGCTCGGCAAGGGCGAGATCTGGGCGGCTTCGTAGGCGCTGTCGCCATGCCGCTGGGGCTGGCCGGCACGCCCGGCCGCCTCATGTATGGGCGGCAGAACCTGAGCCGGCTTCGCGGGAAGTGCGGGACCATCGGGTTCCCTCTGCCCACGACGAGGCCCGGCCCATGATGATCCTGCTCTCGATCTGTCTGCTGGCGCAGCCGACCACCTGCCGCGAGGACAAGATCGACCTGTCCTACGAGGCGTCGAACCCGTTCATCTGCCTGCGCAACTCGCAGAGCGCCCTGGCGACCTGGCAGGCGGCCCACCCGGAGTGGCACGTCGAGCGCTGGCGCTGCGCGGCCCGCGGCAGCCAGCCGAAGGATCTGTGAGACGTTCTCGAATCCAGCGCATGTCGTCGCGCGAGCATCGCTCGCCGCCTCCTTCTCCACCCTCATGTACCACCCCCTTGGCCTCGCACGGCGTCGGTGACACTCTCCGGCCGCGCCGCCGGCCACGAGGCCCGGGCGGCGGGGTACGGGGTCGATGCGCTCGCTCAAGGTCCGTTTCGCGCTGCTGCTCGGCAGCTCCGCGCTGCTCGTCGTCCTCGCGGCGGCCGGGGCGCTCTGGTCGATCGCCGCTACCGAGAGCACACTCGACCGGACGCTCGCCGCCCAGCACCGGCTCGAACTCCTCGCGGAGCTGTCCGGCCGGCTGACCCAGTTCGGCCTCGCCGCCCTTGAGACGGTGGGCGGCTCCGAGGCGCAGCCGGAAGCCTTCTCGATCGCCCGCACCAACGTCGACAGGGCCCTGACCGCCGTCGACGAGGCGCTCGCCGCCACGATCGTCGCCACCAGCGACCCGCTCGACCGGACGCAATACGCGGCCCGCACCCGGCCGATGTCGCAGATCCGCGCCGCCCGCGTCATCCTCGACCGGCAGGTCTCCCAGATCGAGCGGCAGCTCGATCCGGAGGCGCGCAAGAACGGCATCAAGGGCGCCCTCAACGGCTTCGGCGCCATGACGGGCCAGCCCCTCTCCTTCCTGATCGAGGCCGAGCGGCGCACCATGGTGCTCGGCTCCGAGCAGGCCCGCGCGCTGTCGCAGCGCCTGCGCCTCGCCGCCGGGGCGGCCGTGCTCGTCGCCTTCGGAATCGTGTTCGTGCTCTACCGCTCGGTCACGCGTCCGACGCTCGCGCGCATCGCCGCGATCCGGAAGGCCGCCGGCGCTGTGGGCGGGGGCGAGCTCGACACCCGGCTCTCCGTGGCGACCCGCGACGAGCTCGGCCTGCTGGTCGCCAACTTCAACCGCATGGCCGCCCGCCTGTCCCGCCGCGAGGGGCGCCTCGCGGCCGACCGGGCGGCGCTCGAGGACACGGTCGAGGCCCGCACCGCGGACCTGCGCGCCGCGAACGCGCGGCTGGAGGCGGTCGACCGGTCCCGCCGCCGCTTCTTCGCCGATGTCAGCCACGAGTTGCGCACGCCGCTCACCGTGATCCTCGGCGAGTGCGACCTCGCCGCCCGGCAGGCGGGGCGCAGCGTCGATTTCGGGCCGGTCTTCGCCACCATCCGCAAGCGGGCCCAGCGCCTGAAGCTGCGGGTGGAGGATCTGCTGCGGGTTGCCCGCTCCGAATCGGGCCAGATCGAGCTGGATCGCCGGGCCGTCAGCGCCGTCTCGATCCTCGCCGAGGCCGTGGACAACGCGACCTCCGAGGCCGCCCGCCGCCGCGTCGCTCTCGATCTGGAGCCCGGCGCGCGGGACTGCGAGGTGCTGGCCGACCGCGAATGGCTGCGGCAGGTGGTCGAGAGCCTGATCGACAACGCCCTGCGTCACGCCGCCGGCGCGACCCGGGTCGCGGTCGCCCTGCGCGCCGAGGTGGCCGCGCCCGGCGCAGCCACCATCACGATCAGCGACGACGGGCCGGGCTTCGGCGCGTCGGAGGCCGAGCTGTTCGAGCGCTTCCGGCGGGGCGACCGTCCGGCCGAGACGGGCTTCGGCATCGGCTTGGCACTGGCGCGCTGGGTGATTGAGCACCATGATGGGACGATCCGCCTCGGGCGGGGCGAGGGTGGACGGGGCGCGCGGGTGACGCTGACCCTGCCTTCCCTCGACCTCGCCGATCTCGAGAATCAGGGGCGGGACACACGGGAGAGCGCCGCATGACGCGGGTACTGATCGTCGAGGATGACAGCGACATCCGCGCCATGCTGGCCCGCGGCCTGGAGGCCGAGGGTTTCTCCGTCGGAATGGCAGGATGTGTCGGCGACGCCCTGACCGCCGCCCGGGACGACGCGCCGGAGGCGGTCGTCCTCGACATCACCCTGCCGGACGGCTCCGGCCACGACGTCTGCCGTTCCCTGCGCGAGGGCGGATATCCGGGCCCGATCCTGTTCCTCAGCGCCCGGGACGAGGTGCGCGACCGCGCCGAGGGGCTGGCGCTCGGTGCCGATGACTACATCGTGAAGCCGTTCGTCTTCGACGAGCTGGTGGCGCGGCTGCGCACCCACCTCCTGCGCCGCAAGGAATCGGATGAGCCGCGCACCATCGTCACGGCCGGCAAGCTCACCCTGGATCTCAACACGAGGCAGATGAATTTCGGGGATGCGTCAGCACGCCTCACGCCGCGCGAGGCGGAGCTTCTCGCCATGCTGATGGACCAGGCGAACAAGCCGGTCTCGCGCGGCGACATCTTCGACAAGCTCTGGGCGAGCCAGGGCGGGCTCTCGCTGAATGTCGTCGATGTCTACGTGGGTTACCTCCGCTCGAAGATGGCCGATTTCGTGCGGTTCGGCGGCCCGATCCTCGTCACCGTGCGGGGCCGCGGCTTCATGCTCGACCTCCGCGGGCAAGACTACCGACATTGAGCCTCGCGGCCTCGCGGCAGCGCATTTCTGGGAGCATCTGGCAATTTAGCGCTTGAAGAGTCGGCCGGAATTGCCGATATAGCTCGCGCAGCAGAAATCACTGCGCCGTCAGTATCTTAGGATCCTCTTAAGGAGGTTTGCCGATGCGACTGGCGATCGAGAAAATCTGGAGAAACACCATGAAGTGGGCAGCCCCCGTCGTTTCCGAGATCTGCGTCGGCATGGAAGTCACGAGCTACGAGTCGGCCGAGATCGACACCTTCCACTAAGGTGGTTCGCCGGACCGAGGGTCGCAGGCTGCGTGAGAGCTTTCCATGCGTGTCGTGATCCTCGGTTCGGCTGCCGGTGGCGGGCTTCCGCAGTGGAATTGCCGCTGCCCGATCTGCACGCTCGCGCGAAGCGAGCCGGAGCGCGTCAGGCCGCGCACCCAGTCGAGCATCGCGGTCTCTCCGGACGGCGATAACTGGCTCCTGGTGAACGCCTCGCCGGACATCCGGCAGCAACTCTTTGACAATCCCGTGCTGCACCCGCGCGAGGGCCTGCGCCACTCGCCGATCCGCGCCGTCCTGCTTACGAACGGCGACGTCGATCACGTGGCCGGCCTGCTGACCCTGCGCGAGGGCCAGCCTTTCACCCTCTATGGCACGCAGGGCATCCTCGGCTCGGTCAACGACAACCGCGTCTTCGACGTGATGGCGGCCGAAACCGTCGCGCGCAGGGCGATCTCCCTCGACGAGACCTTCGAGCCCGTGCCGGGCCTCTCCGTCACCCTCTTCGCCGTGCCCGGCAAGGTGCCGCTCTGGCTGGAGGACGAGAGCCTTCAGATCGGGGCCGAGACCGAGACCACGGTCGGCGCCATGATCGAGGCGGGGGGCCGGCGCCTCGCCTACATCCCGGGTTGCGCCCGCGTCACCGAGGCGCTGAAGGCGCGCATCTCGGGCGTCGACGCGCTCCTGTTCGACGGCACCGTGCTGCACGACGACGACATGATCCGGGCCGGCGTCGGCACCAAGACGGGCTGGCGGATGGGCCACGTGCCGATGCGGGGCGAGAACGGCTCGGTCGAGGCGCTCGCCGACGTGAGCATCGGCCGGCGCCTGTTCGTGCACATCAACAACACCAACCCGGTCCTGGTCGAGGGCTCGCCCGAGCGCGCAGACGTCGAATCCGCCGGCTGGACGGTGGGCCATGACGGGCTGTCCCTGACGCTCTGACCGCCTCCGGCCCGGGGCCGGATTGGAAGTTTAGTGCATCGGGTTTATATTGGACGCGATATAATCGCGCGGATGAGGCGGTGGCTCATCGGCTCGCCCCGCCCCATCTAAAAACCGTTCCAGGAAACGCGACTCGAAGACGGACGCTTGGACACGCCATGACCGCAGCCTTCCCGACCCCCGCTGCCGACGAGACCCAGCGGCTGCTCAGCCCCGAGGAGCTGGAGGCGGCGCTCCGCGACATCGGTGCCCGGCGCTACCACAACCTGCACCCGTTCCATCGCCTTCTTCACGATGGCAAGTTGAACAAGGATCAGGTCCGGGCCTGGGCGCTGAACCGCTACTATTACCAGGCGATGATCCCGGTGAAGGACGCGGCCGTCCTCGCCCGCATGACCGACGCGTCGCTGCGCCGGGTCTGGCGCCAGCGCATCGTCGATCACGACGGTGACCATCCGGGCGACGGCGGCATCGAGCGCTGGCTGAAGCTCGCCGAGGGCGTCGGCTTCGGGCGCGAATACGTGCTCTCCACCAAGGGCATCCTCTCGGCGACCCGCTTCTCGGTCGATGCCTACGTGCATTTCGTCTCCGAGCGCTCGCTCCTCGAGGCGATCGCCTCCTCGCTCACCGAGATGTTCTCGCCGACGATCATCTCCGAGCGCGTCGCCGGCATGCTGAAGAACTACGACTTCATCACGAAGGACACGCTCGCCTATTTCGACAAGCGCCTCACCCAGGCCCCGCGCGACGCCGACTTCGCCCTCGACTACGTGAAGCAGCACGCCACCACCCCGGCCCTGCAGCGGCAGGCGATGGCGGCGCTGACCTTCAAGTGCAACGTCCTCTGGACGCAGCTCGACGCCCTCTACTTCGCCTACGTGGCGCCCGGCATGGTGCCGCCGGATGCGTGGCGCCCCGGCGAGGGGCTGGTGGCCGAGCTGGCCGTGACGCGGGCCGCCGGCACCGGCAAGGTCGAGGCCGGCGACGTTCCGCGCCTGCCCCGTGGCGTACGTCTGCGCTTCGACGAGACGCGCCAGAAGCACGTCCTGCTCGCGCCCGAGCGGACCTTCGATCTCGACGACAACGCGGTCGCCGTCCTCAGCCTCGTCGACGGCAGCCGCACGGTCACCGACATCGCGGTCAAGCTCGGCGAGACCTACGCCGCCGACCCGAAGCTGATCGAGGCCGACATTCTGGTGATGCTCAACGACCTCGCGACCAAGAGGGTGCTGGAGCGATGAACGCGATCACGCCGAGCCGCCAAGCGGTCCCTGCCCCGGTCGGGCTCTTGGCCGAGCTGACCCACCGCTGTCCCCTGCGCTGCCCCTACTGCTCGAACCCTCTGGAACTCGATCGCCGCTCGCGCGAGCTTGATACCGAGACCTGGCAGCGGGTGCTGACGGAGGCGGCCGCGCTCGGCGTGCTCCATGTCCACCTCTCCGGCGGCGAGCCGACGGCCCGCAACGACATCGTCGAGATCACCGAGACCTGCGCGAAGCTCGGCCTCTACTCGAACCTGATCACCTCGGGCGTCGGCGGGGCGCTCGACAAGCTGCAGGCCCTCTACGACGTCGGGCTCGATCACGTGCAGCTCTCGGTCCAGGGCGTCGACGCGCAGAACGCCGAGAAGATCGGCGGCCTCAAGAACGCGCAGCCGCAGAAGATGCTCTTTGCCGAGAAGGTGACCGCGCTCGGCCTGCCGCTGACCCTGAACTCGGTCATCCACCGCGGCAACATCCACGAGGTCGAGGGCTTCATCGACCTCGCGGTGAAGCTCGGCGCCAAGCGGCTCGAAGTGGCCCACACCCAGTATTACGGCTGGGCCTACGTGAACCGCGCCTCCCTGATGCCGAACAAGGCCGACGTCGACGCCTCGATCCGCATCGTCGAGGCGGCGCGCGAGCGGCTGAAGGGCCAGCTCGTGATCGACCTCGTGGTGCCGGATTACTACGCGAAATACCCCAAGGCCTGCGCCGGCGGCTGGGGGCGCAAGCTGATGAACGTCACGCCGCAGGGGAAAGTGCTGCCCTGCCACGCGGCCGAGACGATTTCGCAGCTTGAGTTCTGGTACGTGACGGAGCATTCGCTGGGCGACATCTGGGCGAACTCCCCCGCCTTCACCGCCTATCGCGGCACCAAGTGGATGCAGGAGCCCTGCCGCTCCTGCGATCGCCGGGAGAAGGATTGGGGTGGCTGCCGCTGCCAGGCGCTCGCGCTGGCGGGCGACGCGGCGGCCACCGACCCGGCCTGCTCGCTCTCGCCGCTGCACGCCAAGGTGCGGGCACTGGCGGCGGAGGAGGCGGCGGAGAACCCGCCGGACTACGTCTATCGGACGATCGGCAGCAACGTCCGGTCGCCGCTGAAGGAGGAAGCGAAGCTGTGAGGATTCTGACGATTGCGGCCTGTCTCGTCCTGCTCGCCGCGCCGGTGCTCGCGCAGACCGCGCCGTCCGAGGCGCCCGCTGCCGGGACGGTCAAGGCGGGAGGCCCCCCGGCCGCCGCCGACCTGCTCTTCGAGCAGCCGCAGATGCGGAACACCACGCCCGGCACGACGCTCACCTACGATTACCTCCGTCGCTCCGGCATCGCGAAGGGTCCGTTCGGGCCGCCGCTCAACGACACGATCAAGCTGAAGCTCGAGCCGGGCAAGGGCGCCGACGACCGCACCATCCGCGTCGAGATGTTCTCGGGCCAGAACCGCTTTCCGGCCGGTCCCTTCGAGGACATGCCGGGCAATCCCGTGATGACGCTCTTCCTGGAGCACCACCTGATGGCGCTCGCCAAGGTGCTGGAGGCGAACCCGCGCTACCTCAAGAACGCGATCCGCAAGGGCCTGCGCGACGGCGCGACGGTCACCCCGACGAAGGTCACCTATCAGGGCAAGGACGTCGACGCTTGGCGCGTCGAGACCAAGCCCTTCGAGGGCGACAAGCTCGCCGAACGGATGCGCGGCATGGCCAACATGACCTACACCTTCGTCACCTCGCCCGCCGTGCCGGGCGAGCTGGTCTCGATCGAGGCCCAGTCCAAGAACGCCGAGGGCGGCGAACTCCTCGAGGAACGGTTGAGCTATGATCAGAAGGCTGGCTGAGCGCGGCGCGCTCGCGGGGCTCGTGCTCGCGTCCCTCGTCGGGCCCGGGCTCGCGGCGCCGGACCTCGAGAACGACTATCCGACCGAGGCGCGCGTCGATTACGTGTTCGGGTGCATGGCGGCGAACGGGCAGACCCGAGAGGCGCTGCAGCGCTGCTCCTGCTCCCTCGACGCCCTCGCCTCGATTCTGCCCTACGACAAGTACGTGCAGGCGAGCACGATCCTCTCCATGCGCCAGGGCATCGGCCAGCGCTCGAACGAGTTCCGCTCGACCAAGATGTTCGACGACAAGGTCGCGGATCTTCGCCGCGCCCAGGCCGAGGCGGAGATCCGCTGCTTCCGCGGCTGAGCCGGGCGATATCCTCCTCCGCCTCGGGGGTGGGCAGCCTCCACCGGCGCCTGCCCCCGTTGCCTCCCCGCCCGCTTTCGTCCAAACCCGGGCCCTTCCGGGGCCGCGACGCCCCGCCCGCAGGGCCTTGCGCGTTTTCCGTGAGCGACACACCCTCCACCCTCGCCCGCCTGCTGCCCGGCCTCGGCCGGCAGACGCTCGTGATGGGCATCCTCAACGTCACCCCGGACTCGTTCTCGGATGGCGGCCTCTTCCTCGGTGAGGCCGCGGCGCGTGCGCAGGCCGAAACCCTGGTCGCGGACGGGGCCGCCCTCGTCGACATCGGCGGCGAATCGACCCGGCCGGGCCACTCGCCCGTCCCGGCCGAGGAGGAGCAGGGTCGCGTCCTGCCCGTGATCCGGGCGCTCGCCGCCCGCCTCCCGGTCCCGATCTCGATCGACACCTACAAGGCCTCAACCGCCGAGGTCGCGCTGCGGGCCGGCGCCCGGATCGTCAACGACGTCTGGGGCCTTCAGCGGGAACCCGACATCGCCCGCGTCGCGGCCACGCACGGCGCGCCCGTCATCGCCATGCACAACCGCGAGACGATCGACCCCGGCCTCGACATCGTCGACGACATGCGCCGCTTCTTCGAGCGCTCCCTCGACATCGCCCGCCGCGCCGGCATCCCGGACGCCGACATCGTGCTCGATCCGGGCATCGGCTTCGGCAAGAGCTGGGAGCAGCATCTCGAAGCCCTGCGGCGCCTGCCCGAGATCCGGGCGCTCGGCTTCCCGCTTCTCGTCGGCGTCTCGCGCAAATCGCTCCTCGGGCGGCTGCACGACCGCGAGACGCGACCGGTCGACCGGCTGCACGGCTCGATCGCGGCGCATGTCCTCGCCGGCACCCTCGGGGCCGACATCGTCCGGGTGCACGACGTGGCAGCCCATATCGACGCGATGCGGGTGGTCGACGCGGTGATGCGGCCGGACCGGACCTGATGGCGGACCGCATCCTCGTCCACCGCATCGCGGTCTACGCCTATCACGGCCTGCTGGAGGAGGAGGCGCGGCTCGGGCAGCGCTTCTACATCTCCCTTGATGCCGGCCTCGAACTCGGTGCCGCCGGCCGCTCGGACGCGGTCGACCAGACCGTCAGCTACGCGGACCTCACCGAGATCGCGGTCGGGATCGCGACGGGACGGCGCTTCGCCCTGATCGAGGCGCTGGCCGAGGCGATCGCCGAGGCGTGCCTCGGCCGCTTCTCGCGTCTCCAGTCGATCACGGTGCGGGTCGACAAGCCGAGCGCGCCGGTGCCCGCGGTGATCGACGGCGTCAGCATCGAGATCACCCGCGCAAGGGCGGTTCCATGAACCATCAGGCCTATCTCGGGCTCGGTAGCAATATCGGTGACAAGGCGGAAAACCTCGCCGCCGCCGTCGAGGGCCTGCGCGCGCGGCCCGGCATCCGGATCACGGCGCGCTCCGGGGATTACCGCACGCCGCCCTGGGGCGACACCGACCAGGACTGGTTCCTCAATGCTGCGATCGGCATCGAGACCGACCTGAGCCCGCACGACCTGCTGGAGGCCTGCCTCGCCACCGAGGCCACGCTCGGGCGGGTGCGCGAACGCCGCTGGGGGCCGCGCGTCATCGACATCGACGTCCTGTCCTACGCGGGCGCCGAGGTCTCGGACGAGCGCCTCGTCCTGCCGCATCGCTACGTCCGCGAGCGCGCCTTCGTGCTCGTGCCGCTCGCCGAGATCGCACCCGACCTCGTCATCGGCGGGGAGACGGTGGCCGAGGCGCTGGCGAAGCTCGACGCGACCGGAATCGATCGGGTCTGACCGGAGCCGGATGTGCGAAGGGCCGGAACACGGTTCCGGCCCTCCCGTCCTTCAGTTCTTCTCCGGCTGGAGGAGCTTGTTCTCCTCCTCCTGCAGGAGGGGCACGTGATAGTCGCGCAGCACCTGCTCGATGTCGGCCCGGCGCTTGCGCAGGATGGTGTTGAGGCTCCGCTTCCAGTCGTTCTCCTCGTGCCGCACCCCCATCGAGATGCGGAAGATGAGCGCCGGACGGTCGGGCTCCTGCAGCAGCGGCACCACGTCCATCTCGACGCCGCTCTGCTTGGCGAGCCATCCGGCCGCCGGACCCCACAGGACGGCGGCGTCGAGCTTCTTCTCGGCGAGGTCCGCGATGATCTCGGCCGCGACCGTCTGGTTCTTGCGCCCGGGATCGAGCTGGTAGGGCGCGTAGGCCTTCATCGCGCTGACGAGGCCGAGCTCCCCCATCCGGCTCACCGGCGGCGTGCCGGCGATCACGCCGATCGACTTGCCCTTGAGCTGCGGGTCGTCGAGGCGCGTCACGCCCGTGAGGTCGCCCTTGCGCGAGACCAGCGTGTAGGCCGAGCGGTAATAGGGGTTGGTGTTCTGCACGAGCTCGGCGCCGGAGGCGGAGCCGATGATGAGGTCGCACAGGCCGGTGCCGAGGGTGTTCCGGACGAAGCCCGGCCCCTGCGTCAGCCAGTAATAGCGGACCTTCACCTTGAGTTCGTCCGCGACGATCGCGGCGATCTTGTTCTCGAATCCGTCCTCCTTGCGCTGGGAGAACGGCATGTTGCCCGGGTCGCCGCAGACGCGCAGCACATCCGTCGTGACGAGGTCGGGCAGGTGCTGCGCGGTGGCGTGCCGCGCTCCTGCCGGGATCAGCAGGAGCGCGAACGTCGCAGCGAGAAGCGTGCGTGAGCGGGACATCAGCCGCCCAGGCACTCCTTCTCGGTCGTCTTGACGGCCTCGGGCTTCTCTTCCTTCTCGCCCGGACGGGCGCGGCCCCAGGCGCCCGCGGCGCGGGCCTTCAGGTAGACGTAGAGGTCGTCGGCGTAGCACATCACGTTCTTGTTATCGCCGAAGGCCGGCATGACCTTCTCCTGGCCCGCCTCGGTGTCGCGCTTGCCGCCGGCGAGGATGCCGATGAACTCCTCGTAGGAGAGGCGCTTCAGTGAGTCCTTGAGGGCGGGCGCGTAGGTCGAGCCCATGGCGTCCGGGCCGTGGCAGACGTGGCACTCCGCGTGATAGCGGCGGTATCCGGAATACAGGTACCAGTCGACTTTCTTGCCCTCGTTGGTGACCCGGAAGGTCGGGTGGCCCATGCTGTCGAGGTACTTGCCGTCGTCCACCTTCACGGCGGCGTCGCGGGCCAGCAGCTTCTCGTCCTTCTCCTTGTCGTTTGGATTCAGGGAGTTGGCGAGGGCAGGATCGGCAGGAGCGTTGGCGGCGGGCTTGGCATCCTCAGCATGTACGGCGACCACGGCGACGGTCACTAGGGCGAGGGCAGCCACGGCGGGCCGCAGGATGGTATTGCTGAGGTAATGCAAGAGACGTTTCTCCCTGAGACACCCGGCCGGACCGGTTGGATGCCCGGCCGCTCTTCCTTCTTACAAGACATCTAAATCATAAGGATGCCGGCGCGGAAACCCGCGCCGGCACCCCTTTCGTGCGGTTCCTCTGCGACCGATTAGTTCGGCAGCGTGAAGACGGTCAGCTGACCGCCGAGGTTGGTGTAGTTCGACAGGGCGGCGTAGCCGCCGACCGCGCCGAGACCGGCATTCGGGTCGGTCAGGCCGGCCGCGAGGCCGATGCCGGCCCAGCCGCCGACGCCCGACAGGACGCCGATGTACTGCTTGCCCTTGTGCTGGTAGGTCATCACGTTGCCGATGATGCCCGACGGGGTCTTGAACTTGTACAGTTCCTTGCCCGACTTCGAGTCGACCGCCTTCAGGTAGCCTTCCAGCGTGCCGTAGAAGACCACGTCACCGGCGGTGGCGAGCGCGCCCGACCACACCGAGAACTGCTCGGGGTTCGACCACTTGATCTTACCCGCCACGCCGTCCCAGGCGATGAAGTTACCCATGCCGCCGTGCGAGTTCGGGGCGGGGTACATCGACAGGGTCGCGCCGACATAGGGCTGGCCCGGGTGTAGGACACCTTGAAGGGCTCGTAATCCATGCAGACGTGGTTGGTGGGAACGTAGAAGAGCTGCGTCTTCGGCGAGTAGGCAGCGGGCTGCTGATCCTTCGAGCCGAGGGCGGCCGGGCAGATGCCCTTCGAGTTCACGTCCTCGCCGTTCTGCTCGGTCGAGTACTTCGACACGACCAGCGGACGGCCGTAGGTCTTCGAACCCTTCTCCATGTCGACCTTGGTGGCCCAGTTCACCACCGGATCGTACTTCTCGGCGACGAGAAGCTCGCCGGTCGCGCGATCGAGGGTGTAGCCGAAGCCGTTGCGGTCGAAGTGGGTCAGCAGCGGACGCTCTTTGTCGCCGACCTTCTGGTCGGAGAGGATCATCTCGTTGATGCCGTCGTAGTCCCACTCGTCGTGCGGGGTCATCTGGTAGACCCACTTGACCATGCCGGTATCCGGGTTACGCGCCCAGATGGTCATGGACCACTTGTTGTCGCCCGGACGCTGCTTCGGGTTCCAGGTCGAGGGGTTGCCCGAGCCGTAATACATCAGGTCGAGCTTCGGGTCGTAGGAGAACCAGCCCCAGGTGCAGCCGCCGCCGGTCTTCCACTGATCGCCTTCCCAGGTCTTCAGCGAGGAATCCTTGCCGACCGGCTTGCCGAGCGAGGTGGTCTTCTCGGGATCCATGATCATGTCGGCGTCCGGGCCCTGGGAGTGGCCGCGCCACACCTTCTTGCCGGACTTGAGATCGTAGGCGGTGACGTGGCAGTTCACGCCGAACTCGCCGCCCGAGATGCCGACGATGACCTTGTCCTTGACCGGCAGAACGGTCGCGGTGTTGGTCTCGCCCTTCTTCGGGTCGCCGTTGACGACCGACCAGTTGACCTTTCCGGTCTTGGCGTCGAGCGACACCAGCGTCGTGTCGGCCTGGTGCAGCAGGATGGCGCCGTCGGCGTAGGCCAGGCCGCGGTTGACCGTGTCACAGCACATGACCGGGATCACGGACGGGTCCTGCTTGGGCTCGTACTTCCAGGCGATCTTGGCGTCGTGGTCGAGGTCGAGGGCGTAGACGATGTTCGGGAACGGGGTGTGCACGTACATCATGTTGCCGACGACGAGCGGGGAGCCCTCGTGGCCGCGCAGCACGCCGGTCGAGAAGGTCCAGGCGACCTGGAGGTTCTTGACGTTGCCGGCGTTGACCTGGTCGAGCTTCGAATAACGGGTGTTGGCGTAGTCAACCGTCTGAAGCACCTGCTGGGCAGGATTGTTGATTTCTTTGATCAGGTTTTCGTTGGCGATGGCAGGCGCCGCAGCCGCCATGCCAGCACCGAGTGCGAGAAGATGGACCGCTCTCATGGATTCCTCCGACAGATCTTAGAGTCCTCATGCGCAATCGTTCTGATTACGTAAGAAGACCTGACCTGTTGTTTGCGACAGGGATCGAAGCTCCGGTAGCGGGCGGGTTATCGTGTGCCGGACGGGCACCGAGCCAGAAGCCGCCATCCCTTTGGCGTCCTCCTCGAAACCGAAGCTTGAACGAACTCTAAGAAAAATTTGGCCGCCGTCAACTCGCTTGCGAGCCTCAAAAACGTGTCCCGTTCAAGTCCTGGTGAGGCCCTCGAACGGGATCGACCGTCTATCGCTGTGCAGTGCGCCATGTTGCAACGCAAAACGAAAGTGTTGCCGTTCAAAGTTACTTTTCAGTTTGAAGTCGGCTTTGCATGCGTTCGATGCATGTTTCAGACGGCTGGCGGCGCGCGGCATGCGAAAAGGTCGAGCCTCATGCAGTCGGATTGGGCAACGTGTCCGTTCGGGAGCATTCGGCAATAGATGCATTGCAAAATGGCCAAGCTCGCCCCCTCGGTGCGAAGGGACGCCAGCCCGCGCGATCCGAGCGGCCCCTGCGCAATCCTGTCGCGTCTGCGGCGAGACGGCGCAGCCGCGGTGCCGCGCGAAGCTTGTGAATTTCTCCCGCTGCCGTTGACGGGCGTCACCGGGCCGCGCCCGCTTCGTCGGGCGCGCGGCGCGACTCGGTGGGCCGTCAGGTGCGCTGCAGGCCCGCCTTCACCTTTTCCGGCGTGAAGGGCACCGAGCGCAGGCGCGCGCCGGTGGCGTCGAAGACGGCGTTCGAGATCGCCGAGGGGACGATCGCGGCGGAGGGCTCGCCCGCGCCCCAGGGCTTGTCGCGGGGTCGGTCGATCAGGTCGATCAGGATCTCCGGCACCTCGGGGAAGGTGAGGATCGGGTAGCTCTCCCAGTCGAGGCTCGTCACGCGGGAGCGGTCGAAGGTGACCTCCTCCTTGAGCGTGCGGCTCATGGTCTGGATGACGTTACCCTCGATCTGGTTGCGCACCCCGTCCGGATTGATGATCTGCCCGCAATCCTGAGCCACGCAGAAGCGGGTGACCCGGATGGCGCCCGTGGCGCGCTCGACCTCGACCTCGGCGACCGCCGCGACGTAGGTCCGGTAGAGCTCGTACTTCACGTAGGACAGGCCGCGGCCGCGCAGGGTGTCGCCCTGCTGCCGGTGGGGCGAGGGCCGGCTGTCCCACCCCGCGAGGGCGGCGGCGCGCTTCAGGACGGTCACGCCGCGCTCGTCGCCGAGGCTGCGCAGCCGGAAGTCCAGCGGGTCGATCCCGGCGGCGGCCGCCAGCTCGTCGAGGAAGGCCTCGTTGGCGAAGGTGTTCTGCATCCGCCCCGGCGTGCGGATCCAGGACGGTCGCAGAGGCGTCTCGGCGAGCCGGTGGCAGACCGTGCGGACGTTCGGGAAGGCGTAGGGGATCCCCGAATTGTGGATGATGTTGCCCGGCGCGTTGTTCGTCTCGTGCGGGAGGTTCGCGAGGCTCGCCGCCACCAGCGGCACGTTGCCGGCCGCGCCGTCGGGGATGAAGAACTCCGAGGCCCAGGCCGCGACGTTGCCCTCGCCGTCGAGGCGGGCCGAGAGATCGATCAGGGTCGGCGGACCTTTCGGGTCCCAGCCGTGCTCGTCGGCTCGCGACCATTGCACCCGCACCGGATGGCCGACCGCACGGGCGAGCAGCGCCGCGTCGCCCGCCGCGTCCTCGTGCCCGTTGCGGCCGTAGCAGCCCGAGCCCTCAATGTAGATGCAGCGCACGTCGTCGAGGGGCAGCGCCATCATCGCGGAGAGCTGCTTCCTCAGGGCGTGCGTCATCTGGGACGCCGTCCAGACGCTGAGCTTGCCCTCGCTCAGCATCGCCACCGCGCAGGAGGGCCCGATCGAGCCGTGGGTGTGGATGGCGAAGTCGTAGGTGGCCTTGAGGACCTTGCCCTCGCCCTGCAGCGCGCCCGCGGCGTCGCCGACATTCATGGTGACGTCGTCCTTGGTCACGCGGGTGGCGCGGACATGGTCCCAGAGGCGGTCCTGCTCGGGCAGGTCCGCGGCCTCCGACCAATGCGCCTGGATCTGGCGCGCGGCCTTGATCGCCGCCCACTCGGTACGGGCGACGACGCCGAGGAAATTACCCTCGCGCACGATGCGGATGAGGCCCGGCACGTCGCGCACGGAGGCCTCGTCGACGCTCTGGAGCTGCGCGCCGATCGCCGGCGGGCGGACCACGCGGCCGTGCAGCATGCCGGGCAGCCTGAAATCCTGCATATAGGCGAAGCGGCCCGCGATCTTCTCCGGGATGTCGAGGCGCTGCACGGACTGGCCGACGAGCGTGTAGCTGCCGGGATCCTTCGGCGCGACGTCCTTGTCGACCTTCAGGGAGAAGCGGCCGTCCTTGAGGAGCTCGCCGTAGGCGATGCCCTCCCCGCCCGCCTTCGGGCGCACGAGGCCGGCCTCCGTCACCAGATCCTCGCGCCGGCGGCCGAGGCGCTCGGCAGCGAGCGACAGGATCTGGCGCCGCGCGGTCGCGCAGGCGAGGCGGATCTGCATGCCGCCGTTCTGGATCGACAGGCTGCCGTAGGTCGGGCCCTGATCGGGCGTCAGCGCGGTGTCGCCCTGAACGAGCCCGACATGGTCGAGGGGCAGGTCGAGTTCCTCGGCCGCCATCTGGATCAGCGCCGTGCGCACGCCCGTGCCGAGATCGACCTTGCCGGAATAGATGGTGGCGAAGCCGTCGCGGCTCAGCGCCAGGAAGGCGTCGACCTCCTCGGGCGAGACCGGCTTCGAGGGGGCGGTCGGCGAGGCGGCGAGCGCTGCGACCGGGCTGCTCAGGGCGAAGCCGACGACGAGCGCGCTGCCCTTCAGGAGAGCGCGGCGGGAGAGGTTGGTCTCGGTCATCGTCCCCTCCCCTAGAGGCTCGCCGAGGCGCGCTCGACCGCGCGCACGATCCGGAGATGCGTGCCGCAGCGGCAGAGGTTGCCCGCCAGCGCCTGCAGGATCTCGGCCCGGCTCGGCTTCGGGTTCTGCGCCAGCAGCGCCGCCGATTGCATGATCATGCCGTTGATGCAGTAGCCGCACTGGGCCGCCTGCTCCTCCACGAAGGCCGCCTGCAGCGGGTGCGGCGTGCCGTTCGCGCCGAGCCCTTCGAGGGTCACCACTTTCTGGCCCGGCTGCAGTGCCGAGAGCGGGGTCGTGCAGGAGCGGATGGCCTGCCCGTCCACGTGCACCATGCAGGCGCCGCACTGGCCGAGGCCGCAGCCGAAGCGCGGCCCGCGCAGCTCCATCTCGTTGCGCAGCACGTAGAGGAGCGGGGTGTCGGGGTCGTCGGGAGAGACGGTGACGGCGCGGCCGTTCACGGAGAGGGATACGGGCTTGCCCATCGCGGCTCCTCGCGCCGTCCCCGGCGCGCCTGTCGGGTTTAGATTGAATACAATCTTCCGATCCGAGGTAGAGACCCGATCGCGGGTGGAGGTCAAGATTCTCCGGTGTCCCGGCTTTCAGGATCGACCCGCCTGTCGCGTCCCCTCGAAGCGCCGCGTCCCCTCCGCTCGGTCAGAACCCCGTCAGCAGTCCGGTGCTCTCGAATTCGGCGACGTCGCCGACGAGATCGGTCACCGAGATCTCGATGCGGCGGCCGTTCTTCAGGCGCAGGACGGAATCGGGTTCGAGCCAGATCGGGCGCAGGCCCACCGCGCTGCCGACGAGCGTGCCGTAGGCGACGAGGCTGCCCTGGCGGCGCTCGATCACGATCCTGTAGCGCACCCGCACCGACTCGCAGCCCGCGGCGGAGACGTGGCCGCGCCCCGTCAGCGTCTGGAGGACTTCGTTGGGTTCATACATCGGGCCGGGATACGCGGGAGGGGTGCGGGATGTTCCGGCAATCAACTTGCCGATTAATCCCGATCCCGCAACCGCTGACCGGCTGCCGAAGGGTGATTGATCCTCAGGAATGAGGAGCCGGGATCATTCCACCTCGCGCACGACCACCCGGCCGCGCTCGATCGAGAGGGCGAGGCGGCCGCTCTTGAGCGCGAGGGCCTTCTCGCCGAACAGACCGCGGCGCCAGCCGTGCAGCACGGGCACGTCGGCCTCGTCGTCGTCGGCGATCGCTTCCAGATCGTCGACCGTGGCGATGATCTTGGGCGCCACGCCCTCCGCCTCGCAGACGGCCTTGAGGAGCACCTTGAGAAGCTCGACGAGGGCGCCGTTGCCTCCCCCGCCCCGGCCGCGGCTGCGCTCCGGCATCGCGATCTCGGCGGTGTCGCGGCCAAATCCCCGCTCCACGGCGGCGAGGATGTCGGCGCCGGTGCGGGAGCGCTCGAAGCCGGCGGGAATCGAGCGCAGGCGACCGAGCGCCTCGACGCTGCGGGGCGCCGAGGTGGCGACGTCGATCACCGCCTCGTCCTTGAGGATGCGCCCGCGCGGCACGTTGCGGGTCTGCGCCTCGCGCTCGCGCCAGGCGGCGACCTCCATCAGGACGGCGATCTCGCGGGGCTTGCGCATCCGCCCGGACAGGCGACGCCAAGCCTGGGCCGGGTCCGCCCGGTAGGTCTCGGGCGAGGTCAGCACGCCCATCTCCTCGTCGAGCCAGGCGCCCCGGTCCGTCTCGACGAGCTGGCCCGCCAGAACCTCGTAGATCGTCACGAGGTGGGTCACGTCGGACAGGGCATAGGCGAGCTGCGCGTCGGAGAGCGGGCGCCGCGACCAGTCCGTGAAGCGGGAGGACTTGTCGATCTTGGCTTTGGCTACGTCGTTGACGAGCTGCTCGTAGGAGACCGAGTCGCCGTATCCGCAGACCATGGCGGCGACCTGCGTGTCGAAGAACGGGTGCGGCAGGAGTTCGCCCAGCATCCAGATGATCTCGAGATCCTGGCGGGCGGAGTGGAACACCTTCACCACGCCCTCGTCGGCCATCAGGTCGACAAACGGCTTCAGGTCGATCTTCGCTGCCAGCGGGTCGACCAGCACCGCGCTCCCGTCCGGCCCCGCCATCTGGATCAGACAGAGCTTCGGGTAATAGGTGGTCTCGCGCATGAACTCCGTGTCAACAGTGACGAAGGGCTGCGCGGCCAGACAGGTGCAGGCGTCGGCGAGGGCCGACGTGGTCGTGATCAGGTCCATGGCCCGCCTATACCGAAGGTTCGTCGGGAAAGGGAGGCGCGGCGCGCGCGAAGTCCCCGCAAATCCGGGCGTTCCTCAGGCCGCCCGGCGCGGATCCGGGCGGCCGCGCGTCCGCAGCCGGCGCGCTCGCGCCGCCCGCTCGCGCCGCTGCACCTCGGCCCGGGCGAGCAGTAGGTCGAGGATGCCGGCCTCGACGCGCTGGCCGGTCGCCCCGTCGGTGAGGCGCCGGATCCGGTCGACCCGGAATCCGCGATAGCCGCCGCGCCCGCGGTCGATGCCGCCGATCAGCGTCCGGCCGGGACCGAGCTTCAGCTCGCGCGCCTCCAGCCGGCGCGCGCTCCAGGCACCGTTCCCATCTTCGTAGACGAGCTCGAAGCTCCCTTCGAGCGGCAGGACGCGCCAAGCGCCCTCCTGCCGCTCGGACGCGGGCGCCTCCTGTACGGCCCCGCCGGCCGGCCCGCCCGGAGCCGCCTCGGAGGCGAAAAAAGCGTGCATGTTCATAGGGCTTATATGGGGTCGCAGGCCGCGTACCGGAAGGGTCCGGCCGTACGGATCGCGCCTGTCGGCCGCCTTCGCGGAGCCTTGTGCTTGACTTCGCTCCCCCCGCGTGAATGGTGCCGGCCTCCCACCCGAAGAAGTCCGCCATGCACCGTTATCGTACCCATACCTGTGGGCAGCTCCGCCCGTCCGACGTCGGCGGAACCGTTCGCCTGTCCGGCTGGTGCCACCGCATCCGCGACCATGGTGGCGTCCTCTTCATCGACCTGCGCGACCATTATGGTCTGACGCAGTGCGTGGTGGATTCCGATTCCCAGGCGTTCAAGGCCGCCGAGAGCGCGCGCTCCGAGTGGGTGATCCGCATCGACGGCCGTGTGCGGACGCGGCCCGCCGGCACCGAGAACGCCGAACTGCCGACCGGGGCCGTCGAGGTCTACATCGACGATCTGGAGGTGCTGGGTGCCGCCGCCGAGTTGCCGCTCCCCGTTTTCGGCGACCAGGAATACCCGGAGGAGACGCGCCTCAAGTACCGCTTCCTCGACCTGCGGCGCGACAAGCTCCACGCCAACATCATGAAGCGCGGCGCGATCGTCGACGCGCTCCGCCGGCGCATGCGCGAGGGCGGCTTCTTCGAGTTCCAGACGCCCATCCTGACCGCGTCGTCGCCGGAGGGCGCCCGCGACTACCTCGTGCCGTCCCGCGTGCATCCGGGCAAATTCTACGCGCTGCCGCAGGCGCCGCAGCAGTTCAAGCAGCTCACGATGATCGCGGGCTTCGACCGCTACTTCCAGATCGCGCCCTGCTTCCGCGACGAGGACGCCCGCGCCGACCGCTCGCCGGGCGAGTTCTACCAGCTCGACATCGAGATGAGCTTCGTCACGCAGGAGGACGTTTTCCAGGCGGTCGAGCCCGTGCTGCGCGGCGTGTTCGAGGAATTCGCGGACGGTAAGCGCGTCACGCCGGACTTCCCGCGCATCACCTACGCCGACGCGATGCTGAGATACGGCGTCGACAAGCCGGACCTGCGCAATCCCCTGATCATCGCCGACGTCACCGACGAGTTCGGCGAGGACGCGGTCGAGTTCAAGGCGTTCAAGGGCGTCATCAAGGCGGGCGGCGTGGTGCGGGCGATTCCCGCCACGGGTGCCGCGGGCCAGCCCCGTTCCTTCTTCGACAAGCTGAACGACTGGGCCCGCTCGGAGGGCGCGCCGGGCCTCGGCTACATCGTGTTCGAGGACGAGGGCGGCCAGCTCTCCGGCAAGGGCCCGATCGCCAAGTTCATCCCCGCCGAGATCCAGGCGCGCATCGCCGCGAAGGCCGGCGCGAAGGCCGGCGACGCGGTGTTCTTCTCCGCCGGGCCCGAGGCGAAGGCGGCGGCGCTCGCCGGGAAGGCGCGCATCCGCATCGGCGACGAGCTGAACCTCTCGGACAAGGACCAGTATGCCTTCTGCTGGATCACCGATTTCCCGATGTACGAGTGGAACGAGGAGGAGAAGCGGATCGACTTCTCCCACAACCCGTTCTCGATGCCGAACTTCGACCACGACGCCTTCCTGAAGCTCGGGACGGAGGACGAGGCGACGATCCTCGGGATCAAGGCGTTCCAGTACGACATCGTCTGCAACGGCATCGAGCTGTCCTCGGGCGCGATCCGGAACCACAAGCCCGAGATCATGGAGAAGGCGTTCGGGCTGGCGGGCTACGGTCGCGACGTGCTGGAGGCCAAGTTCGGAGGCATGCTGAATGCGCTGCGCCTCGGCGCCCCGCCCCACGGCGGCATCGCGCCCGGCGTCGACCGCATCGTCATGCTTCTGTGCAACGAGCCGAACATCCGCGAGGTGGTGCTCTTCCCAATGAACCAGCGGGCCGAGGACCTGATGATGGGCGCCCCCTCGGAGGCGACGCCGAAGCAGCTGCGCGAGCTGCATATCCGGCTGAACCTGCCGGAGAAGAAGGGCTGAGCCCCTGCCCGCAGCGGGAGCGGCGGCTATCTCGGAGGCGGCCGGGCGACCGGGTCCGGCCTCCCCCGGGATGCCGGCGCGCCGCGATGCCGCGACGCTGATCGACCGACACGTCGCAGCTCAACCTGCGCTCGAATTCAGGCGGATGGGACTGCCCCGGATCGTCGTTCCGGGAGCCCGGGAGTGACCGTGCCGAGCCTCGTCGCGATCGTCGTCGCCCACGACAGCGCCCACGCCCTGCCGGATTGTCTCGCCGCGCTCGCGGCCGAGCACGTCCCGGCGATCGTCGTCGACAATGCGAGCCGGGACCGCTCGGTGGAGATCGCGGAGGCCGCGGGCGCCGCGGTGATCCGCAACCCCCGCAACGAGGGTTTCGGCCGCGCGAACAACATCGGCGCGCGCGCCGCCGAGCAGGCGGCGCGCATCCTCATCCTCAATCCCGACCTGGTCCTGCGCCCCGGCGCCGCCGACGCGCTGCTGCGGGCGGCGGACGCCTATCCGGATGCCGGGCTCCTCGCCCCCCGCCTGATGGAGCCGGACGGCCGCGTCTTCTTCCAGCCCCGCTCGCTCCTCTCGCCCTATCTGCCGAACCCGAAGGGGCGGCTTGCCCTGCCGGACGGCGACGTCTGCGCGCCCTTCCTCTCGGGGCCTGCCTGATGGCGGAGCGCGAGCTTTTCCTCCGGCTCGGCGGTTTCGACGAGAACATCTTCCTGTTCTACGAGGACGACGACCTCTGCCGCCGGGTGGCGGATGCGGGCCACGCCCTCGTCCACGTCGACGCGGCCGTGGCGACCCACGGGCGCGGCCGCTCCTCGGCACCGGAGCCCGGCCGGGTGTTCCGCACCCGCTGGCACCAATCCTGGTCGCGGGCCTATGTGAGCCGCAAGTACGGCCTGCCCGACCCCAGCCCGCGCACCCTCACGCTCAACGGCGCGAAGCTCGCCCTCTCGCGCCTCGCGTTCCGGCGGGGAGCCTACGAGCGCTACGCGGGCTCGGCCGCCGGCGCGCTCGCGGCATTGCGGGGCGAGAGCGCGTTGGCGAGAGAAGGATTGGCGTGACCGCCCTGCCCCCCGCCGCCGCGCGGGCGCTCGCGGTTCGCCTCCTCGGCCGGCACGGCTTCCTGCCGCAGGCCGGGAACGCGCGCGGCGACACGCTCTATCTCGCCCTGCCGGCCGAGACCTGGCTGCTGCGAGTGTCGAACCACGCGCGCACCGCCCGGCAGCGGTCGCGCCGCCGGGACATCCTGGCGAGCCTGATCATCCGCGATCCGAGGACGCCCGTTCAGGTCGAGGCCCTGGTCGACGCGGCCCTGCGCGACTTCGCGGCGGAGCGCCGTCGCCGGACGGCTCAGGCCTCGGCCGGGGCGTCCCTGAAATAGGGCTCGACCGGCCCTTTCAGCTTCACCGTCATCGGGTTGCCGGCGCGGTCGAGGGTCTTGCCGGCGCTCAGCCGCACCCAGCCCTCGCTGACGCAATATTCCTCGACATTGGTCTTCTCGACGCCCTTGAAGCGGACGCCGACGCCGCGCTCCAGAGCCTTCTCGTCGTAGAAGGGACTGTTCGGGTTCACGGCGAGGCGGTCGGGAGGCGTGTCGGACATCGGGTCTGGTCTCGTCTGCGTCGGCCCTGAGCGCCTACGGGATTCAGGGCTGCCCCGCAACGGCGCGGGCGGCCGCGATCAACTCGTCCGTGCGACCGGACTGGAGCAGCGGCACGAGGGCCGCCACGCGCGCGTGCGGCAGGTCCCACCACGCGCAGTCGAGGAGGCCCGCGACCGTCTCCGGGTCGAAGCGGTGGCGCACGATCCGCGCAGGATTGCCGACGACGATGGCGTAGGGCGGCACGTCGCGGGCGATTACCGCGCGCGCCCCGATCACCGCCCCGTGCCCGATCGTGACGCCCGACAGGATCAGGCAGCCGGAGCCGAGCCAGACGTCGTGGCCGATCACCACGTCGCCCTTCGAGGCGTGGTAATCCTGCGGGGCGTCGACCCCCGGCCAGAGGCCGTCCATGGCCGCGAACGGATAGGTCGAGACCCAGTCCGTGCGATGCCCGCCGCCCAGCATGATCACGACGTTGTCAGCGATAGAACAATAGCGGCCGATCGTCAGGCGTCGGCCGGACTCGGCGAAACGGACGCGGGGCCGTCCGTAGGAGTAGGCGCCGATGGAGAATCCGCGTTTCCGGACGAGCCGGCTGAGGTGAATCCGCGTCTCGTTGTGCGGGTTGCGCCCACTCCGCAAGCGGTGCAACAGAGCCTTCAAGCGGCGCGTCCCGTCACGGCGGGAGCGGGGGCCGCACCATAACGCGGCGAGCAGGGAGAGAGGGCCATGGCCGACAACATGTCCGAGGATCTCAAGTCCGGGGCGCTCGTCTATCACCGCCTGCCCCGTCCCGGAAAGCTGGAGATCCAGGCCACCAAGCCGCTCGGCAACCAGCGCGACCTCGCCCTCGCCTACTCCCCCGGCGTCGCCGCAGCCTGCATGGCGATCCACGACGACCCGCAGGAGGCCGCCACCCTCACGATCCGCCAGAACCTCGTCGCCGTTCTCTCGAACGGCACCGCCGTGCTCGGCCTCGGCGATATCGGCCCCCTCGCCTCGAAGCCCGTGATGGAGGGCAAGGCGGTCCTGTTCAAGAAGTTCGCCGGCATCGACGTGTTTGACATCGAGGTCGACGAGCACGACGTCGACCGGCTCGTCGACGTGGTCTGCGCGCTGGAGCCGACCTTCGGCGGCATCAACCTCGAGGACATCAAGGCGCCCGAGTGCTTCGAGGTCGAGGAGCGCTGCCGGGCCAAGATGAACATCCCGGTCTTCCACGACGACCAGCACGGCACCGCGATCATCGTGGCGGCGGCCGTGCTCAACGGGCTGGAACTCGCCGGCAAGCCGCTGGCTGATGCCCGCATCGTGACCTCCGGTGCGGGTGCGGCGGCGATCGCCTGCCTGAACCTCCTCGTCTCGCTCGGCGCCAAGCGCGAGAACATCGTCGTCACCGACATCAAGGGCGTGGTCTACAAGGGCCGCACTGAGCTGATGGACCGCTGGAAGGAGGTCTACGCGCAGGAGACCGAGGCCCGCACGCTCGCCGACGTGATCGCGGGGACGGACGTGTTCATCGGCCTCTCGGCCGGCGGCGTGCTCAAGCCCGAGTACCTGGAATCGATGGCGGAGAACCCGCTCATCATGGCGCTCGCCAACCCCTACCCCGAGATCATGCCGGATCTCGCCCAGGAGAAGCGCCCCGACGCGATGATCTGCACCGGGCGGTCCGACTTCCCGAACCAAGTCAACAACGTCCTCTGCTTTCCCTACATCTTCCGCGGCGCGCTCGACGTCGGGGCCACCTCGATCAACGAGGAGATGAAGAAGGCGGCCGTGAAGGCGATCGCCGCGCTTGCCCGCGAGACGCCCTCCGACGTGGTCGCCCGCGCCTATGGCGGCGAGGCGCGGCCGTTCGGGCCCCGCTCCCTGATCCCGAGCCCGTTCGATCCCCGCCTGATCCTGCGCATCGCGCCGGCCGTCGCCAAGGCCGCGATGGATTCCGGCGTCGCCGGGCGGCCGGTGGCCAACATCCAGGCCTACGCCGAATCCCTCGACCGGTTCGTGCACCGCTCCGGCTTCGTCATGAAGCCGCTCTTCTCGAAGGCGAAGGAGGACCCGAAGCGGGTCATCTACGCCGAGGGCGAGGACGAGCGGGTGCTGCGCGCCGTCCAGGCCATCGTCGAGGACGGCGTCGCCAAACCCATCCTCGTCGGCCGCCCGCGGGTGATCGAGACCCGCCTCAAGCGCTTCGGCCTGTCGCTCCGCCTCGGCGAGGATTTCGAGCTGATCGATCCCGAGGACGATCCGCGCTACCGCAAGTACGTTCAGACCTATCTCGACGTGGCGGGCCGCCGCGGCATCACGCCCGACGCCGCCCGCACGGTGGTGCGCACCAACACGACGGTGATCGGTGCGATCGCGGTCCATCGCGGCGAGGCGGATGCGCTGATCTGCGGCCTGGAGGGCCGGTTCGAGACGCGGCTGCGGGCGATCCGCGACATCATCGGCCTCAATCCCGGCGTCACCGAATGCGCCGCGATGAGCCTGATCGTCACGAAGAAGGGCGCCTACTTCCTCGCCGACACCCATGTCCGGCACGATCCGACCGCGGAGGAGATCTGCGAGGTGGCGATCGCCTGCGCGAACCACGTGACGCGGTTCGGGCTGACCCCGAAGATCGCGCTCCTCAGCCATTCCGATTTCGGTCAGTCGGACTCGGCCTCAGCCAGGAAGATGCGGCACGCCCTGGGGCTGATCGACAAGCGCGCGCCGAACCTTCAGGTCGACGGCGAGATGCAGGCGGATTCGGCGATGTCGGAACTCGTCCGCGACCGGGTGCTGCCGGGCTCCCGGCTCAAGGGCTCGGCGAACGTCCTGATCTTCCCCAACCTCGACGCCGCCAACATCGCCTTCCAGTTCGCCAAGGTGCTGGCCGACGCGCTGCCCGTGGGCCCGCTCCTGATCGGGCCTTCGAAACCCGCCCACATCCTCACGCCCTCCGTGACGGCCCGCGGCATCGTCAACATCACCGCCGCGGCGGTGGTCGAGGCCCAGGCCAGCGGCCCCGTCCGCGTCGAGGAGGGCGGCGAGGCGGGCGCCGGGATGATCTCGGAATAGGGAGCCCGCTTCGAGCGGCCAGAGCCCCGGGCGTCCGCCCGGGGCTCTTCGTCTCAGGAAATCCTGGTTACAGGAGTTCTGCCGGATCAGAGGCGATAGCCCTCCGGCTTCACCGCGCCGAGGCGGCCGCCGAGGAAGCCGGCGAGCGCCCCGAGGACGAGGGCCAGCGCCGCGTAGAGCGCGCCCTGCGCTGCCGCGCTGCGGGTCGCCTCGGCGGCCGCCTGCGCCTTCTGCTTGGCCTCGGCTGCGGCCTGCTCGTACTGCTTCTGGTAGGTCTGGACCTGTGTCCGCGCCTCGTCGACGGGAATGTTCCGCGCCTTGGCCAGGGCCTCGGCGGCCCGGTCCTCGGCCTTCGCCTTCTCACCGGCATCGCCCGACAGATACGCGCTGATCGCGCCGACGGCCGCGTCGCGCAGGGCCGCCGGGTCCTGCCCGCCCGCGGATTGCCTCACCTGCTGCTCGATCCCCTCGAGGGGGTTTGAGATTCGGTTCAGGTTCGGCGCCGCGACCTGGGCCGCCGTCTGCGCCGTGCTGCCGATCGCCTGGCCCGCCCCGCCGATCGCGCTCGACACCGTGCCGAAGGTGCCGCCGATCAGGCCGCCCACCGTCGAGGTCAGGAGATAGAGCACGACGAGGGTCGTCACCGCCCAGGAGACGAGGCCGTGATAGGCCGCGGTCGATCCCGAAGGCCGTCCCGAGAGACGCCCGGCGAGGTAGCCGCCGATCAGCGAGGCGACGATGCCGGAGGCGACCCACCACAGGCCGGCCGTGAGGGAGGCGGTGCCGGCGCTCGGGTTGCCCGCACCCGTGGTGCTGAGCGCCGACAGGCCGATCCCGAGGCCGATCATGTTGAGGATGATCTGCGCGACGAGGGCGGCGACGGCGCCGGCGAGGATGGCGCCCCAGGACACCTGATGCAGCAGGACGGCGCGGGACTCGCCCGGCACGACGGAAGGCGAAATGGCCAAGATTGAACTCCTTGGTTCGAGAGGGTGGCGCGTGGAGGGGGAGACGACGCGTGGCTCGACGGCTCAGCGGCGCGCGTGCAGCAGCAGGCCGAGCCCGTAACCGGCGAGGCCCGCGACGAGGAGCGCGGCGAGGGGACGGCCGCGGACCTCCCCGGCAACGGTAGCGCTGCCCGACCGAACCGAGCGGATGCCGCGCTGATAGGCGTCCTCCGAATGATCCGCGGCCTCGCTGGCGGCGTGGCCGATCGCCTCGCGGGCGCCCGCGAGCAGCCGTTCGCCGCGGGCCTCGGCCGAGCGCAGGCGGCCCCCGATCTGGGCCCCGCGATCTCCGATCGCGTCGCCGAGCGCGGTCTCGGCATCGCCCGCGATCTCCTTGGTGGTGCCGCTGATGGAGTGCATGGTCATGTAGCTGTCTCCGGACACGGATCGGCGCTCGCGTCCGGCATCGCCGGCCGCCTCGCGCGATCCCGATGGCGTGTTCTGGTCTCGAACGGTAGTGGTGTGGCTGAGGGTCTCGGCACCGCCGAACACGTGCCTGCACCCTCGTGACGCCGCCGTTCCCGCCTTCGCCTGTGGCCCCGTGCAAGGGCTGGCGGGCTGGACTGCGATGACGGCGCACTGGATGCCCCCGTCACGCTCCCGATCGATACGCCGCCTTAGACGCGGCAGGTGAACGCGAGACGGAGCGTATTCGCACCAGGGTGATGATGCGGTTTGATCAATTCAGGGCGGCTGACACGATCAAAAAATCGTGTCTCTACTTTTAATTGCAATTATTGCTTGAAAGGTTGTGAGTCGACGGTGGCGCGCGCCCTCAGGAGCGCCCTGCCCTTCAGCCGATCTCGATCCTCCCGTCGAGGCCGAGGATGCGCCCGAGGCCGCGGACCCGGTTGAGCAGGCGGTCGCCGGCGAGCGCCTCCCAGGCCGGTGGCAGGCGCAGCACCACCTTGCCGTCCTCCACCATTAGGCGCATCCGCTCCAGCGTTCCGCCCATGCCGGCCGAGATCGGGAAGGCGACCCGCAGCAGGCCACCGACGAGGCGGGCCCGCTCGAACAGGCGCGGGCCAGCGAGGCTGCGCAGCATCGGGCTCGCCTTCTCGGGTGCGACGCCCTCGTGACGGAAGTAGACGGCGAGCGCCAGATAGGCCCGGCCCGGATGGTCGACGCCGACGAAGGCGGCATTGGTGATGATGTTGATGCTCTGCTCGCCCCGGTAATCCGGGTGGGCCCGCCAACCGATATCGGAGAGCAGGCAGGCCGCGTGGCGCAGCCGCCGCTCGTCCGCCGTCTCCGGCCCGTCGAGGGTCTCGACGAAGCGGTCGGTCCAGGCGAGAAGCTCCTCGCCATGCGCGGGCGAGCGGGCCCTCAGGGTGTTGAGCTCGGAGGCCGCCGCGATCAGTGGGTCAATCAGGCGAGTCTCCCGGTCGAGCTGCTCGAAGAGCAGGCCCTCGCGGACGCCCGAGGCCGAGATCGCGACCTCGCGCGGGCGCCCGGCCCGGATGATCTCCTCCAGCACCACCGCGCCGTAGGCGAGGAGCGGTCGGCGTGCCTCGGAGATCGATTCGACGTCCTGCAACTGCGCCGCGTCGACCTGCTCGACCATCTCGAGGAAGTTCAGTTCGTCCGTCGGCTCGACGCTGTAGCCGTGCATGACGTGGACGGGATAGCCGCGGGCTGCCTGATGCAGGCGCGCCAGCGCCCGCCACGTGCCGCCGACCGCGTAGAAGCTGCGGCCTCTCAGGGTCTCGAGCTGGGGCGCGGCCTTCTTCAGGTGCTCGCGCACGAGCTTGGCCGCCTTCTTGAGCGAGCCGCCGGAGAGATCCTGGAGCGCGAGGCCGCCGAGCGGCATCGTCACCCCCTGGCCCACCACGGAGCCGCGCACGTCGACGAGTTCGAGGGAGCCGCCGCCGAGATCGCCCACCACGCCGTCCGGCGCGTGAAAGCCCGAGATGACGCCGAGCGCCGACAGTTCCGCCTCGCGCCGGCCGGAGAGGAGTTCGATCTTCTGCCCGCAGGCGGCCTCCGCAGCCTCCAGGAAGGCCGGGCCGTTCTCGGCGTCGCGCGCGGCCGCGGTGGCGAGCACGAAGAGGCGCGAGACCCGCATCGTCGTGCACAGGACGCGGAAGCGGGCGAGCGCGGAAAGGGCACGGCGCGTCGCGTCCTCATTGAGCCGGCCCGTTGTCAGCACGTTCCGGCCGAGGCCGCAGAGCACCTTCTCGTTGTAGAGCGGGGTCGGCGCGCGGCTCAGTCCGTCATAGGCGACGAGGCGAACCGAATTCGATCCGATGTCGATGATGGCGACAGGGGCGAAGCGCTCGCCCGCGTCGGAAGAGTCGGAATGGACGAGCATCAGGTTGCTGCGCTGGAGCCCCAAGGCGGGTGTCCCTCGTTACGGGCCCGCGGACGGCCGCCGCGGGCTCGGCTTCGCTCAGTCGCCGCGCCGGATCCCGTCCCGGCCCGGCGCCCGGGCTCAGGTCCGCTGCGCTCGGCGGCTGAGCGCGCGGGGGCTCGATTTCTTCGACGACTTGCCGCGCCCGGACAGGCTCGGGTTCGTCATGAAATACTTGTGCGCGTTGAACGGCTCCTCGCCGTCCGCGGGCTTGAGGCGCTCGCTCGCCCCGGACGCCAGTACACGCCAGCTCTGCCGGTTGTCGAGGAGGTTCGCCAGCATGATCTGGTCCAGGACCTGCTGATGCACAGTCGGGTTGAGGATCGGCAGGAGGGATTCCACGCGCCGGTCGAGGTTCCTTTGCATCAGGTCGGCCGAGGAGATGTAGACGATCGCCTTCGGGTGCGGCAGCCCGACGCCGTTGCCGAAGGCGTAGATGCGCCCGTGCTCAAGGAATCGCCCGACGATCGACTTCACCCGGATCGTCTCGGAGAGCCCCGGGATGCCCGGCCGCAGGCAGCAGATGCCGCGCACGATGCAATCGATCTGAACGCCGGAGCAGGAAGCGTCGTAGAGCGCGTCGATGATCTGCGGGTCGACCAGGGAGTTGCACTTGATCCAGATCGCGGCCGGGCGGCCCGCCTTGGCGTGCTCCACCTCGGCCTCGATGTGCTCCAAGAGCCGCGTCTTCAAAGTCAGCGGCGAGACCGCCATCCGCTCGAGCTCGGCCGGCTCCGCGTAGCCGGTGATGAAGTTGAACAGGCGCGAGACGTCGCGGGCGATCGCCGGGTCGGCCGTGAAGAAGGACAGGTCCGTGTAGATCCGCGCGGTGATCGGGTGGTAGTTGCCGGTCCCGACGTGGCAGTAGGTGACGAGCCGGTCGCCCTCGCGCCGGACCACCATCGACAGCTTGGCGTGGGTCTTCAGCTCGACGAAGCCGAACACGACTTGCGCACCGGCCTTCTCGAGGTTGCGCGCCCAGCGGATGTTGGCCTCCTCGTCGAAGCGGGCCTTCAGCTCGACCAGGGCGGTCACCGACTTGCCGGCCTCGGCCGCCTCGGCGAGCGCCGCGACGATCGGCGAGTTCGAGGAGGTCCGGTAGAGGGTCTGCTTGATCGCCACGACGTTCGGGTCGCGGGCGGCCTGAGCCAGGAACTGCACCACCGAATCGAAGGACTCGTAAGGGTGGTGGACGATGAAATCCTTCTGGCGGATCGCCGCGAAGACGTCGCCGCCCGACTCGCGGATGCGCTCGGGGAAGCGTGGGTTGTAAGGCTTGAACTTGAGATCCGGCCGGTCGATCCCGACGATCTGCGACAATTCGTTGAGCGCGAGCATGCCCTCCACGAGGAACACGGCCTCGCTCGCGATCTCAAGCTCGTCCGTCACAAAAGCCCGGAGATCCTCCGGCATCCCGCCCTCGATCTCGAGGCGGATGACGACGCCGCGGCGGCGCTGCTTGAGCGCGGTCTCGAAATGCAGGACGAGATCCTCGGCCTCCTCCTCGATCTCAAGGTCCGAGTCGCGGATCACCCGGAAGGCGCCCTGTCCGCGGACGAGGTAGCCGGGGAAGAGCCGTCCGGTGAACATCACGATCACCTGCTCGATCGCGATGAAGCGGGCGACCGGATCGCCGGCGAGGTCCGGCAGGCGCACGAACCGGTCGAGCACCGCCGGCAGGCGGATCAGCGCCCGCAGCACCCGCCCGTCACGAGGGCGCACCAGCATCAGCGCGATGGTCGAGCCGAGATTCGGGATGAAGGGGAACGGGTGGGCCGGGTCGATCGCGAGCGGCGTCAGGACCGGGAAGACGTGATTCAGGAAGTACTCCTCCAGCCAGCGCCCGTGCTCGGCCGAGAGTTCGCCCGGATCGACGAGATCGATCTCGGCGCCGTGCAACGCGACCCGCAATTCGCGCCAGCGCGCCTGCTGGTCCTCCGCGAGCCGCGAGACCTCGTGGCCGATCCGCAGGAGCTGCTCGGAGGGCGTCAGCCCGTCCTGCGAGGGCACGACGAGGCCGGCGCGGACCTGATCGTGCAGGCCGGCCACGCGCACCATGAAGAACTCGTCGAGGTTGTTGGCCGAGATCGAGAGGAAGCGCAGCTGCTCCAAGAGCGGGTGATTGCCGTTCGAGGCCTCCTCCAGCACGCGCCGGTTGAACTGAAGCCAGGACAATTCCCGGTTGACGAAGCGCTCCGGCGAGTGCCGCAGGTGGCGGCCAGCCTCGAGAACGGGTTCGCGGGCGGTGCTGCCGGCGAGATCCGCGGCCGGTTCGGGCCGCGCCTCGGCGGTCTCCGCCGTCGCCGGCCAGTCGTCGGCGTCCTCGCCGGGACGCGGCCCGGCCGTGGCGGACGCCTTGGGCGCGGCATCGCGCGGCGCGGGGCTGCGGCGCAAGGCGGCCGTGCGGGCCGCGGCCGCCCGCGCGGGAACGCGCCGACGGGACGGCTCGGCGGAATCGCGGTTCTCGACCGTCTCCGGGCCCTCGTTCTCCCGCGCGTCCGTGCTCGGCTCCATCTCCGACACCCTTCATCCTCCGCTTGCCGCTTTCCGGGGGCACTACCACGCGGGCCCCGCATTCATTTGACAGTTTCGTGACGACCCGCGCCGATTTCGCAGACGCGGAGCGTCCGGATCAATCCGGCTCCTCCTGCATCCCGAGGCGCTCCAGCACGGCGAGCGCCAGCGGCCGGGTGATGCGGCGGCCCCGGCCGAGGGCATCCCGGTCGAGCTCACTCACGACCTCGCGGGCGCGGGCGAGCGACCGGTCGATGCGCAGCGCCAGTGCGTCGACGACGCTCAGATCCACCACGAGCTGCCGGTCGACGAAGAGCTTCACGATCACAGCCCTGAGCAGGGCGTCGTCCGGCGGCAGGATGCCGGCGCCGGGGGCAAGCCGCAGGCGCGAGCGCAGGTCCGGCGTCCGGATCCCGAGGGCATCGACCGCTTGCGCGCTCGTGATCAGCACCGGGCAGCGCCGCTCGCGGGCGAGGTTGAGCAGGTGGAACAGGGCAGCCTCGTCGAGGCCGTCCGCCCGGTCGATATCCTCGACGACGAGGGCGCCGTTCGAGACGAGATGCGTGACCGAGGCCGCGCCGATCTCGGCCGCCGCAACGGTCCAGGCATGGGCCCGCGTCGCCCAGATCGAGGCGAGGTGGCTCTTGCCGCTGCCCGCGGGTCCGGTGAGGATGAGCACCGTGTCGGGCCAGTCGGGCCACGCCTCGATCAGGGCGTAGGCCGCCTCGTTGGCGGGGCTCACCAGGAAATCCTCGCGGCCGTAGCGCGGGTCGAGGGGCAGGTCGAAGGTGAGCTGTCGGGGCGGTGCGTTCTCGCGCATGCGGGCTCTAGTCTCGCCGCGGCACCGACCCCGTCAAGGGCGGCATGCTATCCCGGTGCGGCAGAAGGGACGGCTCGTCCGCGTGGTAGAGCCGGCTCTGCAGGTAGCGCTCGATGGCGAAGCGCACGATCACACCGATCGAGGCCGCGATCGGCACGGCGAGCAGCAATCCGACGAAGCCGAACAGGGAGCCGAAGGCGAGGAGCGCGAACATCAGCCAGACTGGGTGCAGGCCGACCGAGTCGCCGACGAGCTTCGGCGAGATGATGTTGCCTTCCAGGAACTGGCCGACGAGGAACACGCCGACGGTCAGCCCGATATGCAGCCAGTCCGAGTTCGGCCAGAACTGCACCAGGGCGACGCCGACCGACAGCAGGAACCCGGTGAGCGTGCCGACATAGGGTATGAAGGTCAGGAAACCGGCGATCAGCCCGATCAGCACGCCGAAATTCAGCCCGACGAGCCAGAGGCCCACCGCGTAGAACGTTCCGAGGATGAGGCAGACGAGGGTCTGTCCGCGCACGAAACCGGTGATCGCGCCGTCGATCTCGCGGCCGAGGCGGCGCACCACCGGGCGGTGGCGTGGCGGCACCCAGGAATCGAGCTTGGCAATCATCCGGTCCCAGTCGACCAGGATGTAGAAGGCGACGACCGGCGTGACGACGAGGAGCGAGGCGATCGAGATCAGCGCCTGGCTGCCCGACCAGAGCGACTTCAGGAAGGCGAGGAGCCACGCTCCGCCCTGCGTGGCGAGCGTGCCGACCGACGATTGCAGCTCGGAGAGCACGTCCGTGCCGCCAATCCGCTGCAGGAGCGGCCCGACCCGCTCGGCCAGGATTCCCTGCAGGCGCGAGACGGTGCCGGGCAGCGTCGCGATCAGCGCGGCGATCTGGTTCGCGGCGAGCGGCACCACGATCAGCAGCGTGATCACGAGGACGACGACGAAGAGCGCGAGGATGAGCAGGCTCGCCGCGAGGCGCCCGAGGCCGAGCCGCTCCAGCCTATCGGCCAGCGGGTCGAGCAGATAGGCCAGCGCGATGCCGGCGACGAAGGGCAGCAGAACGTCGCGCAGCAGATAGAGGAGGATCAGCAGGACGAGCGCCGCGCCGAGCCCGATCAACGTCCTGCCGCGCATCCGCCCGTCCCTGCACTTTCGACCGGCGCCGAGAGTGGGAACGAAGCCGCGCCCGATCAAGGGCGCGGGTGGGGCGCGGCCGCGCTATCCCGCCAGATCCGCGCGTAGGCGGCGAGCGAGAGCAGGCTCGTTCCGGCGACGAGCCAGCAGACGAGCGCTACAAGGCCGTCGAGCGACCATCCGCCCGCATGGGCCACGAGCACGAGGGTGGCGAGGCCGATCTGCGCCGCCGTGTTGAGCTTGCCGACGAGGAGCGGTTTGATCGCGAAGCGTCGCCCGCTGACCCAGGCGAGGCCGACCGCCGCGACAATCAAGAGATCGCGCGCGATCACTACGGCGACGAGCCAGACCGGCAGCGCGCCGACGGTGGCGAGCGATACGAAGACGGAGACGAGGAGCGCCTTGTCGGCGAGCGGGTCGAGGAGCGCGCCCAGCGCGCTCTCCATCCCGAAGCGCTTGGCGAGGAAGCCGTCGAGCGCGTCCGAGGCCCCCGCCACGACGAAGACGGCGAGCGCCGCGCCCCAGGCCCCCTGCCCGATCAGCACGAGGATGACCGGAACGAGGACGAGGCGGCCGAGGGTGATGAGGTTCGGGAGGGTCATGGGGACCGGGTCGGGCTCGCGCAGCCCGCTTCAGCTGCCGGCGCTTCTGCCCTGCTAGCATCCGGCGGACGCGATGCAGAAGCCCGATCGGCCCGCGACATGCGAGGCCGACTCGCCCTTCCCGCCGCAACCCGGTAGAGGAACCGCGAGATCGCGGCTGGGACGAGCGAGCATGACGGACAAGGGGCTGACCTACGCGCAGGCGGGCGTCGACATCGACGCCGGCAACGCCATGGTCGAGACGATCAAGCCGCTGGTGCGGACGACGCGCCGGCCCGGGGCGGATGCCGAGATCGGCGGTTTCGGTGGCCTGTTCGACCTGAGGGCCGCGGGCTTCAAGGACCCGATCCTGGTGGCGGCGAACGACGGCGTCGGCACCAAGGTCAAGATCGCGATCGAGACCGGGCGCCACACGACGATCGGCATCGATCTCGTGGCGATGTGCGTCAACGACATCATCGTCCAGGGCGCCGAGCCGCTCTTCTTCCTCGATTACTACGCCACCGGAAAGCTCGTGCCCGGAATCGGCGCCGACATCGTACGGGGCATCGCCGAGGGCTGCCGGCAGGCCGGATGCGCGCTGATCGGCGGCGAGACCGCCGAGATGCCGGGCCTCTACGCGGGCGGGGATTACGACCTCGCGGGCTTCGCCGTAGGCGCGGCCGAGCGCGGCACATTGCTGCCGCGCGACGGCATCGTCCCGGGCGACGTCGTGCTCGGCCTGCGTTCCTCCGGCGTGCACTCGAACGGCTTCTCGCTGGTGCGCCGGATCGTGGCGAAGACCGGCCTGTCCTGGGACGCGCCCGCGCCCTTCGCGCAGGGGCTCAGCCTCGGCGAGGCGCTCCTCGAGCCGACCCGGATCTACGTGAAGCCGCTGCTGGCCGCCCTCGCGGCGACCGACGGGATCAAGGCGCTCGCCCACATCACGGGCGGCGGCTTCCCGGACAACCTGCCCCGCGTTCTCCCGGATGGGATCGGCATCGAGATCGACCTCTCCGCGGTCGCGCCCCCGCCGGTCTTCGGCTGGCTCGCCCGCGAGGGTGGCGTGTCCGAGCCCGAGATGCTGCGCACCTTCAATTGCGGCATCGGCATGGTCGTCGTGGCCGAGGCCGGCCGGGCGGACGCTGCGGTGGAGGCCCTGGGATCGGCCGGCGAAGCGCCGGTGCGCCTCGGCCGGATCACCGAACGGGGCCCGGAGCCCGTCACCTTCATCGGCGCCCTCGCATTCTGATGGAGACCGTCCGGAAGACCCGCGTCGCGATCCTGATCTCGGGACGCGGCTCGAACATGGTCTCGCTGATCGAGGCCGCTGAGGCGCCCGACTTTCCGGCCGAGATCGTGCTCGTCCTGGCGAACCGGCCCGAGGCCGCGGGCCTCGCCCGCGCCTCAGCGGCCGGCATCCCGGCCCGCGCGATCGACCACCGGGCCTATCCCGACCGGGCGAGCTTCGACGCCGCGCTTCAGGCGGAGCTCGCGGCGGAGAACATCGAGCTCGTCTGCTTAGCGGGCTTCATGCGGATCTTCACGCCGGGCTTCGTCGAGGCGTGGTCGGGCCGGATGCTCAACATCCACCCGTCACTCCTGCCCCTGTTCCGGGGCACGCACACGCACGAGCAGGCGCTCGCGGCCGGTGTGCGGCTGCACGGCTGCACCGTGCATTACGTGGTGCCGGAGCTCGATGCGGGGCCGATCGTGGCGCAGGCGGCCGTTCCGGTGCACCCGGGCGACGATGCCGACAGCCTCGCCGCGCGCGTGATCGTCGAGGAGCACCGGCTCTACCCGGCGGCGCTGGCCCTGGTGGCGGGCGGACGGGCCCGCCTGGACGAGGGGCGGGTCGCGTTCGACGAGGCCGTGCCACGGGCGCAGGGCGCCCTGCTCAGCCTCGCGGTGTAGAGGCGAGGATGCCTCCTCCCGTCGCGGGGAGGAGGCGCCGAGCGTCAGACCGGGCGCTGCAGCTTGCAGGAATCGAGCGCGGAGAGGGCCTTCGCACGGGCCGAATCGTTGAAGTAGCCGGTGGTGCGGTAGGCCTCGATCTCGGATTCGTCGAGGGTGCGCAGTGTCTGCTTGGCGTAGCAGCCGCAGGGGCGCTCCAGCGAGGCTTCCGTCGCGCTCGTCATGCGGGCCTGGATCACCGCGCAGGCGTGGCGCACCCGGCTCTCGAGATTGGCCTTCGGGGCCGTGCGGAGCGCCGGGTCGGGCTGGTACTGCTCGAAGGGAGCCGAAGAGCCGCCGGCGAGAGCGGCAGTCGCGCCGAGCGCGAGCAGGCTGGCGGCGATCAGCATGGAGAAGCGGCGCGTCATGGTGGGATGAGTCCGTTGGCAGGCGCGTGGAACCTTCGCCGTTGGACTCCCCGCCGCCCCGCCCCGTCAAGGGCGCTCTGGCCACACCGGATCCCCATCGTGAGATCCGGCGAAACTGCGTCGCCGAAGGCGCCGGGGTGTGGCCCGGCGGTCACCGAGGACCGCCGGCCGGTGCGGCATCAGCCGGCGATGTCGCTGTCCTGGAAGAACTGCGCGATCTCGATTTGCGCGTTCTCGGCGCTGTCCGAGCCGTGCACCGTGTTCTCGCCGACGGATTGGGCGAACTTCTTGCGGATCGTACCCTCGGCGGCCTGGGCCGGGTTCGTCGCGCCCATCACCTCGCGGTACTTCGCCACCGCGTTATCGCCTTCGAGGACCTGCACGACGACCGGGCCCGAGGTCATGAACTCGACGAGCTCGCCGAAGAAGGGGCGCTCCTTGTGCACCTCGTAGAACTTTTCCGCCTGCGCCCGGCTCATCTGGATGCGGCGCTGGCCCACGATGCGCAGGCCCGCTTCCTCGATCACGGCGTTCACGGCGCCGGTGAGGTTCCGCTTCGTCGCGTCGGGCTTGAGGATGGAGAAGGTGCGCTCGGTGGCCATGATCCGTCCGGGTTTCAGTCTCGGGAAATGTGCAGGCGCGGGAAAACCGCTTCGGCGCCGGGCTTATAGCGGTGGCGGTGCGCGCTCTCAACCCGAGCCCGCGCCGAGCCCGTGCGGGAGGCGCCCGCACATTCGGGCAATCGGGAATATGGCGCTGCCGCAACACTGCCGAAAAATCGCCAGAAAGCCACAGTTGATTGCGTCTCCGACCTCTCCCCCTCCCGCCCAGCCTGCGCGCAGGCGCCAGCCCAGGAGACCAGGACATGCGCATCGCCCTCTCGTCCGCCCTCATTCTCGCCGGTATCGCGGGGGCACAGGCCGACACGGCCAAGGACCCTTCGGGCACCTGGCTGACGGAGGACGGCCGGGCGAAGATCCGCCTCGACCGCTGCGGACCGGCTCAGACGAATGTCTGCGGCAAGGTGGTCTGGCTCAAGGTGCCGAACACGGATGCGGGCGCGCCCCGCACGGACCTGAAGAACCCCGACCCCAAGAAGCGCTCGCGCCCGATCATCGGCCTGCAGCTCATCGACGGGCTGAAGCCCGACGAGGCCAAGTTCTCAGGCGAGATCTACAACGCCGACGAGGGCAAGACCTATCAGGTCAGCCTGGAGCGCGAGAGCGGGAACGAGCTCAGCGTCACGGGCTGCCTGCTCAAGGTGCTCTGCGGCTCGCAGACCTGGACCAAGGTGCCGGACGTGAACCAGCAGGCCGCGGTGGTGACGCCGGAGGCGGCCGCCAAGCCGGCGCCGAAGCCCGCCGCGAAGCCGGCCGCGCCCGCCGCCAAGGTCGACAAGTCCGCCGAGTAAGACGATGGTGCCCTCCCCCGTTCGGGGAGGGCGCAGGGCTGGGCGGAGGGCAGATCTCGGGCGAGGCCTTGGGATCTGCGGCGCGGCGAGGGGTCTCTCAGACCGCCGCCAGTCCCCGCTGCACCGCGGGCCGCGCCAGCACGCGGTCGAGCCAAGCCTTCACGTTCGGTCGTGCGACGACGTCGATGCCCTGCTTCGCGTGGAACTTCGCCCAGGTGACCGTGGCCATGTCGGCGATGGAATAGTCGCCGGCCAGATACTCTCGCCCCGCCAGCCGCCGGTCGAGCACGCCGTAGAGACGGTCCGCTTCCGCCGTGAAGCGCTCGATCGCGTAGGGGATCTTCTCCTGCGCGTAGATCCGGAAATGGTGCGCCTGGCCGAGCATCGGGCCGAAGCCGCCCACCTGCCAGAACAGCCATTCGTCAACGGCCACGCGCGCCCGCTCGTCCGCCGGGTAGAACAGGCCGGTCTTGCGGCCGAGATACTGCAGGATCGCGCCCGATTCGAAGATCGTGATCGGCTCGGCCCCCGGCCCGTCCGGGTCGACGATCGCCGGTATCTTGTTGTTCGGCGAGATTCGCAGGAAGTCGGGCGCCATCTGCTCGCCCTTACCGATGTTCACGGGCACCACCCGGTAGGGAAGCCCGCATTCCTCCAGCATGATCGGGATCTTCCAGCCGTTCGGCGTGCTCCAGGTGTGGACGTCGATGGATGTGCCCGTGACGGCGGCCATGTCGCCTGCTCCTGCCGGATTCCCGCGCCCCGCGTCGCAGGGATCGTGCCCCGCGCGGGCGCTCGCAGCTAGCCCGGAATCGGGCCCTGTCTCAAGGGTCGCGCCGATCCTCGTCACGATCGCGAGATCGTCGGCCCCGCGCGGTGGAGAGGCGCCGTATCGCTCGCGGACCCACTTGCCCCGTGCCTGCAATGCCGCTGAGATGGCACCGCGCACGGCCACGCTCGCGGCCGGCGCCGAAAGGCCGGGGATCCCACTATGCTCTCACGTCTCGCCGTCGCGGTGCTCGCCGCGCCGCTCTGCCTCGCTCAGCCCGCCCTCGCCCGGGAAGCGCCCGCGGCGAAGCCGTCCGCGGCCGAGCCCGCGGCCAAGGAGATCACGCCCGGCCAGAGCGCGGCCCGCGAGCGCCAGAAGAAGTGTGGCGCCGAGTGGCGCGGCCTGTCGGCGACCGAGAAGGCTGCGCAGGGGCCGAAATGGCCGCAATATTTCAGCAAGTGCGTGAAGCGCCTGAAGCAGCAGAAGGCCTGAGCGGGACGGCGCGCGAACCACGGGCGTTCCCGCGGGTTCTCCGCCCGCACGGGAATCGAGGAGCCTGCGGCGGATGATGGACGAGCGGCGGGCCCTTCAACGCGTGGTGGCGGTGGCGGCCCTGATCCCCGTCACGGCGGGGCTCTACGGGGTGCTGTTCGGGGTGAACGGCATCGCGGGCGGGGTCGAGAACGTCTCGGCCGACAGCCATTTCCGCTACCTGTCGGGGCTGCTCACCGGCATCGGCCTCCTGTTCTGGTCCTGCGTGCCAGACATCGCGGGCAAGACCCGGCTGTTCCGCTTCCTCACCCTGGTCGTGGTGCTCGGCGGCCTCGCGCGGCTGCTCGGCCTCTATTTGACCGGCCTGCCCTCCCTCACCATGCTCGCCGCCCTCGGCGTCGAGCTGGTTCTGACCCCGCTCCTCTGCCTCTGGCAGGCGCGGGTGGCGGGGCTTGCCGAGGACGCTCCGCTCGACCCGAGGGACGTGTGACCGTGCGGGAATGGGTGCCGGCGATGACGTCTCACGCCAGCGCATCGATGTCAGCGCCCTGCCCCCACGCCCGCCTGGGCAAGGGGCGGAGCGGTGATCCGTCGTGTGGCCCTCCATCCGGGTGCCGGCCTTCCGGGATCGTCGGATGAGCGCGGCCGTCGCACCCATCCCCACCCGCTTCGACCGCTGGCTCGACCGGATCGAGGCCGTGGTGCCGGCCCCCTCGGCCTGGGCCTTCGCCCTGCGGATCTGGCTCGCCATGATGCTGGCGCTCTACGCGGCCTTCTGGCTACAGCTCGAGAGCGCGTCGTCGGCCGCCGTCTGCGTGGCGATCCTCGCCCAGCCGAAGCGCGGGCAGGCCCTGTCGAAAGCGCTCTACCGCTTCCTCGGCACCCTCGTGGGCGCCGCCCTGGCGATCCTGCTCGTCGCCGCCTTCGGACAGGACCGCGTGCTGCTCCTCGTCAGCTTCGCGCTTTGGCTCTCGCTCTGCGTCTTCGTGGCGAACTTCCTCCAGGATACCCGCGCCTACGGGGCGATGCTGTCGGGCTACACGGTCGCGATCATCGCGGTCGCCAACATCGACACCCCGCAGAACGTGTTCGACTCGGCGATCTCCCGGGTGGCCGCGATCACAGTCGGCATCGTCGCCATCACCTTCATCAACGACGCCCTCGCTTCGCCCACGACGTGGCGCTCCCTGCGGGCGAGCCTGTCGGACGTCCGTGATCGCACCACGGCCTTCGCGCATGCCTGCCTGACGCGGGGCGATCCGGGACCGGAGGTGGCGCTTGCCCAGATCAGCGCCATCGCCCCCCTGCGGGCCGACGCGGGCGCGATCGCGGGCGAGCTCGACGACGGGCCGCAGCGGGCCGCGGGGGCCCGAAGCGCCATCGCGGCGCTCTACGCGGTCGCCGCGCGTGCCCGCACCTTCGCCACCGCGATCCGATGGATGGGCACGCCGACGCCGGCAGTCGAGGAGGCCCGCGCGATCTGCGCGGACCTGACGGGGGGCGAGGGCCGCCCCGGCGCTGAGGCCCTAGCGGAGGCCCGCGCCCGTCTCTGCAGCCTCCTGGTGGCCGCTGTGGCGCAGGACGAGCCCGACGTCGACGAGGTGGTCGCCCTCCAGCGCGCCCTCGACCTCGCCCGCGCTCTCGACTTCGCCCGCGACGGGCTCGGCTCCTTGAGCGAGGGGTATCGGCCGCTGCGCGACGTGAGCCTGCCGACGCATCGCGACTTCGCCGTGGCTCTGCGCGCCGCCGCCCGCATCGCCCTCAC
Source organism: Methylobacterium durans (assembly GCF_003173715.1). Classification (NCBI taxonomy): domain Bacteria; kingdom Pseudomonadati; phylum Pseudomonadota; class Alphaproteobacteria; order Hyphomicrobiales; family Methylobacteriaceae; genus Methylobacterium; species Methylobacterium durans. Next base: position 4,451,458 of record NZ_CP029550.1, on the reverse strand, counting down.
CTTCGGTCTCACCTGCCTGCTCTTCGTCTTCGCCGGCTGGCCCGCCACCTCCTTCGCCCTGGTCCAAGTCGCGGCGACGGGCGCCCTCTCCGCCCTCAATCCCGACCCGAAGAAGTTCGCCAACGGCGTCCTCATCGGCATGAGCCTCGCCTCGGCCTTCGCCGGGATCGTGCTCTTCCTCGTGCTGGCGGGCGGCCAGGGCTTTCCACTGCTTGCCATTGCGATGGCGCCGGTGATCTTCCTCGCCTGCTTCCTCAGCCTGCGGCCGGCGACCTTCGGCGTCGGCTTCATCCTGCTCGTGTTCTTCCCCGTCCTCGTGGCGCCGGCCAATCCCCAGGTCTACGACCTGCAGGTCTTCCTGCAGAACGCGCTCCTCGTGATCCTCTCCGCGGGCATCCTCTGGCTGACCGTGCGCCTCGTCCTGCCGGTCTCGCCGGAGCGGGCACGCCGCTACGCCTTCGAAGCGGGCCGGTGGGACCTGCGCGACGCCCTCGTCGGCGAGGGCGGCGACGCCACCACCCGCACCAGCCTCAACAGCGACAGGCTTTTCCAGTACGCGCAGGTGAACACCGGCCCCGAGCCGGTACGCAGGCGCCGCCTGGAGCTCGCCTTCGCCATCGCGCATCTCGAAGCCTCCGCCGCCCGCGCCCACGCGCAGCTGCGCGCGCTCTGGCCGGATCCGGCGCTGCGCCCGGTCACGATCCGGGCCCGGCTGCTCCTCGACGAGGGGCCCGCGGCCGAGATCCCGGACGCCGCCCGGGATCTGCTGCGCGCGGCCGGCGGGCGCGGGACCGAGGCCGTCCTCGCCGCCGCGCGCGCGACGAGCGATCTCGTCGCGGCCGCGCGCATCATCGAGCGCCATCGGCGCTTCCTGCGGCGCCTCGGCCTGCCGGGACTCTGACCGCCATGCACCGCGATCTCGACCTCGGCGGCATCCTGATCTCGCCCTTCGTGGCCTATACCGCCGCGTCGCTCGTCATCCTGGTGGCCCTGCGCGCCCTCTTCGCACGGATCCGCCTCGCCCGGTACGTCGCAAACCCACCCCTCGTCGAGGCCGGGCTCTACATCTGCATCGTCGCCCTGATGGTCGCCCTGTTCCGATGACCGATCCCGATCCGAAACCCGGCCGCGCGGCGGATTCGCTCGCCGCCGTCGACCCACCCGCCTCCGACGCGCCGATGCTGCCGGCCCGTCGTCGGGTTCGGCTCGGCCGCGTCCTGCGGCTCGCCGCCACCGGCCTCGTCCTCGCCTTCGCGGCGGCGGCGGCGGCCTTCGTCTGGTCCTACTACGTCACCGCACCCTGGACCCGCGACGGGCAGGTGCGCGTTCAGGTGGCGAGCGTCGCGCCGCAGGTCTCTGGCCAGATCGTGGAACTCCGCGTCACCGACAATCAGACCGTGCGCCAGGGCGACGTCCTTTATCGGATCGACCCGTTCGACTACGAGGTCGCGATCGCTTCGGCCGAGGCGGAGCTGAAGAACCGGGAGGCCGACCTTCAGGTCAAGCGCACGCAGGCGCAGCGTCGCGAGCAACTGACCACCCTCTCGACCTCGATCGAGGAGAAGCAGCAATACGAGGGCACGGCCAAGATCGCGGAGGCGGCCCTCGACAGCGCGAAGGCGCAGCTCTCACAGGCGAAGATCAACCTCGCGCGCACGCAGGTCCGCTCGCCGGTCAACGGCCGCGTCACCAACCTCCTCCTGCGCGACGGCGACTACGCCACCAAGGGAAGCGTCAACATCGCCGTGATCGACACCGATTCGTTCTGGATCGACGGCTATTTCGAGGAGACGAAGATGGCCCATGTCCAGGTCGGCGACCGGGCGGAAGCCGTCCTGATGGGCTTCAGCGAGAGCCTGCGCGGGACGGTCGAAAGCATCACGCTCGGCATCAGCACCGCGAACGCGGCCCCGAGCACGCAGGGCCTGCCCTCGGTCAACCCGGTCTACACCTGGGTGCGCCTCGCGCAGCGGGTGCCGGTGCGCATCCGCATCGACCACGTGCCGCAAGGGATCACGCTCGTCGCCGGCATGACCTGCACCGTCTCGCTCGGCGACGCGGGTGCGCGCGGCCGCGAATGGCTCGTCGCGACCTGGAACCGGCTCCGCGATCCCGGCCGGGGCAGCGCGGCTCGCTGACGCTCAGATGCCCGAGCTTCGCAGTGCAGCGCGAAATCGGCGCAAGTTTTTGCAAGATCGAGGTGCGGCGCGAAATGAGAAAACGCGCCGCAAAACTTGAAGCGTCGCTGCATTTTTCGACTTGACGGAGCGGAAATAGGCTCGCAGGCTACGCATGTGCTTCGCGAAAGGAAGCACTGGCCGCTCAGGGAGCGGGTCGTCCGCAGGGCGGGCGATCCCGATGCGACTGAACCGGGGCGGACCGTGAGATCAAGCTGACGGAGAAGGGCATGACGCCACCTCAGCAGAGTGCCGCAGGGACGGTTTCGGAAACGGTTTGGCCCGAAGCCTAGTGGCGACCACACAGACAACCGGACGGAGACGGCTCTAGGGGCGCAGAAGCGGCCGGAACGGCGCGACTTCGAACACGCACCAGCCCCACCTGAAGCCGTCCCCGCCGCGGTTCCCGCGGGCAAGCCCGACGATACCGATGACCGCGCAGCCCCCGCCTCTCGGCGGCTGGGACGTTTTCGCGTGCCTAAGCGTTCACGCGCCTCCTGCCACGGGCCTACTCGATCCCGAGCTTGGCCTTGAGCAGCGCGTTCACCGCGGCCGGGTTCGCCTTGCCGCCGGTGGCCTTCATGGTCTGGCCGACGAACCAGCCGAGCAGGGTCGGCTTCTCCTTCGCCTGGGCCACCTTGTCCGGATTCTGCGCGATGATCGCGTCGACCGCCGCCTCGATGGCGCCGGTGTCGGTGACCTGCTTCATGCCCCGCGACTCGACGATCCGGCGCGGGTCGCCGCCCTCCGACCAGACGATCTCGAACAGGTCCTTGGCGATCTTGCCGGAGATCACGCCCTCGCCAATCAGGTCGATGATCGCACCGAGCTGGTCGGCCGAGACCGGCGTCTCCTCGATGCCCCGGCCCTCCTTGTTGAGGCGACCGAACAGCTCGTTGATCACCCAGTTCGCCGCGGCCTTGCCGTCCCGCCCTTTCGCGACGGCTTCGTAATAATCGGCGGAGGCCCGCTCGGCGACGAGCACGCCCGCGTCGTAGGCGGAGAGGCCGAATTCCGAGACGAATCGCGCCTTCTTGGCGTCGGGCAGCTCCGGCAGACCCTCGGCCAGATCGTCCACGTAGGCCTGCTCGAACTCGAGCGGCAGCAGGTCGGGATCGGGGAAGTAGCGGTAATCATGCGCCTCTTCCTTCGAGCGCATCGAGCGAGTCTCGCCCTTGCCGGGGTCGAACAGGCGGGTCTCCTGGTCGATTCTGCCGCCGTCCTCCAGGATCGCGATCTGGCGGCGCGCTTCGGTCTCGATGGCCTGGCCGATGAAGCGGATCGAGTTGACGTTCTTGATCTCGCAGCGGGTGCCGAGCGGGTCGCCGGGGCGGCGCACCGAGACGTTGACGTCGGCGCGCAGATTTCCCTTCTCCATGTCGCCGTCACAGGTGCCGAGATAGCGCAGGATGGTGCGCAGCTTCGTCACGTAGGCCCGCGCCTCCTCGGAGGAACGGAGATCCGGCCGCGAGACGATCTCCATCAGCGCGACGCCGGACCGGTTCAGGTCGACGAAGCTCTGGTTCGGGCTCTGGTCGTGCAGGGACTTGCCGGCATCCTGCTCGAGATGCAGGCGCTCGATGCCCACCGTGATCGACTCGCCGTCGGCTAGGTCGACCAGAACCTCGCCCTCACCGACGATCGGATCCTTGTACTGCGAGATCTGGTAGCCCTGCGGCAGATCCGGATAGAAGTAGTTCTTGCGGTCGAACACCGAGCGCAGGTTGATCCTGGCCTTGAGGCCGAGCCCGGTGCGGATGGCCTGCGCCACGCATTCCTCGTTGATCACGGGGAGCATGCCGGGCATCGCGGCGTCGACCAGCGAGACGTGGGCGTTCGGCTCCGCCCCGAAGGCGGTCGCGGCGCCCGAGAACAGCTTCGAGCGGCTCGTGACCTGGGCGTGGATCTCCATGCCGATCACGACCTCCCAGTCGTGCAGGCCGCCCTTGATCAGCTTCTTCGGATTCACGGGTGCGTTCATGGTCGTCCGGGCCGGATGTGAAGGGTCGGGGCCGCTCAAGCGGTCAGTTACGGGCCGCCGACACGGAGGGTCAAGCGTGCGGCCGGATCGCCCGGCGGGCGACGAAACCCGCGCTCGCCCAGACGAGGGCGCCGATCGTCCGCACGGGGAAGAAGGTCGGCCCGTCGTGGCTAACCGGCGCCGGCCACGGGATCCCGACCGCCGAGATCGCCCAGGAGGCCAGCACCGAGACCGCGAGCGCGATGATCGCCGCGATGAAGACCTTGCCGAACTGACTCGCCGTCCAGCCGAGGTAGAGGGCGAGGCCGACGAGGACGGGATCGAGCGCGGCCCAGATCCAGACGGTCCAGGGATAATAGGGGACGCTCACGCCCACCATGCCTTCGGCAGGCTCATGCGTCCGGCCGCGTCCTCGACCGCCTGCGCGGTCGCGAACAGCGTCTCCTCGTCGAAGGGCCGGCCGATCAGCTGCAAGCCGAGCGGCAGGCCCTGCGCGTCGATGCCGGCCGGGACCGCGATGCCGGGAAGCCCCGCCATGTTCACGGTCACCGTGAAGACGTCGTTGAGGTACATCTCGACCGGATCGGCCGAGGCCTTCTCGCCGACGCCGAAGGCGGCGGACGGCGTCGCCGGGGTCAGGATCGCGTCCACCCCCGCTTCGTAGGCCGCCTCGAAGTCGCGCTTGATCAGGGTGCGGATCTTCTGGGCGCGCACGTAATAGGCGTCGTAATAGCCGGCCGACAGCACGTAGGTGCCGATCATGATGCGCCGCTTGACCTCGCGGCCGAAGCCGGCGGCGCGGGTGTTCTCGTACATCCCGACGATATCCTTGCCCGGCACGCGCAGGCCGTAGCGGACGCCGTCGTAGCGGGCGAGGTTCGAGGAGGCCTCGGCCGGCGCCACGATGTAATAGGCCGGCAGCGCGTATTGCGTGTGCGGCAGCGAGATCTCCCGGATCTCGGCGCCCGCCGCGCGCAGCCATTCCGCGCCCTGGTCCCAGAGACGCTGGATCTCGGCGGGCATGCCGTCGACCCGGTACTCCTTCGGGATGCCGATGGTGAGGCCCTTCACGCCGCGCGAGACGGCGGCCTCGAAGTCGGGCACCGGCAGGTCGACGCAGGTCGTGTCGCGGCTATCCGGGCCGGACATCGAGCCGAGCAGGACCGCGCAGTCGCGGACCGTGCGGGCGATCGGGCCGGCCTGATCGAGGGAGGAGGCGAAGGCCACCGTGCCCCAGCGCGAGCAGCGCCCGTAGGTCGGCTTGATGCCGACCGTGCCCGTGAAGGCCGCGGGCTGGCGGATCGAGCCGCCGGTGTCGGTCGCCGTCGCGCCGAGGCAGAGATGGGCCGCCACCGCCGCGGCCGAGCCGCCCGAGGAGCCGCCCGGCACGATCGGCGCGTCGGAGCCGTTCCGCCGCCAGGGCGAGATCACGTTGCCGTAGGCGCTGGTCTCGTTCGAGGAGCCCATCGCGAACTCGTCGAGATTGAGCTTGCCGAGCATCACGGCGCCGTCGCGCCAGAGATTGTGGGTGACGGCGGATTCGTAGTGCGGCTCGAAGCCTTCGAGGATCTTCGAGCCTGCGGTCGTGTGGACGCCGTGGGTGCAGAACAGGTCCTTGATGCCGAGCGGCAGCCCCTCGAGGGGGCGCCCCTCGCCCGCCGCGATCTTGGCGTCCGAGACATCGGCCATCGCGAGGGCGCGCTCGGGCGTCTCCAGAAGATAGGCGTTGAGCACGCGCGCCTTCTCGAGGGCCTCGATATGGGCCTGCGTCAGCTCGCGCGCAGAGAAATCCTTGGCCTTCAGGCCGTCGCGCGCCTCGGCGAGGGTGAGTTCGTTGAGTTGCGTCACGATTGTCCGTCCTCAGAGGCCCGCCTGCGTCTGCGGCCGGCCTGCCCGCCGGGCGGCGGGCGCATCGCAAGTGGCGGGCCTGAAGGCCCGGGCCTTCGGTCCTACTCGACCACCTTGGGCACGATGAAATAATGGTCCTCGGTCTCGGGCGCGTTGGCGACGACCTCCTGCGCCCGGCCGCCGTCCGTGACGACGTCCGCCCGCTTCTTCATCGCCATCGGCGTCACCGAGGTCATCGGCTCGACATTCGCCACGTCCACGGCGCCGAGCTGCTCGACGAAGGCGAGGATCGCGTTGAGCTCGCCCTGGAGCGGCGCCACGTCCTCCTCGCTCACCGCGATTCGGGCGAGGTGGGCGATGCGCCGGACTGTCTGTGCGTCGACCGACATGCTGCTGTCTTCATCCTCGCGGAGGAGGCCCGGTGCGGGGCGGCCGGAAGCGGCCTGCGGGGCTGTTTCCCGCGCTATAGCACCGGGTTTCGCGCGCCCGCAACGCGGGCGGCGCCGTCGCGCGAGCGAGCGCGTCCGCTCTCAGGTCACCACGTGGTTCGGAGTCACCGACATCTCGATCAGGATGCCGGGCCGCTTCGGATGGCGCTCGGCCTGCGCGAAGCCGAAGACCAGCGTCTCGAAGGCGAGGAGCAGCATCAGCTTGTGCCGGCGCGACAGGGCGCGTCGGCCCGCCGCCATCTCGGGCCGCGCTTCGGACGGAGCCCGCCCCACCGCCACGAAGGCTCCCGCCGGCACCGCCACGCGCCGCGCCGAGGCGACGAGGCGCAGGATCGGGCGGACCCGCGGCATTCGGCTCGGCGTTGTCACGGGCGACCTCGAACACGGTTAAGAAAACGTTAAACGCGACTATGGCCGAACAGGTCCCGGCCCCGCTACTGCAAGGTTTCGTTATGGTTAATGCGTCGGACGCACGGAGGGGCAGCATGTGGCAGTCGGTGTTCGAAGAGCTGCATCCGGGCTGTCCTTCGAGCGAGGCCGAGATAGCCCGGGCGGAGGGTGAACTCGGGGTGCCGCTGCCGGATTCCTATCGGCGCTTCTGCCGGTCATGCGGGGCAGGGCTCGCCGGCGGTCTGATCCGGATCGCCACGCCCCTGCCCTTCGAGGCCGCCGACCTCGTCGCCCGAGGGGCGCTGATCGCGCACAGCGTCGGCAGTGCCGCGCAGGCGCTCGCCGAGAACCCGGCCTTCGCGGACCGGCCCTTCCGCTTCGACGTCGCGGGCGACGATCCGAGCGTGCTCGATCGGGCCCTTTTCTTCGGCGAAACCGAGGACGGCGCCTTCCTGTTCTGGGACGTGCAGGGCACCGGCGAGTACGATATCTGGGTGATGGGCGCAGATCTCGAGAGCGTCCGTTTCGGCGCCGAGAGCCTCGACGAGCTGTTCCGCGATCTCCAGGGCCCGCGCGTCGCCGCCATCCTCGGGCCCGGGGCCGAGCCGCTCCCGTCCCGGTTCGAAGGCATCGACGAGGCGGTGCTGGCGCGGGCGGGCGCCACGGCGTAAGGCCGCCGCACGAGTGGGAACCCGGGTGCCGCGTGAACGCTGACGAGATCCTTGCCTTCGCCGAGGCTTCGCGCGGCGGCGCGCGGCTGATCGGGATCGACCTCGGCACGAAGACGATCGGGCTCGCCCTGTCGGACCTCGGCCGGACGATCGCGACGCCGTTGGAGACCATCCGGCGGGTCAAGTTCACGCAGGACGCGACGCGGCTCAAGCTCCTGTGCGGGCAGCATGCCGTCGGCGGGCTCGTGATGGGCCTGCCCCTCAACATGGACGGCAGCGCGGGACCCCGCGTCCAGTCGACCCGCGCCTTCGTCCGCAACCTGACGCCGCTGCTCGACCTGCCGGTCCTCTACTGGGACGAGCGTCTCTCGACGGCAGTGGTGACGCGGGCGCTGATCGAGGCCGACGCATCGCGGGCCCGGCGGGGCGCGCTCGTGGACAAGCTCGCCGCCACCTACATCCTGCAGGGCTGCCTCGACGCGATGCGCGGCCTGGATGCGGCCGACGAGGGCGAACAGGATTACTGACCGATGAGCGAGACGGCACCGCTGCCGTGGCGCTCGATGCGCCCGTCGAGCTCGAGTTCGAGGAGCGTGGTCTGGACGACCCGCACGCTGAGGCCGCTCGCGCGGGCGAGTTCGTCCGTCCCCATCGGGGTCGGGCTGAGATAGGCGATCAGGCGGGCGCGATCGTCCACGGCCTCGCCGAGGCCGGTGGGCGTGGCCTCGGCGAGGCCCTCGGCGGGGACGGACAGGGCGATCCCGTCGAGATCGATCTCGTCCCAGAAGATGGGCTCGTCCGCGAGGTCGGGCCGGTCGACGGCCAGGGGCGAGGCGGTCCCATCGTCGACTACCAGGAGGGCGAGGACGAGGAGGACGTGGTCGGGCTCGGCCACCAGCGTCGCGCCCTGGCGGATCAGATCGTTCGTGCCCTCCGCGCGCGGGTCGAGGGGGGAGCCCGGGACCGCGAACACCTCCCGCCCCTGCTCCAGGGCGAACCGGGCCGTGATGAGCGAGCCCGAGCGACGGGCCGCCTCGACCACCACGCTGCCGAGCGCGAGCCCCGAGATGATGCGGTTGCGCCTCGGGAAGTCGCGGCCGCGCGGCTCCCAGCCCATCGGCATCTCGGCGACCACGGCGCCTCCGGCGCCGAGGATCTCGTCGACGAGCCCGGCGTGATGGGCCGGGTAGATCCGATCCTGCCCGCCGGCGAGGACGGCCACCGTGCCGGTGGCGAGCGCCGCCCTGTGCGCCCGGGCATCGATGCCGCGGGCGAGGCCCGAGACGACGACGAGGCCGGCCTCTCCGAGAGCGCGCGCGAGGCGCTCCGTGAAGGCGAGGCCCGCGGCGGAGGCGTTGCGCGAACCGACGATGGCGACGGACGGCCGCCGGAAAGCGGCGGTCTCGCCCCGGATCGCGAGGAGCGGCGGCGCGCTGTCGGTCGCCTGGAGCGGCTTCGGGTAATCGGCCTCGCCCATCGCCGTCAGCCGCACGCCGAGCCGGGCCGCCGCCGCGATCTCGGCCTCGGCTTCGCCGCGCGTCGGCGGCGTGATGCGGCGGCCCCGGGCCGCGGTCAGGTCCGGCAGCGCGTCGAGGGCGGGGCCGGCCCCGCCGAAACGGTTGATCAGCCCGCGGAAGGTGCGCGGGCCGACGCCATCCGTGCGGATCAGGCGCAGCCAGTCGACCCGCTGAGCGTCGGTGAGCTGCATCCCCCCTCCTTGGCCCCTCCCCCAAGGGGCCGGCAGGCGGGCGCCTCAGCCCTTCTGCCCGATGCGCCCTTCGGTGCCGGCCATCAGGCGGCGGATGTTGGGCGCGTGCTTCCACCATAGCAGGGCGGCGAGCACGAGAAAGAGGAGGGCCGCGCGCGGCTCGCCGAGCGCCCAGAGGACGAAGGGCGTCGCCGCCGAGGCGACGAGGGCCGAGAGGGACGAGTAGCGCAGGGCGAAGGCGAGGCCGAGCCAGAGCGCCGCGAAGCCGAGCACCGCGAGCGGGCTCAGCGCCAGGAGCACCCCGATGAAGGTCGCGACTCCCTTGCCGCCCTTGAAGCCGAGCCAGGCCGGGAAGAGGTGCCCGAGGAAGGCGCCGAGACCGGCCGCCAGTGCCGCCGTCTCGCCGAACCGGGCGGCGAGCAGCACGGCGGCCGTGCCCTTCAGGGCATCGCACAGCAGCGTCGCCGCGGCGAGGCCCTTCCGACCCGTGCGCAGGACGTTCGTCGCGCCGATATTGCCCGAGCCGATCGCCCGGACGTCGCCGAGGCCGGCGATTCGCGTGAAGATCAGCCCGAACGGGATCGATCCGAGAAGGTAGCCGCCGACGAGGCAGGTGGCGAGAACCGCGAAGTCGGCTGCGCCCACGTCCATCAAGCCGCCTCGGAGAGGTCGTGGCCCTGGTGCACGACCTTGCCGCCCACGAGGGTGAGCACGGCCGCGCCCTGGAGGCGGGCCTCGTCGAAGGGCGAGTTCTTCGAGCGCGACTTCAAGTGCCGCTTGTCGAGGAGGTAGGGCACGTCCGGGTCGATCACGATGAGATCGGCCGGCGCGCCGACCGCAAGTCGGCCCGCCTCGCGCCCGAGGATCTCGGCCGGACGCGTCGTCAGCGCCCGCAGGAGTTGCGGAAGGGCGATGTCGCCGGTGTGGACGAGGCGCAGCGCCGCCCCGAGCAGGGTCTCGATGCCAAGCGCCCCGTCCGCGGCCTCGGCGAAGGGCAGGCGCTTCGTCTCGACGTCCTGCGGGTTGTGGTCCGAGACCACCACGTCGATCAGGCCCTCGGCGAGCGCAGCGACGACGGCGAGCCGGTCGGTCTCGTGCCGCAGCGGCGGCGAGAGCCGGCAGAAGGTGCGGTAATGGCCGATGTCGCCCTCGTTGAGGACGAGGTTGTTCACCGAGACGCCGCAGGTGACGGGGAGACCGTCCGCCTTGGCGCGGCGCACGATCTCGACCGAATCGGCGCAGGAGATCATCGCGGCGTGGTAGCGCCCGCCCGTGAGCCGGACGAGCCGGATGTCGCGCTCCAGCATCACCGTCTCGGCCTCGCGCGGGATGCCGTGGAGCCCGAGGCGGGAGGCCATCTCGCCCTCGTTCATGACGCCGTCGCCCACGAGATCCGGCTCCTCGGCGTGCTGCATCAGGAGCACGCCGAAATCCCGCGCATAGGTGAGCGCCCGGCGCATCACCTGCGCATTCGTCACCGCCTTCAATCCGTCCGTGAAGGCCACCGCCCCGGCCTCGCGCAGAAGGCCGAACTCGGTCATCTCGGCCCCAGCCAGCCCTTTGGTGATCGCGGCGGCCGGCAGGACGTTGACGCTCGCGGTGTCGCGGGCGCGGCGCAGCACGAAATCGACGATGGCCGGCCCATCGATGACCGGGTTCGTGTCCGGCATGCAGACCAGGGTCGTGACGCCGCCCGCGGCCGCGGCCGCGCTCGCGCTCGCCAGCGTCTCCCGGTGCTCGGCGCCGGGCTCGCCGACGAAGGCGCGCATGTCGATGAGGCCCGGCGCAAGGATGTGGCCGGCGCAGTCGATGATCTCTGCGCCGTCCGGCGCCGCAGGGACGCTGCCCCAGGCGATGTCGGCGATGCGGCCCTCGCGGACGAGGACGGCGCCGGGGCCCTCGCGGCCGATGGCGGGATCGATCAGGCGGGCGTTCGAGAGGAGGAGCGGGCGAAGCGACATCGGCATCACGCGTTCGGCAGGTGGGTCGCGAGGGCCTCCAGCACCGCCATGCGCACGGCGACGCCCATCTCGACCTGCTCCCGGATCAGCGACTGGGTCCCGTCCGCGATGTCGGAAGCGATCTCGACGCCGCGGTTCATCGGGCCCGGATGCATCACCAGGGCGTCCGGCTTGGCAAGCCGCAGCTTGTCCCCGTCGAGGCCGAAATAGCGGAAATATTCCTTCACGGACGGCACGAAGGAGCCGTTCATGCGCTCGCGCTGGAGGCGCAGCATCATCACGATGTCGCAGCCTGCGAGCCCCTCGCGCATGTTCGTGAACACCTCGACGCCGAAGCGCTCGATGCCGGTGGGCAGCAGGGTCGAGGGGCCGATCACCCGAACCCGGGCCCCCAGGGCCTGCAGCAGGATGATGTTGGAACGCGCCACCCGCGAGTGCAGGACGTCCCCGCAGATCGCGACTTGAAGCCCCTCGATCCCGCCCTTGTTGCGGCGGATCGTCAGCGCGTCGAGGAGCGCCTGGGTCGGGTGCTCGTGGGCGCCGTCGCCGGCGTTGACGACCGCGCAATCGACCTTGCGGGCGAGCAGATGCACGGCGCCAGCCGCGTGGTGGCGAACCACGATGATGTCGGGCCGCATGGCGTTCAGCGTCGCCGCGGTGTCGATCAGCGTCTCCCCCTTCTTCACCGAGGAGGAGGCGACCGACATGTTCATGACGTCGGCGCCGAGGCGCTTGCCCGCGAGTTCGAATGAGGATTGCGTGCGCGTCGAGGGCTCGAAGAACAGGTTGATCTGGGTGCGGCCGCGCAGGACGTTGCGCTTCTTCTCGACCTGCCGGGAAATGTCGACGGCGGCGTCCGCCCGGTCGAGCAGGCCCTCGATCTCGGGGCGGGTCAGCCCCTCGATGCCGAGCAGGTGGCGGTGCGGGAAGCTCGGGGTCACGGGCGCGCTCATGTCGAGGCCGGGCTATAGGTCGCCGGCAGGGGCGCCGCAAGGCTCGGCGCCCCTCGCCCCCACAAACTCGTGAGAGAGCGGCCCCTCGCAACATTCCGCGCCTGCCCAACGTAGACGCGTAACTCCGGCGATGCCGCGGCGAACGATTCGTCGCCGGCTCAGCGAGCATCCCGCCAGCCAACCACGAGCGCCCGCCCTTGTCCGTCTCATCGGCCCCGGCCCAGCCTGCGGAGGATCAACGCGATTCCGCGCGGCTCTGGATCTTCCGCCACCCCCTCGTGATCCGGCTCGCCCACTGGATCAATGTCGTCTGCCTCGTCGTGCTGCTGATGAGCGGCCTGCAGATCTTCAACGCGCATCCGGCCCTGTACTGGGGGGCGGCCTCGACCTTCGATGCGCCGGCCCTCGCCATCACGAGCGACGAGGGGGCGGGCGGGACTCCGCGCGGGATCACGCAGATCGGGACGCACACGTTCGATACGACGGGCTGGCTCGGCCTCTCCGCGGTCGGCGGCGAGCCGACGGAGCGCGCCTTTCCGGCCTGGGCAACGCTGCCGGCAGGCCAGGACCTCGCGACCGGGCGCCGCTGGCATTTCCTGTTCGCCTGGGCCTTCGTGATCAACGGCCTGATCTATCTCGCCTACGGAATCGGCACAGGGCAGTTGCGCCGCCGCCTGATCCCGGACGGGGACCAGATCCGCGACATCGGCGGCTCGATCCGCGAGCATCTGACCCTGCACTTCCCCGAAGGCGAGGAGGCGCGCCGCTACAACGTCCTGCAGAAGCTCACCTACCTCGTGGTCGTCCTCGTGCTTCTCCCGATCATGGTGCTCGCCGGCCTCGCGATGTCGCCCGGGCTCGACGCGGCCTTCCCGTTCCTCACCGAGCTGTTCGGCGGCCGGCAATCGGCCCGCAGCGTGCACTTCATCGTGGCGAACCTGCTGGTGCTGTTCGTCATCATCCACGTGCTGCTCGTGCTGCTCTCGGGCTTCTGGAACAACATGCGCGGCATGATCACCGGCTGGTTCACGATCCGGCGAATCCCGGGCGCGACGATCAGGACGGGAGAGAGCCGGTGAAGCACATCGCACCGCATCGCCGTCGCTTCCTGCGGGGCGCCGCCGGTCTCCTCGGCGCGGCAGCCCTCGGCGGCTGCGACCGTCTCGCAGAGACCGCCTTCGGCCGGCGCACCCTCAAGCTCGGCGAGGACGCGAACCTGTTCGTGCAGCGCCTGCTCCTGACGCCGCAATCGCTGGCCCGAGAATTCCCGGATTCGGCGATCTCCGCCTATTTCAAGCCGAACGGCACGATCGACCCGTCCGACGAGGCGTATCGCGCGCTCGTCGCCGACCAATTCTCGGGCTTCACGCTCGCCGTCGACGGTCTCGTCGAAGCACCGCAAGCCCTCAGCCTTTCGGATCTCCGCGCCCTGCCCGCCCGCACCCAGATCACGCGCCACGATTGCGTCGAGGGTTGGAGCTCGATCGGCAAGTGGACGGGCGTGCCCCTCTCCGAGATCCTGGGCCGTGCCCGCCTCAAGCCGGAAGCCCGCTATGTCGTGTTCCATTGCGCCGACACGATGGAGGTCGCCGGCGGCGGCCTGGAGGAGGGCGGCACGCCGATCCGCTACTACGAGAGCATCGAACTCACCGACGCCTACCACCCGCAGACGATCCTGGCCTACGACATGAACGGCAAGGCGCTCCCCGTCGCGCATGGAGCCCCCTTGCGCCTGCGCCTCGAACGGCAGCTCGGCTACAAGATGGCGAAGTACGTGATGCGGGTCGAGGTGGTCGCCTCCCTGGCGAGGCTCGGCGACGGACAGGGCGGCTACTGGGAAGACCGGGGCTACGAGTGGTACGCGGGGATCTGAGCGCCACTCGACCGGCTCGGCCCGGGCTCGATCGCCGGGCGGACGGCCGCGCGATTTGACATCGCGCCGCCCTTCCACCACTTCTGCCGGCGCAATGGCCCCTCCCCCGGAGGAGGCCGGCATCCGACACAATTGCATCTGACCGTCGCTGCGGTGGGCTCTGGCAAGAGGCTGACCCGTTCATGAAAGTCGTCGTCGTCGAGTCGCCGGCCAAAGCCAAGACGATCAACAAATATCTGGGCCACGATTACGAGGTCATCGCCTCCTTCGGGCACATCCGCGACCTGCCGGCCAAGGACGGCTCGGTAGATCCCGAGAACGACTTCCTCATGCTATGGGAGTTGGAGGATCGCGGCGCGAAGCGGGTCTCCGAGATCGCCAAGGCCGTGAAGGGCGCCGAGAAGCTCATCCTCGCGACCGACCCGGATCGCGAGGGCGAGGCGATCTCCTGGCACGTGATCGAGGCGCTCGCCGCCCGCAAGGCGCTGAAGGGCGTGCCGGTCGAGCGGGTGACCTTCAACGCCATCACCAAGGACGCGGTCCAGACCGCGATGCGCCAGCCCCGCGAGATCGATCAGGCCCTGGTCGACGCCTACCTGGCCCGCCGCGCGCTCGACTACCTCGTCGGCTTCAACCTCTCCCCGGTGCTCTGGCGCAAGCTGCCCGGCGCGCGCTCGGCGGGCCGGGTGCAATCGGTGGCGCTGCGGCTCGTCTGCGAGCGCGAATACGAGATCGAGACCTTCCGCCCCCGCGAATACTGGTCGATCGTCGCCACCCTCGCCACCGAGGCCGGCGGCGTGTTCGAGGCGCGGCTCGTCGGCGCGGACGGCAAGCGAATCCAGCGCCTCGACGTCGGCAACGGCGAGGACGCGGCGGCCTTCAAGCGTGACCTCGAACTCGCGACCTTCCAGGTGGCGAGCGTCGAGGCCAAGCCCGCCAAGCGCCACCCGCAGCCGCCCTTCACCACCTCGACCCTCCAGCAGGAGGCCTCGCGGAAGCTCGGCATGGCGCCGGCCCAGACCATGCGGGTCGCCCAACGCCTCTACGAGGGCGTCGAGATCGGCGGCGAGACGGTCGGCATCATCACCTACATGCGCACCGACGGCGTCGACATGGCGCCCGAGGCCGTCCAAGACGCCCGCCGCGTCATCGGGCGCGAGTTCGGCGACGCCTACGTGCCCGGTGCCCCGCGCAAGTACAGCACCAAGGCGAAGAACGCGCAGGAGGCCCACGAGGCGGTGCGCCCGACCGAGATGAGCCGACTGCCGAAGCAGGTCGCGCGCTACCTCGATCCCGAGCAGGCCCGGCTCTACGACCTGATCTGGACCCGCACTGTGGCGAGCCAGATGGAATCGGCCGAGCTGGAGCGCACCACCGTCGACGTGACGGCGAGCGTCGGCCCGCGCCGGATCGAGCTCCGCGCCACCGGACAGGTCGTGAAATTCGACGGCTTCCTAGCCCTCTACCAGGAAGGCAAGGACGACGAGGCCGACGAGGAGAGCCGCCGCCTGCCGCCGATGAAGGCGGGCGACCCGCTCCGGCGGGAGCGCATCACCGCGACGCAGCACTTCACGGAGCCGCCGCCGCGCTACTCGGAGGCCAGCCTCGTCAAGCGGATGGAGGAGCTCGGCATCGGGCGGCCCTCCACCTACGCGGCGATCCTGCAGACCCTGCGCGACCGCGAATACGTCAAGATCGAGAAGAAGCGCCTCGTCCCCGAGAACAAGGGCCGGCTCGTCACCGGCTTTTTGGAAAGCTTCTTCAAGCGCTACGTCGAGTACGATTTCACGGCCGATCTCGAAGGCCAGCTCGATCGGGTCTCGAATGCCGAGATCGATTGGCGCGAGGTGCTGCGCGAGTTCTGGCGCGATTTCTCCGCCGCGGTCGGCGGCACCAAGGAATTGCGGGTCGCCGAAGTGCTGGAGGCGCTGAACGAGCTCCTCGGCGCCCACATCTTCCCCGAGCGTGCGGACGGCTCGAATCCGCGGACCTGCCCGAATTGCGGTTCGGGCTCGCTCTCGCTCAAGCTCGGCAAGTTCGGCGCGTTCGTCGGCTGCTCGAACTACCCCGAGTGCAAGTACACCCGCCAGCTCTCGGCCACCGGTGTCGAGGGCGAGGGCGACGGCTCCTCGTCCGAGGGCGGCCAGCCCGGCGTGCGCGTGCTCGGGACCGACCCCGCCACGGGCCTGCCCGTGACGCTGCGCGACGGCCGCTTCGGCCCCTTCGTGCAACTCGGCGAGGCATCCGCCGAGAAGGGTGCAGAGAAGCCGAAGCGCTCGTCCCTCCCCAAGGGGCTGGCCCCGTCGGCGGTCGATCTGGAGCGGGCGCTGCGCCTCCTGGCGCTGCCCCGCGAGGTGGCGCGCCACCCGGAGACCGGCGAGCCGATCCTGGCCAATCTCGGCCGCTTCGGGCCCTACGTGCAGCACGGCAAGACCTACGCGAACCTGGGCAAGGACGACGATGTCCTCGAGATCGGCGGCAACCGGGCGATCGATCTCATCGTGGCCAAGGAGCAGGGCGGCGGGCGCGGGCGTCCGGCCTCGGATCCCGGCCGCGCTCTCGGCAAGGACCCGGCATCGGGCCGCGAGCTGACGGTGAAGGCCGGCCGCTACGGTCCCTACGTCACGGACGGCGAGGTCAACGCGACCCTGCCGAAGGCGATCAGCGCCGAGGCGCTGACGCTGGATGAGGGTATCGGCCTCGTCAACGCCAAGCGCGCCTCGGGCGGCGGCAAGGCTTCGGCCCGCGGCCGCAAGGGTGCGGCCGCTCGCGGCAAGGCGCCGGCCCGGAAGGCGGCGTCGGAGGGTGAGGAGGCGGCACCGAAGAAGCGCGCGGCGGCCAAATCCGCGACGAAGGCCGGCGCCAAGGCGAAGCCGGCCGCCAAGAAGACGGCGGCCCGGGGCTGAGAGCGGGGCCTTTGCCTCAGACGAGGTAGGTGATCGTCGCCGCGAGCGCGGTCGCGAAGGTCGCCATCGCCAGGGTTGCCGGGGTGAGGAAGGCGGCACGCGCGGCGTCCCTCGCCTCCTCCGCGAAGCCGAATGCCTCGCCGGCGGCGCGCTCGTAGCGCGCGAGCGCGATGTGGCGGGCCTGAGCGGCGGCGTTGCTCATCGGCGTCCTGCTCCCTCTGTCTCCGTCGCGGCGGGGCGCGATACGGCAAAGCTTTGCCGTGACAATGCGCGAGCGCACATAAAGGTTCCCTGAACCGGCATGGACCCCGCGACGATGCGTGAGGCGATCTTAACCATCCCTCCCGCATCAGTTTGATGACGGTTGCCGAGAAAGCCTCGCGGTGCCGCGTTGCCGGGGGTGCATTTGGCCCGTCGGCTGCCGCCATGCGATGCTCGACCGCACCGGCGACGGCGCCGGGTGCTTTGATGTTTCCGGTTTGTTCCGGTAGAACGGGCGGATGAAGGCACATGCTGCGAGACGAAATCCGGCTGCACGGGGGGCGCGCGTGAGCGATCCGGCACGGGATCTGTTCGGTCCGGGCGCGAAGCCGGCCGCCTCGGGGCCCGGCAGCCGGGAGGAGGCGCGCCGCCGTCTCAGCCTGACGCCCGCCGTCCCGGCCCCTCCGGACGCTGCGGAGGCTGGCTACGACGCGTCCGCCATCGAGGTTCTGGAGGGGCTGGAGCCGGTGCGCCGCCGCCCCGGCATGTATATCGGCGGCACTGACGAGCGGGCGCTCCACCACCTCTTCGCCGAGGTGATCGACAACTCGATGGACGAGGCGGTGGCGGGCCATGCCAGCTTCATCGAGGTGGAGCTCGAGGAATCCGGCGCCCTCGTCGTGACCGACAACGGCCGCGGCATCCCGGTCGATCCGCACCCGAAATTCCCCGGCAAGTCCGCGCTCGAGGTCATCATGACCACGCTGCATGCGGGCGGGAAGTTCGATTCAAAGGTCTACGAGACCTCCGGCGGCCTGCACGGTGTCGGCATCTCGGTGGTGAACGCCCTCTCGGATCTGCTCGAAGTCGAGGTCGCCCGCAACCAGACCCTGTACCGCCAGACCTTCTCGCGCGGTCATGCGCAGGGCGGGTTGGAGACGGTCGGGCGCGTCCAGAACCGGCGCGGCACGCGGGTGCGCTTTCATCCGGACGCGCAGATCTTCGGCTCGCTCAAGTTCGATCCGCGCCGCCTCTTCAAGATGGCCCGCTCCAAGGCCTACCTGTTCGGCGGCGTCGAGATCCGCTGGCGCTGCGCGCCTGCCCTCTTGGACGGCCTGGACGGCGTGCCGCCCGAGGCCGTGCACCGGTTCCCCGGGGGCTTGCGCGACTATCTCGCCCGCGACATCGAGGGGAAGGAACTCGTCACCGACGCGATCTTCTCCGGAAAGGTGACAAAGCCCGGTAGCCACGGCTCGCTCGAATGGGCGGTGGCCTGGATGGTCCAGGACGACGGCGTCTCCTCATCCTACTGCAACACGATCCCGACGCCCGAGGGCGGCACCCACGAATCGGGCCTGCGCGTCGCCCTGCTGCGGGCGCTGCGCGAGCACGCCGAGCGGGTGAATCAGGCCAAGCGCATGGCGGCGGTCACTACCGACGACGTGATGGCGACCTGCGCCTCGATGCTCTCGGTCTTCATCCGAGAGCCTGAGTTCCAGGGCCAGACCAAGGACAAGCTCGCCACGGTGGAAGCCTCCCGCATCGTCGAGACGGCGATTCGCGACGCCTTCGACCACTGGCTCGCGGATTCGCCGGCCCAGGCCAACAAGCTCCTCGACTGGGTGATCGACCGGGCGGAGGAGCGCCTGCGCCGCCGCCAGGAGAAGGAGGTCGCCCGCAAGACCGCGACCCGAAAGCTGCGTCTGCCCGGCAAGCTCGCCGATTGCTCGGCCGCGGGCACGGCGGGGTCGGAGATCTTCATCGTCGAGGGCGATTCGGCCGGCGGCTCCGCCAAGCAGGCCAGGGACCGCGCGACCCAGGCGATCCTGCCGTTGCGCGGCAAGATTCTGAACGTCGCCTCGGCGAGCCGTGACAAGCTCGGCGCCAACCAGCTCATCGCGGACCTCACCCTGGCTCTCGGCTGCGGCACGGGACACCAGTACCGGGAGGAGGATCTCCGTTACGAAAAGGTGATCATCATGACGGACGCCGATGTCGACGGCGCCCATATCGCCTCTCTCCTGATCACCTTCTTCTACCGGCAGATGCCTCGCCTCATCGACAAGGGGCATCTCTACCTCGCGATCCCGCCTCTCTATCGTCTGCAGCAGGGCACCAAGACCGCCTATGCGCGCGACGACGCCCACAAGGACCAGCTGATCAAGAGCCAGTTCAAGAGCGGCAAGGTCGAAATTGGTCGCTTCAAGGGCCTCGGCGAGATGATGCCGGCTCAGCTGAAGGAGACCACCATGGATCCGAGAAAGCGAACGCTCCTGCGCGTCGCGATCCTCGACGAGGCGCGGGAATCGACAGGCGACACTGTCGACCGCCTGATGGGCAACAAGCCCGAGGCCCGTTTCGCCTTCATCTCCGAGCGCGCCGCCTTCGCCGATGGGACCGACCTCGACATCTGAGAAGGCCGGACGGCGGGGTCCCGCGGGCACGTGCCTGAAGCGGCCGGTGGCGCGAGGTCTACTCTCCTCAGGCGGAGGGACGCGTTTTGAGAGCGTCACCTGTGCGATCGCGCGAGGTGATACCAGAAACGAGAAAGCCCGGCCGTGAGGCCGGGCTTTCTCGTCTGTCCGTCCCGATGGGCGGCGCCGGAGCGCCGCCCACGAGGTCAAACTTAGTAGGATCCGAACTTGTAGTTGAGGCCGGCGCGGACGACGGCGAACTCGTCGTTGCGGTTGCGGCCGGCGAAGCCGAGCGTGTCGTAGACCGGGACCAGGCCGCCGGCGGTGTTGAGGCCGCCCACCAGGGTGTTGACGCCCGTCCGGCCGCGATCGAGGTTCACGTACAGACCTTCGACCTTCAGCGTCACCGCCGAGGAGCGGAAGAAGTTCAGGAACGAGTCGGTCGGCAGCGCGTACTCGATGCCGCCGCCCACGGTCCAGCCGGTCAGGAAGTCGCTGCCGCGGGCCACGTTGGCGAAGTTGCCCAGGCTGGTGTCGCCCGAGGCGTAGGCGAAGCCGCCGGTGCCGTAGATCAGCGTGCGGTCGAAGGCGTAGCCGAGGCGGCCGCGCACCGTGCCGAAGAAGTCGAGCGTGCTCAGCGTGCCGTTCACCGGAACGAAGTTCGGGTTGATCGTGCCGACCGGCGCGGTGGTGGTGAAGCGGTTGTTCCGGCCCGAGCCGAAATCGAGGTACTGGGCGTCGGCCTCGACGCCGACCACCACGCCCGAGCCCGGCGTGAACTGGTAGTTGTAGCCGATCTGGCCACCGCCGGTGAAGCCGTCGCGGTCACCCGAGCGGTAGAGCAGGGTGTTGCCGACCGGCAGGATCGAGGTGGTCACCGGCGCGCCGCCGACGCCCGTCAGGGTGACCGGGTTGCCGGCCGTCTGCAGGAAGCCGTTGCGGTTGTTGCCGGTGTCGAACGCGTAGCCGGCGTTGAAACCCGCGTAGAAGCCCGTCCAGGTGAACACCGGGACCGGCGCGAACACCGGCGGCGGCGCAGCGCGACGCGGAAGATCGGCAGCGGACGCGACGGCGGTCATGCCGGCGAGAACGGTCGAGGCAAGGAGAAGCTTTTTCATCATCACTGGTCCTGTCTGGCGAAAGCCGGCGCGCTTTTAGGCTGCGGGAGCGATCGGGTCTGTCGCTTTCGTGCAACAAGCCCGTCCAGATAAGCCGTAAGGAGTCAACGAAACGTGAAGGTTAGATCGAGGTAAGATTCCAGCGGCGGAGGATGTGCCCCAGCGCACACGCCGAAGGACGAGAACAAAGCTTGCGGGAGAATTAAGAAATGCAGCCACAATCCTGTCGGAATGAGTGGCCGGCGCTTCTCAATCCTGCAGCATGGTGCGGAATCGGACGCGAGGCGGCGTTTTAGTTCAGGATGCATCCTCGTCAGCACGAGATGAGCCGGTAGGGCTCTCTTAACCCTGTCCGTGAAAGTCTCCCGGTCGCAGGTTGCGCGTCCCGCGCGGCCGGCCTCGCCAAGCCAGCTCCCGAGCCGATGCGCGCCTCCGACTCCTCGCCCGAAGCCGGCTCCCGCTCTCCCCTCCTCGCCTGGGCTCTGCGCGTCGCCGCCGTGACGCTGGTCCTCGGATGCGCGGCGGCTCAGTATCTCTCACGCTACCACGGCGCATCGGAACGCCGCGTCGCCGTCGCGGCGGCGCTGCCGGAGCCCGAGACCACGGGCTCGATCGGGGGCGGCGCGCGCGCTGTCACCCTCGACCCCTGCGCCCTGGCCGGCCGGATTCGGGGCAGCGCGCACTGAACGATCCGCCCGCACGGCCGAAGGGCATTCCGGCCCGGATCTCAGATTGACAAGCCGCGCCAACACTCTAAGTGTGCCGGCACTCGCATGCGCGGCGGGTCGGGAAACGAGACAGCCGTCATTGCCGTTGCCGCGACGATCTCCTCCGCGCCGGCCGGCGACCTTCCCGCGCGCAACGGTTCTCAAAAGAAGATGTCATTTGCCGATCTCGGATTGAGCGACAAGGTCCTCCAGGCCGTCACCGCCGCCGGCTATACCCAACCGACTCCCATCCAATCGCAGGCCATTCCCCACGTTCTCGCGCGCCGGGACGTGCTTGGCATCGCGCAGACCGGAACCGGCAAGACGGCGGCCTTCACCCTGCCGATGCTGACGATGCTGGAGACCGGCCGTGCCCGGGCCCGCATGCCCCGCACGCTGATCCTGGAGCCGACCCGCGAACTCGCGGCGCAGGTCGAGGAGAATTTCGAGCGCTACGGCACGAACCACAAGCTCAACGTCGCCCTGATCATCGGCGGCGTCTCCTTCGCCGATCAGGACGCGAAGCTGACCCGCGGCACCGACGTGCTGATCGCGACGCCGGGTCGCCTCCTCGACCATTTCGAGCGCGGCAAGCTTCTCCTCACCGGCGTCGAACTGCTCGTCATCGATGAGGCCGACCGGATGCTCGACATGGGCTTCATCCCGGACATCGAGCGCATCGTGAAGATGGTGCCCTTCACGCGCCAGACCCTGTTCTTCTCGGCGACGATGCCGCCCGAGATCGAGCGGCTCGCCGACATGTTCCTGCACAATCCGCAGCGGGTCGAGGTCGCGCGCCCGGCCTCGACCGCGACGACGATCGTGCAGCGGCTCGTCGCGACGGGCGGCGAGGGCCACGAGAAGCGCGAGCGTCTGCGCGGTCTGATCCGCGGCGAGGGCGAACTCAAGAACGGGATCATCTTCTGCAACCGCAAGCGCGACGTCGCGCAGTTGCAGAAGTCGCTCGCGAAGCATGGCTTCAACGCGGCGGCCCTGCACGGCGACATGGATCAGCGCGCCCGCATGGCGGCGCTGGACGGGTTCCGCAGCGGAGACACGCCGCTCCTCGTGGCGAGCGACGTGGCCGCGCGCGGCCTCGACATCCCGGCCGTCAGCCACGTCTTCAACTTCGACGTGCCGCATCATCCGGAGGATTACGTCCACCGGATCGGCCGCACCGGCCGCGCGGGCCGCGAGGGCCACGCCTTCACGCTCGTCAGCCGCGGCGACGACCGCTCTCTACAGGCGATCGAGTCCCTGATCGGCCAGCCGATTCCCTGGTTCGACGGCGACCTCGCCTCGCTGCCGGCCTCCGACGGGGAATCGGACGGGCGAACCCGCCATCGCGGCCGGAGTGTCGACGGGGCCCGCCGGGGCCGCCGGGGCACTTCCGGCGAGGGCCGGCCCGCGCCATCCCGCCGGAGCGGTGCCGAGCGGGCTCGCAGCGAGCCGATGGAGAACGGGGCGCCCCCGCGCGACGCCGCGCCGGTCTCGCCCGCTCAGGTCTCGCCTGCTCCGTCGCGCCAGCGGCCCGAGCGTGGGCCCGACGAGCGCGGCGGTCGCGGTCGCCGCCGGCACGAGGAGGACGATGCCGGGACGCCGATGGGCCTCGGCGAGCACGTGCCGGCCTTCCTGCTGCGTCCGGCACTCGTCAAGAAGCGCAAATAACAGCCGCGGCGCGTCGATCCGTTCGCGTCGGCTTAACCGTCCATCCATCCTCGCGGATGCATCTTCTCCGGCACACACCGGCCGACAGGTCGGTGACGCCGCGGAGGGGATCGGGTTGGGATGAGCGAAGGGAGCCACAACGACCGCGACCGGACCTTCGCGCTGTGCCAGCGGGCGAACGACCTGATGCGTGATTACGGCTCCTCGGCGACGCCGCGAGCCTACACAGTCTGGTACACGTACGTATCGGGCGCGCAGCCGCTGATGAACGACGCGATCAAGCGCCTGACCGCGCAGAACGGTTGCCTCTGCGACAGCGACATCGACTCCCTCTACGACACCTACATCGACGGCCGCCGGCTCTCGATGGCGGCCGAGAAGATGAGCGCCAGCGTGCTCGCCGAGATCGAGAGCATCACCGAGATGATCGATCTCTCGCTCGGCTCGACCGCGCAATACGGCGAGTCGCTGCGGGCGTTCTCCCACGACCTTGCCGGCGCGGCCCTCAATCGCGTGCGGATCCGCGAGATCGTGGCCTCCCTTGTGACAACCACCCGCGAGGTCGCGGCCAACAATCGGACGCTCGAGGCGCGCATGCGCGAGAGCCGCTCCGAGATCGAGACCCTGCGCGAGACGCTGGAGGCGACCCGCATCGAGAGCCTCACCGATCCGCTCACCGGTCTCTCGAACCGAAAGCATTTCGAGGAGATGCTGGCCAAGACCGTCGAGACGGCGGCGAGCCGGCCGGTGACGTCGAGCCTGATCGTCCTCGACATCGACTTCTTCAAGCGCTTCAACGACCTCTACGGTCACCTCACCGGCGACCAGGTGTTGCGCCTCGTTGCCATCGTCATGCGCGAGCAGGTGCGCGTGAACGCCAATCTCTCGCGCTTCGGCGGCGAGGAATTCGGCATCCTCCTGCCCGACACCGATCTTGATGCGGCCCGCGCCGTCGCGGAGGCCGTGCGCACGAGCGTGATGGGTCGCGAGCTCGTCAAGCGCTCGACGGGCGAGTCGCTCGGCAAGGTCACCGTCTCGCTCGGCATCGCCGCTTACCGGGCGGGCGACACGCCCGTCTCCCTGCTCGAGCGCGCGGACCTGTGCATGTTCGCGGCCAAGCGCGGCGGCCGCAACCGCTGCGTCGACGACCGCACCCCGATCTCGGATCTGTCCCGGGTAGCCTGAGGGCCGAAGCCTCAGGCCGTGGCGCGCAGCGCCTCGGGGTTTGCCGGCGTGATCGCGACGGACTCGCCGCAGCCGCAGGCGGAAGTCTGGTTCGGGTTGTTGAAGACGAACTGCGCGGACAGCTTGTTCGTCTGGAAATCCATCTCGGTGCCGAGCAGGAACAGCACCGCCTTGGGATCGATGAAGACGGTCACGCCCTTGTCCTCGATCATGTCCTCGCCGGGCTTGCGCGCTTCCGCGTACTCCATCGTGTAGGACATGCCGGCGCAGCCGCCGTTCTTCACGCCGACCCGCAGGCCGGCGATTGGACGGTCCGCGTCGGCGATGATCGCCTTGATCCGGCCTGCCGCCGCGTCGGTGAGCGACATGACCTTGAAACCTGATGACATCGCGTGCTCTCCGGCAGCCGGGTTCAAGGCCCGGGCGGGTGAGGGATTCTTGTGCACGTACGGAAGATAAGATCCCGTTGGCGGTGAATCTACCGCCCCCTACCACATGTCGAGGGCGACGCGGGCCTCGTCGGACATGCGGCTCTGGTCCCACGGCGGGTCGAACACCATCGTCACGGTGCAGGATTGCACGCCGGGGACGGCCGAGACGGCGTTCTCGACCCAGCCCGGCATCTCGCCCGCCACCGGGCAGCCTGGTGCGGTGAGCGTCATGTCGATCGACACCGTCCGGTCGTCGGCAATGTCGACCCTGTAGATGAGGCCGAGCTCGTAGATGTCGGCCGGGATCTCGGGGTCGTAGACGGATTTGAGTGCCGCCACGATGTCGTCGGTGAGGCGGTCGAGCTCCTCCGGCGGAATGGCGGAGGCGGCCGCCACCGCGGGGGCGTTGGTGCCGCCGGTGATCGTTGCGTCGGACATCAGTGGACCTTTCAGGCGAACAGCATCTCGGCCTTGGCCAGCGCCGCGACGAGCGCATCGATTTCGGCTCGCGTGTTGTAGAGGCCGAAGGAGGCGCGGCAGGTCGAGGTGACGCCGAACCGGTTGAGGAGCGGCATGGCGCAGTGGGTGCCGGCACGCACCGCGACGCCCTGGCGATCGATGACGGTGGCGATGTCGTGGGCGTGCGCGCCCTTCATCTCGAAGGCGATGACGCCGCCCTTGTCTCGCGCCGTGCCAATGAGGCGCACGGAATTCATCGACCCCAGGCGCTCCTGAGCATAGGCGGTGAGCATGGCCTCGTGGGCCGCGATCCGCTCGCGCCCGATGCCCATCATGAATTCGAGGGCCGCCCCGAGCCCCACGGCCTCGACGATCGCCGGCGTGCCGGCCTCGAAGCGGTGAGGGGGGTCGTTGTAGGTGATCGCGTCCTCGGTGACGGTGCGGATCATCTCGCCGCCGCCCTGGTAGGGGGGCAGCCGCTCCAGCCATTCCCGCTTGCCATAGAGAACGCCGATGCCGGTCGGCCCGTACACCTTGTGCCCGGTGAAGACGTAGAAGTCGCAGTCGAGCGCCCGCACGTCGACCTCGCGGTGAACCGCGCTCTGCGCCCCGTCGAGCAGCACCGGCACGCCGTGGGCGTGGGCGATGCGCACGATCTCCTCGGCCGGAGTCACCGTGCCGAGCACGTTCGACATGTGGGTGACCGCGACCATCTTGGTGCGGGGCGAGAACAGCTTCTCGTATTCCTCGACCAAAAAGTTGCCGTCGTCGTCCACCGGCACCCACTTGATCACGGCGCCCCGGCGCTCGCGCAGGAAGTGCCAGGGCACGATGTTCGAGTGGTGCTCCATGATCGAGAGGATGATTTCGTCACCCTCCCCGATCAGCCCGGCCCAGCCCATCGAGCTCGCCACGAGATTGTAGGCCTCGGTGGCGTTGCGGGTGAAGATGATCTCGTCCGTCGAGGCCGCATTCAGGAACTGCCGCGTCGTCTCGCGGGCGCCCTCGAACCCCTCGGTCGCCGCGTTCGCCATGAAGTGCAGGCCGCGATGGACGTTCGCGTAGCCCGTCTCCATGCAAGCGACCATCGCGTCGATCACGGCCCGCGGCTTCTGCGCGGAGGCCGCGTTGTCGAGGTAGACGAGCGGCTTGCCGTAGACCGTCTCGGACAGGATCGGGAATTCCTTCCGGATCGCCTCGACGTCGTAGGGAGTCTGAAGGACGGGTGCGTTCATGAAACTTTCCGCGTGGCGCGAGGTACCCCTTCCCCGCGAGGGAGGAAGGGGTCCGTCGCTCAGCTCCGCTCGGCCAGCCAGGTCTCGACCGTGCCGATCATCGCCTCGCGGGCACCCGCGTGGGTGACCGATTCCAGCGCCTCCCCGAGGAAGGCCTGGACCAGCAGGCTCTCGGCTTCCGGTCGCGGCAGGCCGCGGGCCATCAGGTAGAAGAGGAGATCCGCGTCCGGCGCGCCGCAGGTGGCGCCGTGGCCGCAAGCGACGTCGTCGGCGAAGATCTCGAGCTCCGGCTTGTTCATCATCTGCCCCTCGTCCTTGAGGAGGAGGCAGTCGGACTTCATCTTGCCGTCGGTCTTCTGGGCGATCTGCTCGACGATGATCTTGCCCTGGAACACGCCGGTCGCGTCGCCGTCGATCACGGTCTTGAACAACTCGCGGCTGACGCCGCCGACCGCCGCGTGATCGGCGAGCAGCGTGGAGTCGGCGAGTTGGCCGTCGCCGAGCATCGTGGCGCCGTTCACGGTCGCGGTCGCATCCTCGCCCGCAAAGTGCAGGTAGATCTGGTGGCGCGACAGCACCGCGCCGGTCACGACGTTGACGGTCTCGATGTGCGAGCCCGCGCCGAGCCGGGCAGAGATCGTCGAGAGCGCGATGGCCTCGCGGCCCTCGCCGTTGAGGCGGCTGTGATGGAAGCGGGCCCGATCGCCGATCACGACGTCGAGGGCATCGTTCGGCTGGTAGGCGACGCCGTCCGGGCCCTCGTGCGATTCGAGCACCATCAGCTCAGCATCGGCTTCGAGCACCACGAGCACGCGAGTCGCCGTGGAGAAAGCCTCCGCGCCCGTGCCGACGAAGCGCAGATGCAGCGGGGCCGCGACCTTGGCGCCCGCCGCGACCCGAACCAGCAGGCCGTCCGCCATGAAGGCGGCGTTGAGCTGATAGATCGGGTTCTCGCGGCTCTGGGCGACTGGAGCGAGGGATGCGAGGAGCGGGTCGTTGGCGGCGAGCGCCTCGTTCAGGGGCGTGACGGTGACGCCCTGCGGCACGTGGCCGAGATCCGACGCCTCGGCCACGAGATGGCCGTTCACGAAGGCGAGGCGGACGGCCTCGATACCTGCGAAGCCCTTGGCCGCGCCGATTGCCTCCCTCGCCGTCGCGGCGGCGGGCGCGTCGGCGGGCGGAGCGGCCTCCTTCAGGGCGGCGCGCAGGTCCGTGTACTTGAAGGCCTCGACCCGTCGGCTCGGCAGGCCCATCGCCTCGAAGTAGCGGAACGCCTCCTCACGGGCGATCGATACGCCCGTCGGGAACTTCATGCGGGCGACCTCGAACAGCTTCGAGAGACCGCTCTCGGCCGGGGTGCGAAGATTGGTGACGTCTGCCATGGCTCAGGCCGCCTCGCTCGCGCGGTACTCGGCGTAGCCCGAAGCCTCCAGCTCGAGGGCAAGCTCCTTGCCGCCGGACTTCACGATCCGCCCCTGGGACATGACGTGCACGGTGTCGGGCACGATGTGGTTCAGGAGCCGCTGGTAGTGCGTGATGACGAGGAAGGAGCGGCCTTCCGCGCGCAGCGCGTTCACGCCCTCGGAGACGATGCGCAGCGCGTCGATGTCGAGGCCGGAATCGGTCTCGTCGAGGACGCAGAATTGCGGCTGCAGCAGCGCCATCTGGAGGATCTCCATGCGCTTCTTCTCGCCGCCCGAGAAGCCGACGTTGAGGGCGCGCTTGAGCATCTCCTTGTTGATCTCGAGCGTGTCGGCGGCCTTGTTCACCTGGCGAATAAAGTCGGGCGTCGAGAGCTCGGCCTCGCCGCGCGCCTTGCGCTGCGCGTTGAGGCAGGCCTTGAGGAAGGTCATCGTGCCGACGCCGGGGATCTCCAGCGGGTACTGGAAGGCGAGGAAGATGCCGGCCGCGGCGCGCTCGTCGGGGGCCATCTCCAGGATGTTCTCGCCGTTGAGCAGGATCTCGCCGTCGAGGACCTCGTAATCCTCCTTGCCGGCGATGACGTAGGACAGGGTCGACTTGCCCGACCCGTTCGGCCCCATGATGGCGGCGACCTCGCCGTCCTTCACGGTGAGGTCGAGCCCGTTGAGGATGCGGTTGTCCTCGATCTGCACGACGAGGTTCTTGATCTCAAGCATAGTCAGTTCCGAAAGTCAGAAATACGAACACGGGCGAGTAGGTGCCGCGCGGGTGGATCCCGCGAGGCATCGATCTCGGGCCCGTCTAGCCGACCGAGCCTTCCAGGCTGATCGAGATCAGCTTCTGGGCCTCGACGGCGAACTCCATCGGCAGCTGCTGCAGCACATCCCGGACGAAGCCGTTGACGATCAGCGCGGTCGCCTCCTCCTCGGAGAGCCCGCGCTGCAGGCAGTAGAACTTCTGGTCCTCGGAGATCTTCGAGGTCGTGGCCTCGTGCTCGAACACCGCGGACGCGTTCTTCGACTCGATGTAGGGCACGGTGTGCGCCCCGCACTGGTCGCCGATCAGCAGGCTGTCGCAATTCGTGAAATTGCGGGCGCCCTTGGCCTTCTTGTGGGCCGAGACGAGGCCCCGGTAGGTGTTCTGCGAGCGCCCCGCCGAGATGCCCTTCGAGATGATCCGGCTGGTCGTGTTCTTGCCGAGATGGATCATCTTCGTGCCGGAATCGACCTGCTGCATGCCGTTCGACACTGCGATCGAGTAGAACTCGCCGCGGGAATCGTCACCACGCAGGATGCAGGACGGGTACTTCCAGGTGATCGCCGATCCGGTCTCGACCTGCGTCCAGGAGATCTTCGAGCGGGCGCCGCGGCAATCGCCGCGCTTCGTCACGAAGTTGTAGATGCCGCCCTTGCCCTGGGCATCGCCCGGGTACCAGTTCTGGACCGTCGAGTACTTGATCTCGGCATCATCCAGGGCGACAAGCTCGACGACCGCCGCGTGGAGCTGGTTGTCGTCCCGCTTCGGGGCGGTGCAGCCCTCCAGATACGAGACGTAGCTGCCCTTGTCGGCGATGATCAGCGTGCGCTCGAACTGCCCCGTGTCACGCTCGTTGATGCGGAAGTAGGTCGACAGCTCCATCGGGCAGCGCACGCCCGGCGGGATGTAGACGAACGAGCCATCCGAGAACACGGCCGAGTTCAGCGTCGCGAAGAAGTTGTCGGTCACGGGCACCACCGAGCCGAGGTACTTCTGCACCAGCTCCGGATACTCGCGAACGGCCTCGGAGATCGGCATGAAGATCACGCCGGCCTTCTGAAGCTCCGCCTTGAAGGTGGTGGCGACCGACACGCTATCGAAGACGGCGTCGACGGCCACGCGCCGCTCCGGCGCGATCCCCTCAAGCACCTCGACCTCACGCAGCGGGATGCCGAGCTTCTCGTAGGTGGCGAGGATCTCGGGGTCGATCTCGTCGAGCGACTGGGCCGCCTGACGCTTCGGGGCCGCGTAATAGTAGATGTCGTTGTAGTCGATCTTGTCGTAGGAGACGCGCGCCCAATCCGGCTCCTTCATCGTCTGCCAGCGCTTATAGGCGTCGAGGCGCCACTCGAGCATCCAAGCGGGCTCGTTCTTCTTGGCCGAGATGAAACGGATCACGTCCTCGGAGATGCCCTTCTCGGACTTCTCCATCTCGATCGTGGTCTCGAACCCGTACTTGTACTGATCGACGTCGATGGCGCGAACGCGATCGACGGTGTCCTGCACTGCAGGCATTAGCTTCTCCTACCGACACCGGCGTCAAGGGCCGGGGGTTTTTCGAGATGGCGCGGGACGGCTCGCATCAGGCCGCTCTCCCTTGCCGCTTATATAGGGACGAAACCGCGCGTTCGAAGGCTTCGAGGAAGCGGACCCCGTCGCTTTCAACCGTGTTCCAGCCCAAACTCACGCGCAGCGCCCCTGCAGCCAGCGCAGGGCTGACCCCCATCGCCGCGAGGACGGGCGAGCGCGCCACCTTGCCCGAGGCGCAGGCCGAGCCCGACGACACGGCGACCCCCGCGAGGTCGAGCGCCATCAGAGCGGTCGCCGCCTCGAGCCCCGGCACCGCGAAGCACAGCGTGTTCGGAAGGCGCGGCGCGCCGTCGCCGAAGACAACCGCCTCTGGAGCCCGCGCGCGCACGGCCGTCTCGATCCTGTCGCGCAGGCGACCGAGCCGCGCAGCCTCGCTCGCAAGAGTCGTTCCGGCGATCTCCGCGGCCCGGCCCATCCCGACCAGACCGGGCAGGTTCTCGGTGCCGCAGCGGCGACGCCCCTCCTGCCCGCCGCCGCGCACGAAGGCCGCGTCGAGGCCGGCGCCATCGGCCAGCGCGAGGGCGCCGACGCCCTTCGGCGCACCGAACTTGTGGCCCGAGATCGTCAGCGCATCGAGGCCGAGGGCGCCGAGATCGAGCGCGATCTTGCCGGCGGCCTGGACCGCGTCGCTGTGGACGAGCGCCCGGCCGTGGCGGCGGGCCAGCGCCACGATCTCGGCGAGCGGCTGCACGACGCCCGTCTCGTTGTTGGCGGCGTGGACCGAGATCAGCACGGCCTCGTCGCCGAGGGCGGAGAGCTGCGCCTCCATCGCCGCGAGATCGATCAGGCCGGACGGCTCGACCGGCAGGACTTCGACGGCCTCCGACGGAAAGCGATGGCCTGCCGCGACGCAGGGATGCTCGGTCGCCCCGATCAGGAGACGGGTCGGTGCCGGAAGCCCCGTGCGGCGAAGCGCGCCCGAGAGGACCGCGTTGGCCGCCTCCGTGCCGCCGCTGGTGAACACGACATTCGCGGCCGTCGCGCCGACGAGGCCGGCCACCTGCTCGCGGGCCGCCTCCAGCATGGCGCGGGCCGCGCGGCCCTCAGCGTGGACCGAGGACGGGTTGCCCGGCAATTCCAGCGCGCGCACGACCGCCGCCGACACCTCCGGACGAACCGGCGAGGTCGCGTTGTGATCGAGGTACGCGCGTGTCGCCTTCATGAGCGTGCCGACAGAGCCTTCGGACCGAGCACCGACATTTCCTTGCTTTCGCCCCCCGACATCATGCTAAGGCGCGCGCACGACACGCATTCCAGGCGGCCGGCTGCAGGGAGACGACCGGGACGAAACGTATCGTGCAGGGTTCTTTAGAATGATTCTAATCGTCTAGAACCATTCTAAGAGCGCTTGTAAGTGTGTCTCGACCTGAGTCAAGGCTCCGCGGCGGAGCCGTCGCGACGGCCTGAGATTTCGGCCGGGCCTTCGAGGCCGCCGAGAGGAGATGGGAGTACCATGCCCGAAGTGATCTTCAACGGCCCGGCAGGCCGCCTCGAAGGCCGTTACCAGGCCCCGAAGAAGAAGGGGGCGCCGATCGCCATCGTGCTGCATCCGCACCCGCAATTCGGCGGCACGATGAACAACCAGATCGTCTACAATCTGTTCTACACGTTCGCGAACCGCGGCTTCGCGGCGCTCCGCTTCAATTTCCGCGGCGTCGGGCGCAGCCAGGGCTCCTTCGACCACGGGTCGGGCGAGCTCTCCGACGCGGCCGCCGCCCTCGACTGGGTGCAGTCCGTCAACCCGGAGGCGAAGTCCTGCTGGATCGCGGGGGTCTCGTTCGGCTCCTGGATCGGCATGCAGCTCCTGATGCGCCGCCCGGAGATCGAGGGCTTCATCTCGATCGCCGCGATGGCGAATCGCTACGATTTCACGTTCCTGGCGCCCTGCCCCTCCTCCGGCCTGTTCGTGCACGGCTCGGAGGATCGCGTCGCCCCGGCCCGTGAGGTGATGCCGGTCATCGAGAAGGTGAAGACGCAGAAGGGCGTCATCATCGAGCACCAGATGGTCGAGGGGGCCAACCATTTCTTCGACGGCAAGGTCGACGAGTTGACCCAGACGGTCGACACCTATCTCGACAAGCGCCTCGGCAGCCGGGAAGAGGCGGCCTGAACTCGGCGGGGCTCGGCGGGACGGGCATGCCCCGTCCGGGCCAGCCCGGCCTCAGGGTCTCGGCACCGGCGCTCCGCCGCGCGGCATGGCTGCCGCCGCCTGCCGGCTCGTGCCGGCCACGATCAACTTGCCCCGGCGGGTCGACGTCTACTCGGCCGCTTCGTGGAAGCTCAGCCGCAGGCGGAAGCCGTCGTTGAGGGCGGCTGGGAGCGGTTCCGACGTCTCGGCGCCGAGGCGGAGCGCGTAGATCGCCGCCTCCGGCAGCGGCCGCGCCAGGGCGGGCGCCATCGCGTAGGCGACGTAGGTCGTCAGGCAGACGCTGGCCGCGATCTGGACGCCGATCAGCCACAGGAGCCAGCGCCCGGGCTTGCGCCCGCGTGCGGGTTCGGGCGGTCGCGGCATTGGCGCGGGCCGGAGAACGGTCGCCACGGTCGCGGAGGCGGCCGGGAAGATGAAGGCGTCGCCGGCGAGGTCGACGGTCAAGGGCAGATCGCTCATGCCGGGCAGGATCGCCGATCTTCGCTAACGGTCCTTGAATCACAGGATGCCCGCTCCGTCCCGGGCGGGGTCGGACATCGGGAATCGAGAAGAAATCCCTTACACTTCTTCGTGTAGCATCAGCGGATCCTTTACCTTCGGGTGACGCGCCGACATCCTGCCGGGCCCGCGCCGGAACTGTCTTCGCATGTTGCAGGATGCCTTCGTTCTGATCCTCAGCGACCGTCCCGGGCCGGCGGCGGGCCTGGCCCGCGGGATCGAGCGGGTGGTGGCCTGCACCTGCCTGGATTTCGGGGCGGGGCTGCCGCCGAAGCGTCCGCTCGCCGTCGTCGTCGATCTCGACACTCCCCGGACCGCGACGGCCGCGGTGACCGAAGCGCTCGCCGTGCGCCTGCGCGAGCGTCCCGTGCCGACTCTCCTGCTGACCGGTGCCTCGCGGGACGATGCTGGCGCCGCGGATTCGTTCGGGGCGCAGGCGGTGTTGCCGGCCGCGACGCCGCGGGAGACCATTCTCGCCAAGGTCCTCGAGATGATCGACGGCGCGGCCCGTGCCGCGGCCGCCCGCACGCGACGCCTGAACCAGCGGGCCGAGGTCGCGACCGGGATCGTGACCGACCTGTTCTTCCAGGCCTCGGCCGACCGGCGCCTGCGCGACGCGGAGGCCGACCGGGGCACCGAGACGGTGCTCGCCGCCGTCTCCGAGGCCGGGATCCGGGACTGGCTCGACGTGGTCTGGCGCCACGACGCGCAGGTCTATCAGCACACGCTGAGCGTCGCGGGCTACGCGGCAGCCTTCGGAACGGAGATCGGGCTCCCTGAGGCGGACCACCGCCGGCTGACCAAGGCCGCCCTGCTGCACGACATCGGCAAGTCCCGCATCCCGGCCTCGATCCTGAACAAGCCGAACGGCCTCTCCGCCGAGGAGACCGCGCTGATGCGCAGCCACGCCATCCTTGGCGCCGACCTGCTGCGCGCGCAGGGCGACGTCGAGCCCGAAATCATCGACGTCGTGCGCCATCACCACGAGAAGCTCGACGGCAGCGGCTATCCGGACGGCCTCGCCGGAGCGCAGATCTCCGATCTCGTGCGTCTCGTGGCGATCTGCGACATCTTCTCGGCGCTCACCGAGCGCCGGGCCTACCGGGCGCCGCTCTCCGTGACGGAGGCGGTACGCATCATGACGGACATGCGTGGACAGCTCGACCGGACCTTGCTCAACGCCTTCGCGCCCGTCATCGCCCGCTCCGCCTGCCAGATATGGCCGTGAGGGGCAGGCCCCGAGCGCTCTCGTGATCCTTCGCCCGCCTCGCGCGTTGGCCTGCGGTCAATCCGCAGAGCCGCAGGGAGAGCCGCATGACCGCCAACGATCCCGCCCACCGCCAGGGTCAGAGCGTCAACACCGTCGATCAACTCAGCAGCGTCACGCTCCTCGGCATCGCCCTCGCCGGGGCCGGCGTCGCGGTCGGGATCTTCGCGATGATCTCCTGACGCGCCGAGAAAAAGCCCGCCGCGGCCTGACGGCCGGGCGGGCTGAAGTGCGATCAGGATCCTATGAAGGACTATGGATTGAACGCGCGGCGGGGCGCGCCTAATCCCGCGCGATCGCGTTCGCGGCCAAGAATTCAATTCCGACCCGGCGCGGGGCCGGCCCGTCCGCTACGTAGGATCTGGACAGGGCCGCGCAGGCTGCCGCATGATCCGCGCCAACAAGGCCGGACTGGAGCGGCCGCTGCGAGGAGCGCGACATGCGCGGATACTGGCTCTGCGACACGCAGCAGGGTTCGTTCCGGATCGAGATGATCCGTCTGGCCGGCCGCGACAGCTACGTCGTGTTCTACGAGAACCAGCCGCTGGGCAGTTCGGACACCGCCGAGGCCGCGCTGATGCGCCTGATCCAGGGCGCCACCCACAAGCCCTCCTGCGGCCTCGACATCGCGCGCATGGCGCTGCCGACCGTCCTGTCTGACTGGACCTTCGCCTCCGCGCCCTGACGCCTTCTCGGGCGATGGAATACCGAATGCAAAATACTGCCCGGATGCCGGACGCCGATAAGTTTCGTTGAGGCGGGCCGAAAAATTACTTCGTTTGCCAGATCCGCGCTTCGAATTATCTTGAGAGCAGCGAACACCGACCCGGTCCCGTGCACGTATTCCCGTGTTTCGGTACCGGCCGAGCCGGCCTGACACGCGCAGCGCCGGTCCCCGCGCGGATCGCTCGGCGGAGAGAGGGGCTCGGCAGAAGCCCCCGCCGGACGCCCAGGCCGGAGCCTCCCTCTCAGCGGAGGCCAGGGAAGGAAACGGAACGCCGATGAAGAAGAACAAGGTCATCACGGCGGACGAGGCGATCGCGCTCATCCGCAACGGCGACGTCGTCACGACGACGGGCTTCGTGCAGAGCTGCATCCCGGAGGCGCTGCACGCGGCGCTGGAGAAGCGCTTCGTCGAGACGAACGGCCCGCGCGACCTCACGCTCATCATGACGGCGGGTGCGGGCGACAGCAAAGGTCTCGGCACCGGCCGCCTGCACCATGACGGCCTGCTGCGCCGGGTCATCGCCGCGAATTTCGGCCGGATGCCGAAGGTCGCCCAGGCCGCGCAGGAGAACCGGATCATCGGCTACAACCTGCCGCAGGGCGTCATCTCGCAGCTCTACCGGGCCTGCGCGGCGGGCCAGCCGGGCCTGTTCTCGAAGGTCGGCCTCAAGACCTACGTCGATCCGCGCCACGGCGGCGGGCGCGTCAACACGGTGACGACCGACGACATCGTCAAGCTCGTCGAGGTCGATGGCGAGGAGTGGCTGTTCTACACGGCGACCAAGATCGACGTGGCCTTCATCCGCGGCACCTCGGCGGACCCCTCCGGCAACATCTGCATGGCCAAGGAGGCCCTCACCCTCGACAACCTCGCCCAGGCCA